>NZ_JBITDK010000005.1:243990-310804 GCF_044454165.1 Streptomyces sp. NPDC051567 | reverse complement strand
CCCGTCGACTTCGACGGCCTGATCCTCTCGGCCCGCCCCAAGAAACAACTAAATGAAAACAGCCCCCCTGCCCGGTAAACCCCCAGCTCAACAAGTGTCGACCCCGCGCCCGCGGGAATGGTCCAGCAGCGATGGCTGCTTCCCGGCATCCGTAGAACGTCGACCCCGCGCCCGCGGGAATGGTCCGGTCGCCCGGATGATCCTCGCCGCCGGCGGCGAGTCGACCCCGCGCCCGCGGGAATGGTCCGTTCCCCGGCTGGGCGTACTTGGTGGCCTCGATGTCGACCCCGCGCCCGCGGGGATGGTCCGGAGCCATGGCATGAATTTGACCTCTGCGCAGACGTCGACCCCGCGCCCGCGGGGATGGTCCGGCATGGGCCATCGCGCAGACCGCGTGGAACGCGTCGACCCCGCGCCCGCGGGGATGGTCCCGTCTATGGATGAGGAGGAACCGACGATGGCGGGTCGACCCCGCGCCCGCGGGGATGGTCCGGACCCGCTGCCTCCGGTCCAGGCCGGGCCGGTGTCGACCCCGCGCCCGCGGGGATGGTCCTCCGGGCCGGTAGCGCGGCGGTACTCGACGGCTGTCGACCCCGCGCCCGCGGGGATGGTCCGGCGAGTCCTACGCCCTGGCCGCTGTACGGGCCGTCGACCCCGCGCCCGCGGGGATGGTCCCGGGTTCAGCACCCGTTCAGCACCCGTTCAGCGGTCGACCCCGCGCCCGCGGGGATGGTCCGCCAGTACGAGACGATCCTGATGCTGCGCGGCCGTCGACCCCGCGCCCGCGGGGATGGTCCGCACCAGCGGGACCGTCCACCCCCAGGTGGTCTGTCGACCCCGCGCCCGCGGGGATGGTCCGCCACGTGGAACGACTGGATGACGGCACAGAGGGTCGACCCCGCGCCCGCGGGGATGGTCCGATGTAACGGGTGCGGACACAGAGATCACCCTCGTCGACCCCGCGCCCGCGGGGATGGTCCACGGTCCAGCCCTCGAACTCCGGCTCCAGGGCCGTCGACCCCGCGCCCGCGGGGATGGTCCGGACGGGTGGATCTGGGAGGGATGGACGAAGGTGTCGACCCCCCGCGCCCGCGGGGATGGTCCGGGGATGGCGGCATGAGCACTCTGCGACGCCTGGTCGACCCCGCGCCCGCGGGGATGGTCCGATGTCCCGGCCTGCGTGTCCGCGCCGGCGGGGGTCGACCCCGCGCCCGCGGGGATGGTCCGATCGTGGGGGGTGTACGTCAGCTCGTCGGTGTGTCGACCCCGCGCCTGCGGGGATGGTCCGTGGTTCAGCGTCATGTTGACGCTGTTCTCCGTGTCGACCCCGCGCCCGCGGGGATGGTCCGAGGCCGCGCGGGTCGTTGCCGAGGGCGGTGACGTCGCCCCCGCGCCCGCGGGGATGGTCCTGACTGTGAGGTCATGGGGAGGGGGTGGCGGGCGCCTGGGCGCTGTCTGTTTGAGGGGGATGGGGCGGGTGGGTGTGTCCGCTCCTTCGGCGTTTTCACAGGTGAGGCGTGCCACCGTAAGCCGCAGGTGCAGAAACGATTGCACCTGCGGCTTTGGTGTTTGTTGGGGTGGGGTCAGAAGTCCTCAGTCTCGTCCACCAGGTGGCGGAGTACGTCCGTCAGGTCTTGGCGGCGGGCGTAGGCCGTGCGTTGGCGGTGGGCGCCCGAGCCGTCGCGCAGGAGGGTGGCCAGGGTCTTCGCCGCGTGGTCGAGGTCGCCGGTCGCGGCCAGCTCGGGGGCGACCAGGGTGAGCAGGGTCTCCGCGAGGTCGGCCGCCGGGAGTTCCGCGCCCGTGTACGGGTCGAGGCCGAACCCCTCCAGCCCGTCGTGGGCCGCCCGCCAGCGGGCGAGGCGCAGGACGTCGTCCCGTACCGCCGGTTCGGGACGTTGCTCGGCGATCTCGCGCAGGGCCGTCGCCACCAGGGCGCGGGCCAGTTCGGCCTGGAGGACGGCCGTGTCGATGTCCGGGGACATGTCGGGCGCCCGGATTTCGAGCGTCGGCCAGTTCCCGGAGGGGCGCAGGTCCCAGTAGACCATCTTGGTGTCCAGGGCCGCCCCGGAGCCGAGCAGGGTCTGCACCGAGCGCCGGAAATGGGCCGTGGACGTGAAGTGTGGCGGGAGTCCGGCCGAGGGCCAGCTCGCCCAGGCCATCGAACGCCAGCTGGAGTGGCCGGTGTCACGGCCGCCCCAGAACGGCGAGTTGGCGGCCAGCGCGATCAGCGTCGGCAGCCAGGGCCTGACCCGGTTGGACACCGCCACCGCCGTGTCCACGTCGAGCGTGCCGATGTGGATGTGGCGGCCGCAGCTGACGAGGGTGTCGGTCAGCGCGCCGAAGCGGCGGTGCTGTTCCCGCTGGCGCGGCTCGTCGTCGGTCAGGTGCAGCGGTCCCTCCACGGCCACGACCGGCGAAGGGGCGGCCAGCAGCCGGCAGCCGTGGGCGCGGGCGGCCCGGGAGAGGGCGCGCCGCAGGGCGGCGAGTTCCTCGCGCAGCATCGCCGCCGAGTGGGCGACCGGGGTGGAGATCTCGACCTGGTAGCGGGTGCCCTCGGCGTGCATCTGGCCGGGCAGTCCACCGGCGGTGGCGAGGACGGCCTGGGCCGCCGGGACCACGCGGTGGGTGCGGGCGTCGACGAGGAGGAACTCCTCCTCGACACCGAGGGTGAGGGGAAGGGCTGTTGCGGGGGACGTGTCGTGGCCGCCGGCGCGCCGGGTGCGCACCGGGTCGTCCGTGGCGCTGGTGCTCGCCGTACCCGTGCTTGCCGTGCCGGTGCTTGCCGTGCCGGTGCTTGCCGTGCCGGTGTTCGTGGTGCCGGTGCTCGTGGTGCTGTTGCCAGGTTCGATCACTGCGCCTCCCTGGACATACGAGTTTTTTCATCATGAGCCGAACACACGTCCATAAGGGCCCGTCGATTCGGTCAAATGTCCGGTGATAGTGGCGGGTTAGCGGCAAGGAACGGCCCGGCGTGGGATCGGGGATCAGGGTGGGTCGGGTGGTGCCGGCGTGCGGGAGGAGGACGGCGCCGCCGGGCCCCGGACACCTGGCCGGGCGGCGGTTACCATCCGCTGTGACCCGTACGACGAAGGCCCTCCGCGCCCAGCGGCGAATATTCGCCGACCTCACTCCGCTGCGCACCTCGCCGGACTACCGGCGGTTGTGGATCGGCGGCACCATCTCCTGGATCGGCCAGGCGATGACCGCCCTCGCGATCTCCCTCCAGGTCTACGACATCACCGGCTCCAGCTTCTCCGTCGGGCTCGTCGGCCTCTTCTCGCTCGTCCCGCTCGTCGTCTTCGGGCTCTACGGCGGAGCCATCGCCGACACCGTCGACCGGCGCGCGCTCGGTCTCTACGCCTCCCTGGGCTCCGCCGCGCTGTCGATCGCGCTCGCCGGCGCCGCGCTGCTCGACTACCACCGGGTCTGGTTCCTGTACGCCGTCGTCGCGCTCCAGGCCGTCTGCGGGGCGCTCGTCGGACCGGCCCGGTCGGCGATGATCCCGCGCCTGATCCCCGCCGGGCAGCTGCCCGCCGCCAACGCGCTGAACTCCGTGACGATGACCTCCGGGTTCATGGCCGGACCGATGCTGGGCGGGCTCATCGTCGGCTGGTGGGGGTTCCAGGCCGCCTACCTCGTGGACGCCGTCGCCTTCTCCGCCGCCCTCTACGCGATGTGGCGGCTGCCCCCGATGAAGCCGGACCGGGCCGAGGGCACGCGGGGCAGGGCCTCCGTCCTCGACGGACTGCGTTTCCTCGGCACCCGGCCCAACGTCCGGATGACCTTCTTCTCGGACCTGGCCGCGATGGTGCTGGCCCAGCCGAAGGCGCTCTTCCCGGCCATCGCCGTGCTCTGGTACGGCGGCGACGCCAGAACGGTCGGCCTGCTGGTGGCCGCGCCCGCCGTGGGGGCGCTGCTGGGCGGGCTGTTCTCCGGCTGGCAGGGCCGGATCAGGCGGCACGGGCTGGCGATCCTGCTCTCCGTCGCCGCCTGGGGGCTCGCCATCGCCGTCTTCGGGATCACCCGGAACCTGTGGCTCGGGCTCTTCTTCCTGGCCCTGGCCGGATGCGCCGACACCGTCTCGATGGTGTTCCGCACCACCATGCTCCAGGCCGCCACCCCGGACGAGATGCGCGGCCGGCTGCAAGGCGTCTTCATCGTGGTCGTCGCGGGCGGGCCCCGGCTCGGGGACTTCCTCGCCGGGACCGCCGCCGACCTGACCTCCCCGGCCGTGGCGATCACGGGCGGGGGGCTCGGCTGTGTGCTGGTCCTGGCGCTGCTCGCGCTCCGGTGGCGGGACTTCGCACGGTACGACGCCCGGTCGCCGCAGGCCTGACGGACCGCGCGGACGGTATCGGGCCGGAAGGGACGGCCTAGTTCCCCGGGGCCCGTACGCCGCGGGCGACGCCCAGGGCGACCAGGTCCTGGGGGCGCAGGCGCAGCTGGTCGGCGGTGGCGGGCGCGGCCGACGGCGGGCGCTTGAGGATGGCCGCCGCCAGCTCCGGGGCGATCACCGAGAAGTAGCTGTCCGGGGTGACCCACAGGTTCCCCGGCGCGGCCAGCGCGAGGGCGCCGCCCGAGCCGCCCTCGCCGATCAGCAGGGTGGTGACGGGGACCGTGGCGCCGGCCAGCGCCGCGAAGGCGTCCGCGATGGCCGCGCCGGCGCCCGCCCGTTCGGCGGCGGCGTCGTTGGCGGCTCCGGGGGTGTCCACCAGGGTGAGGACCGGGATGCCGAGCCGGTCCGCGAGCCGCACGACACGGGCGGCCGTACGGTATCCCGCCGGGCGGGTGGCGGTGCCGCACTGGGCCGCGTACGCCACGGCCCGGCCCTCCCGCAGCCCGAATCCGCAGAGCATCCCCGGGTCCGTGCCGCCCGCCCGGTCCCCGGAGAGGGGCAGGCGCAGGGCGAAGTACGCGTCGAGGTACGCCCCGGCGCGCGGCCGGTCGGGGTGGCGGGCCCGCCGTACGGCGTCCCAGCCGGTCGCGGGCTCCGGTACGCGGGCCAGTGCGGCCGGCGGTTCGACGGGGCCGTCGGCGCGGGGCGCGGCCAGCACGCGGAGCCAGTCGCCGAGGGCCGCGGCCAGCTCCGGCGCGGGGACGACGGCGTCCACGTGGCCCGCGGCGTACTGCCCCTCCGCGGTGTACGCCGCCGGGTCCGCGTCCGGCGGCCGTACCCGTGACCCGGCGAAACCGACCTGGGCCCCGGGCAGCGCGAGGACGATGTCCGCCCCGGCGCCGAGGGTGGCCCAGCCGCCCCCGGTGGTGGGGTCGCGCAGGACGGCGATCTGGGGGAGCCCGGCGGCCCGGGTGAGGACGCACTGGCGGGCCACGCGCTGGAGCTGCGTCAGCGCCGGCATGCCCTCCTGCATGCGGGAGCCGCCGGTGGCGACGAGGGAGACGAGCGGGAGGCGGTGCTCGCGAGCGTACGTGTACGCGGCTTCGAGCCGGTCTCCGGTGCGTTCGCCCAGCGAACCGCCGAGGAAGCCGAATTCGAAGGAGATCAGGGCGGCTTCGTGGCCGCCGATCCGGACGGTGCCGGTGACGACGGACTCCTCCTCGCCGGTCCGCCCGGCGGCGCGGGCGCGCGAGTCGTCGTAGCCGGTCCAGGCCAGGGGGCCGTCGGGCGGCGACTTCCGGGGCGGGTGCGGGGCGGGGAACGCGGTGAAGCTGCCGGGGTCGGCCACGGAGGCGATGGCCGCGCGGGCCGAGGGGCGGGTCGTCGTCACGGGGCCACCCTAAGGCGGGTGACAGGGCCAGGGGAGGGCGTCGCGGGCATCACCGGTGTCACCGGTGTCACCGGTGTCACGGGTGTCACGGGTGTCACGGGTGTCGCGGGTGTCACGGGTGTCACGGACGGAGCGGCGAGGCGGCGGGGCGGCGGGGCGCGCGGTGCGGCCCCCGGTGTGCCCGGGGGCCGGGTCACAGCTGCGACTCCCAGGTCACCGTGGTTCCCCGGGCCCCCTCTTCCGTACGGCCGTCGTCCCGCACCGTCAGCCGGGCCCGGGAAGCGGTCGCGACGACCTGGACGTCGATGGAGGTGACCTCGCGGCGCCGGTGCGCGGCGGCCAGGGCGCCGCGCAGGGCCGCCAGCAGATCGCCCGCCACCGGCTCCGCGAGCAGCGCGTCCACCGCGCCCGTGAAGTGCACGGACGGCTGGAAGCCCAGCAGGACCGCCGCCCCGCCCGTCTCGCGCAGGACCCGGCCCCGGAAGGTCGTCGGCGCGTCGGTCGGCGGCTGCTGAAGGGCGAAGATGGCCGTGCGGACCTCCTGGATGGTGGAGTCCAGTTCGTCCACGGCCCGGCCGATCTCCTCGCCGACGGTGTCCCCGGGGGCCGCGTTCACGGAGCGGCGCCGGGCGCTCTCCAGCATCATCTCCGTCGCGAACAGCCGCTGTACCACCAGGTCGTGCAGGTCCCGCGCGATCCGGTCGCGGTCCTCGTACACCGCCAGCCGCTCCCGGTCGTGCTGCGCGTCGGCCAGGACGAGGGCCAGCGCCGCCTGGGAGGCGAACTGCGAGGCCAGCAGCCGGTCCACCGCGTCGTACGCGGGACCGCCCCGGGCGCGGGGCAGGGCCAGGGTGCCGATCAGCTGGCCGCCGCTCTGGAGCGGCAGCATCATGCTGGGGCCGAACCGCTCGCGGACGTGCGTGGTCATCCGGGGGTCCGTGGCCGAGTCGTCGATGAAGACCGGCTCACCGCCGAGGAGCTGCTCCAGGACCGCCGACCCCGGGGCGATGGAGGTGCCGACCAGGTCCCCGGGGTCGCCGTGCGCGGAGGCGGCCACGATCTCCATGCCGCCCTCGGGGGTCGGCTGGAGCACCACCCCGGCGGCGGCGTCCGCCAGCAGCCGGGCCCGTTCGGCCACGCACATCAGCGCGTCCGCCGCCGGGCGTCCGGCCAGCAGGGTCGTGGTCACGGCGGCGGCGCCCTCGATCCAGCGCTCCCGGCGGCGCGCGGTCTCGTACAGGCGGGCGTTGCCTATCGCGATGCCCGCCTGCGCCGCCAGGACGCGCAACAGGGCGAGGTCCTCCTCGGTGAAGGCGGCGCCGTCGCGCTTCTCGGTGAGGTAGAGGTTGCCGAAGACCTCCGTCCGCACCCGGATCGGCACCCCGAGGAAGGTGCGCATGGGCGGGTGGCCCGGCGGGAAACCGGCCGAGCGCGGCTCCTTCGCCAGGTCCTCCAGGAGCAGCGGGCGCGGGTCGTGGACGAGGGCGCCGAGGAGGCCGGAGCGCAGGTCCGGCAGGTGGGGGACCGCGGCCCGCTGCGCCTCGGTCATCCCGGTGGTGAAGAACTCGGTCAGCCGGGAGCGCTCGGCGTCGACGACCCCGAGCGCCCCGTACCGCGCCGCGCACAGCTCGGCGGCCGAGTCCACGACGTGCTGGAGGGTGGAGCGCAGCTCCAGCTCGGAGCCGACGCTCAGTACCGCCTCCAGCAGGACCGGGAGGCGGGGGTGCTCCTCCGCGGGGGGCTCCCTGGGGGGCTCCGGGCGGGGCTGGGCGCGCTCCCGGCGGGGCTCCTTCCCGGGCGGGGGGCCGGGGGAAGGCTCCGGCCGCGGACCGGCGGGCGTCATTCGGCCAGCGGGTTGAGGACCATCGGGGCGATCTTCCCTTCGAGCATCGCGCCGAGACCCAGCACGACGCACACGTCCGGCCGTTCCGCGATGGCGACGGGCATGCCGGTGGCGTCGCGCAGCATCTGGTCCAGGCCCGGCAGCAGGGCGCTGCCGCCCACCATCATGATCCCCCGGTCGGTGAGGTCGGCGACCAGGTCGGGCGGGCAGTCCCGCAGCACCTTGCCGATGCCGTCCAGGACCGCGGTCAGCGGGGGCTGGATGGCCTCCCGGACGG
Source organism: Streptomyces sp. NPDC051567 (assembly GCF_044454165.1). Classification (NCBI taxonomy): domain Bacteria; kingdom Bacillati; phylum Actinomycetota; class Actinomycetes; order Kitasatosporales; family Streptomycetaceae; genus Streptomyces; species Streptomyces sp. NPDC051567. The sequence continues at coordinate 302,958 of NZ_JBITDK010000005.1, read as the reverse complement.
CGGCGGTGTCGACATGGACGGAACGGGCCAGTCCGGTCGCCACGTCGCGGCCGTGGATGAGGGTGGAGGCCGGGCCGTCCGCGGTGATGCCGTTGCCGTGCAGGGCCAGCTGGAGCGGGCGGACGGCCTGGCTGGGCAGCATCAGCGCATGGGCGTGGCGCAGGTGCTGGACGACCGCGTGGTCGATGGCCTCGCCGCCGACCGGGATGCGCTGGGCGGTGACGATGGAGCCGAGGGAGAGGACGGCCACCTGGGTCGTCGCGGCCCCGCACACCATGATCATCGTGGCGGTCGGCTGTTCCACGGGCAGGCCGCAGCCGACGGCCGCCGCGATCAGGGTGTCGACCAGTTCGACGCGGCGGGCGCCGAGCCCGACGAGGGTCTCCACCGTCGCCCGCTGGGCCAGCGGATCGGCGTCGTGCGGGGTGCAGGCGGCGGCCCGCAGCCGGGGCTTGCGGCGCAGGGCGCGCCGCAGCTTCTCGCCGAGCAGGTGGCGCAGCATCCGCTGGGCCATCTCGATGTCGACGACGGTGCCGCCGGAGACGGGGCGTACGACGCGGATGTAGTCGGGCGTGCGGCCGGTCATCCGCTCGGCGAAGCTCCCGACGGCGATGAGTGCGCCGGTCCGGGTGTTCACCGCGGCGACGCTGGGCTCGTCGACGACCAGGCCGGCGCCCTTGACGTACACGCGGGTCCTGGCCGCCCCCAGGTCGACGGCGACGTGGCAGCGGCGCAACTGCTCAAGACTGACGGTCACGGCAGATCCTCCCGGGAGTACTGACGCAAGGAGACCGGCGGAATGACGGTCATTTTTCTCATCTTCCGGGGCATTTCGGTCATGGCGCCCGTTGTGATGCTCCGGCCGGGGGGTGGCGCGGGGTCCCGGATGGCCCCCGCGGGTGCTGCACCGGGGTGGATTTCCGGGCCGACCGGCCACGCCACGCCGGTGCGGTCCGCGCTACTCGCGCGTAACGAGGTAGAGGGGCCGACGGGGGCCGCCGCCGACGGCCCGGCCCGACGGCGGCCTCCGGGCGGACCCGGGGGACGCGGGCCGGGTGGGCCGGTGCGTGTGGGGCAGGCGGGGCAGGCGGGGCAGGCGGGGTGGTCAGAGCGTGCGGTCAGGGTGTGCGGGGTGCCGGTTCCGCCGGGGTGACGCGCTGGAGCAGGCCGTAGGTGAACTCCGCGACGTACGGCTGTTCCCGCGCGGTGAAGGCCAGCCGCCAGCGGGTCGGGGCGGTGCCCTCCAGCGGGCGCGCCGGGGCGAAGGCCCGCGCCACCTCGTCCACCGTCGCCGACCAGGGCAGCAGGTCCTGCGGCGACTCCAGTACGGGCCCCCGCGCGCCCGGGGCCCGGACGAGCCACTCGTTCCACACCGCCCCGTCCGGCGCGGCCAGCACCTCGAACCGCAGCTCCGGCCAGAGCGGCACCGGCCACAGCAGCGCCTCGCACTCCAGGTCGCCGATGGCGCGGCGCCCGGCGGACTCCGGCGGTCCGAGCACCGAGCGGTAGCGCGCCAGGGCCCCGCGCGCCCGGGGCGAGCGGACCATCGCCTGCCAGCGCTTGTTGGCCTCCCGCTGCTCCGCGGGCGAGGCGCCCAGCCGCCGCCGGGCGTCCTCGGCGAGCTCCGGCTGGAAGTCCGCCATCCGGCGCAGCAGGACCAGCTGGAAGGCGGCCGGTCCGAAGGGGCCCGGGGCGGGGGCCGGAGGTGCGGGGGTGCGGGCGGTCATGGGCCCACGATTCCACACCGGCGATCCGCGCACCGGCCGTGTGCTCCCGTGCTCCCGCGCGCTCCTGGGGTTCCCGGACGGCCCCGGGACCCCCCAGGGTGTTCCCGAGGCGCGTGCCGGAGGCGCCCCGGCCGGGGGCGCGGCGCCGGATCAGCCTCCCAGCATCCGCTTGAGCAGGTCCCGCAGCAGGGCCCGCTCGGCCGTGGAGAGGCCGGCCAGCGGCTCGCGGGCGAACTCCAGCGACTCGCGCAGCCGGTCCGCGGTCCGCAGCCCCTCCTCGGTGGGCGCGGCCAGTTTGACCCGGCGGTCGGCCGGGTCCGGGCGGCGCTCGACCAGGCCGCGGGTCTCCAGCCGGTCCACGATGCCGGTGACGTTCGACGGCTCGCACTTCAGCTTCTGCGCTATGCGGCGCATCGGCGTCGGCTCCAGGGAGAGCAGCCCCAGCACGCGGGCCTGGGCGCCGGTCAGCTGGTGGCGGGCGGCGGCGTGCTCGTACTCCTCGTGGTAGCGGGTCACGACGTCGCCGATGAGCTCGACGACCTCAAGGGTCAGTGGGTCTGCGCGACGGCTTGGCATGCGTCCAGCGTACCGAGTTACTTGACAACATGAAATATCTAGGAGCATGGTTGTTTCACGTCGTGAAGTATTCACCCCCCAGGAGCGCCGCATGTCCGAGATCCCCGCCGTCAGCCGTGAGTGGCACCTCGTCCGCCGCCCGCAGGGCTGGCCCGTAGCCGAGGACTTCGCCCTGCGCGAAGCGCCCGTCTCCGCCGAGCCCGCTCCCGGGCGGATTCTCGTCCGCAACCTCCACATGTCCGTGGACCCGTACATGCGCGGCCGGATGAACGACGCGAAGTCCTACATCCCGCCCTTCCAGCTCGACCGGCCGATGGACGGCGGCGCGGTCGGCGAGGTCGTCGCCTCCGCCGCCGAGGGCTTCGCGGTCGGCGACCACGTCCTGCACGGCCTGGGCTGGCGCGAGTACGCCGAGGTGGACGCGGAGCGCGCCACCAAGGTGGACGGCTCGCTCGCCCCCCTCTCCGCCTACCTCGGAGTCCTCGGCATGCCGGGCATGACGGCCTACGCGGGACTCTTCGAGGTCGCCTCCTTCACCGAGGGCGACGCCGTCTTCGTCTCCGGCGCGGCGGGCGCGGTCGGCAGCCTCGTCGGCCAGTTCGCGAAGATCAAGGGCGCCTCCCGGGTGATCGGCTCCGCCGGCTCGGCCGAGAAGGTCACCCTGCTCACCGAGAAGTACGGCTTCGACGCCGCCTTCAACTACAAGGACGGCCCCGTGGCCGACCAGCTCGTGGAAGCCGCGCCCGAGGGCATCGACGTCTACTTCGACAACGTCGGCGGGGAGCACCTGGAGGCGGCCATCTCCTCCCTGAAGGTCCACGGCCGCGCCACCCTGTGCGGTGCGATCGCCCAGTACAACGACACCGAGCCCGCCCCCGGCCCGCGCAACCTGGTCCAGGTCATCGGCAAGCGGCTGCGCCTCCAGGGCGTCCTCGTCGGCGACCACGCCGCGCTCCAGCCCCAGTTCGTCCAGGACGTGGCCGGATGGCTGCGCTCCGGCGAACTGCGGTACGACGAGACCGTCTTCGAGGGCATCGAGAACGCGTCCGACGCCTTCCTCGGCATGATGCGCGGCGAGAACACCGGAAAGATGATCGTTTCTTTCACCGGCTAGTGCCGCGTCAGGCAACCGGCCGGGAAGGGAAGTCCGAGAACGGGTGAACCTTCCCGGCCACCACATTAGGCTCACCGCACACCGCCGTGATCGTGGGCGCGAGTCACGGCGACTCACCAGGAGGATCTTCCCCATGGCCATCCAGCAGTCCGATGTTCTCTACACCGCCGTCGCCACCGCCGAGAACGGCCGGGACGGCCGCGTCGCCACCGACGACGGCCTGCTCGACGTCGTCGTGAACCCGCCGAAGGTGATGGGCGGCAGCGGCGCCGGTACCAACCCGGAGCAGCTCTTCGCCGCCGGTTACAGCGCCTGCTTCCAGGGCGCGCTGGGCGTCGTCGCCCGGAACGAGAAGGCCGACATCTCGGGCTCCACCGTCACCGCCGAGGTCGGCATCGGCAAGAACGACGAGGGCTTCGGCCTCATCGTCAAGATCTCGGCCTCGATCCCGAACGTGGACGCGGCCACCGCCAGGGAGCTCATAGCGAAGGCCCACGAGGTCTGCCCGTACTCCAAGGCGGTCCGGGGCAACATCACCGTCGAGCTCGCCGTCTGATCCACCGTTCCCCTGCGGACTGCGGACTGCGGACTGCGGACTGCGGACCGGGTCGGCCTCGGGGTCGGCCCGGTCCACGGCCGCCGGCCGTGGTGGGTGGGAAGCGGCGGGCCGGAAGCGGGTGCGGGTGTGCCCAGGGGCGGGCTCGAACGGGGGTGCGTCTCTCGCCGTAGACTGGCGCCATGCGTGATCTTGCGGGGGGATTCCGGTATCTGCTGGCCGGACAGCGATGGATGTTCGGGCACGGTCGCCAACTGGGCTTCGGGCTGCTGCCCGGCCTGGTCGCGCTGGTCCTGTACGCGGGCGCGCTGGTCGGACTCTTCTACGGTGCCGACGACCTGACCGCCTGGGTCACCCCCTTCGCCGACGGCTGGTCCGCGCTGTGGTCCGGACTCTTCCGGGGTTTCCTGACCGCCCTGGTCATCGGGTTCGGGCTCTTCCTCGCGGTGATCACCTTCACCGCCGTGACCCTGCTCATCGGCCAGCCGTTCTACGAGTCCCTCTCGGAACAGGTCGACCGCAGCGAGGGCGGTGAGATCCCCGAGTCCGGGCTCACGCCCTGGCGGGAACTGTGGATCTCGGCCCGGGACAGCGTCCGGGTGCTCGGACGGGTGCTGCTGTTCGGCGTCCTGCTCTTCGCCCTCGGCTTCGTGCCGGTGATCGGGCAGACGGTGGTCCCGGTGCTCGGGTTCTGCGTGTCCGGCTACTTCCTGACCCAGGAACTCACCTCCGTCGCGCTCCAGCGGCGCCGGGTGGACCTGCCCGGGCAGCTGGCGCTGCTGCGGTCCCGGCGGATGCTGGCCCTCGGGTTCGGGGTGCCGCTGGTGCTGGCGTTCCTGGTGCCGCTGGTCGCGGTCCTCCTGATGCCGGGCGCGGTCGCGGGGGCGACGCTGATGGTCCGGGAGCTGACGGCCTCCGACGACCTGCCCGCCACCGAGGCCCCGGAGGCGGGTTTCGGGCCGCCGCCGCCGGTGTACTCGTGACCTGTGTGACCGTCACTTCCCCCTGACGCGTCACGGACTCTGACGCACCGTGCCGCCCCGGCGCACCCGGCGGCCCGGCCGGCAGCCACGACCTGGTGCCGCGTCGGGCAACGTTCGCCCCGTCGCGGCGCCCGGCACGCACTCCCGCCGTACCGGCCGAAAGCCCAGGTACGTCCCGTACGAGGACGTCCGGCCGGCGCACCCGGACCACGCCCCGGGACCACGCCCCGGACGCCGCTCCTCGACGGGCGAACGTCGCCCGACGCGGCCCTAGTAGACGGCGACCGGGCGCCCCTCGATCCGGTGGACGCGGACCGGGGTGTCGAAGATCTCCGTCAGTGTCTCGTCGCGCATCAGCTCCGCCGGGGTTCCCGACGCCGCGATCCGGCCGTCGCGCAGGGCGATGATCCGGTCGGACCAGGCGGCGGCGAAGTTGATGTCGTGGACGATGAGGACGATCGTCCGCCCGAGTTCGTCGGCGGCCCGGCGCAGCTGGCGCATCATCCGGACCGAGTGCTTCATGTCGAGGTTGTTCAGCGGCTCGTCCAGCAGGATGTAGTCGGTGTCCTGGGCCAGCACCATCGCCACGTACGCGCGCTGGCGCTGGCCGCCGGAGAGCTGGTCCAGGTACCGGTGCCGGAGCGCGCCGAGGTCGAGGAAGTCCAGGGCCTCGTCGACGACGGCCTTGTCCCGGGCCGTCGTCCGCCCCTGGTTGTGGGGGAAGCGGCCGAAGCCGGCCAGTTCCTCCACCGTCAGCCGCGCCGTGAAGTGGTTCTCCTGGCGCAGCACCGAGAGGATGCGGGCCACGTCCCGGGAGGGGGCGGTGTGCACGTCGAGCCCGTCGACGGTCACGGTGCCGGCGGTCGGCTCGGAGATCCGGCCGAGGATCGTCAGCAGCGTCGACTTGCCCGCCCCGTTGGGGCCGACGAGCGAGGTCACCCCGCCCGCCGGGACGGTCCCGGAGACCGGCCCGAGGACGGTGCGGCCCTGGTAGTCCTTGCGGATGCCGGAGAACTCGATCACAGGGAGCCCTTTCGGAGCAGGTGGACGAGGAAGAGGATGCCGCCGAGGAACTCGATGACGACGGTGAGCATGCCGGCGGCGTAGAAGACGTGTTCCATCACGAACTGGCCGGTCACCAGCGTCAGCAGCCCCAGCAGGAAGGCGAGCGGCAGCACCACGGCGTGCCGGTGGGTCCCGGCGAGCTGGTAGGCGAGGGTCGCGATGACGAAACCGAAGAAGGTCATCGGGCCGACGAGCGCGGTGGAGAGCGCCAGCAGGACGGAGACCAGGACCAGCGCGCCGGTCAGTTCCGCCTTGTAGGCGATGCCGAGTCCGGCGGCGGTGTCCCGGCCCAGCAGCAGGACGTCGAGCCGGTGCCTGCGGCGCCAGACCAGGACGCCGACGACCGCGCACACTCCGAGGGCGAGCGGCAGATGGGTCGGGTCGGCCGCGCTGAGCCGCCCGTACAGCCGGGTGGAGAGCACGTCGTACTGGGACGGGGACAGCAGCCGCTGGAGGAAGGTGGAGAGGCTGGCGAAGGCGAGCCCCAGGGAGACGCCGACGAGCAGCATCACCTGGAGGTTGCCGAGCCGGCTCGCGAAGAGCCACCGGAAGAGCACGGTGGCGAAGCAGACCATCAGCGCGGTCTGGGCGAGGAGTTTGGGGAGCCCGTCGGTGGCGGCGAGGACGCTGCCGCCGAACACGAAGACCATCAGGGTCTGCATGAGGGTGTACACGGACTCGAAGCCCATGACCGACGGGGTGAGCAGCCGGTTCTGGGTGACCGTCTGGAAGAGCACGGTGGCCACGGCCTGGCAGAAGGCCGCCACCGCCATCGCGCCCAGCAGCGTGAGCCGCCGGTCGAAGGCGAAGGCGAACGAGCCCCGGACGAAGAGGAGGAGGAAGGCGGCGACGGCGGGCACCAGCAGGGCGGCCAGGATCAGTACGCGGGTGCGCGGTGCCGGCCCGCGCCGGGGCGGGCGCGTGCGCGGGCACCCGGTCCGGGACCACCGCGCCGCCGGGCCCGCGCGAACGCCCGTACGAACGCCCGTGCCCGCGACGGCGCCCGTGCCCGCGCCGTCACCCGCGCCGTCACCTGCCGTCGGGCGCCCGGCCGGGCGCGGGGACAGGAGGGCGGAGAGGTGGGAGCGCAGCCGCAGGCCCGCCCGCCGGGCCGCTGCGGCCGGGGAGAAGTCAGCCATGGAGGGTGTTCCGCTTCCGCAGGATCATGCCGATGAAGAGGGTGGCGCCGACGGCCCCGAGGATCACCGAGGCCGGGATCTCCAGCGGGGAGACGACGACCCGGCCGATCAGGTCGCAGCCGGTCATCAGGGCGACGCTGCCGAGCACCACCCAGGGCAGGTTGGCCCGTACGTCGTCCCCGCGCGTCAGCGAGACCAGGTTGGGGACGACCAGGCCGAGGAAGGGGATGAACCCGACGACGACGGTGGTGACCCCGGTGGCCAGGGCCACCATCGACACCCCGGCGAGCACGATCCGCTCGTGGCGCAGCCCCAGACCGGTGGCCACGTCCCGCCCGAGCCCGGCGATCGTGAACCGGTCGGCGGCGAGGTACAGCCCGGCGACGATCAGGCCGACGATCCAGAGCGGTTCGTACTGGCCGCGCACCACCGAGCTGAAGCCGCCGGAGCGCCAGGTGGCGAGCATCTGCAGCAGGTCGGCGCCGGAGGCGAGGTACAGGGTCACGGCGCTGACCACCGCCCCCAGCATGATGCCGACCAGCGGGACGACCACGGAGGAACGCAGTCGGACGCGGCGCAGCACCCCGAGGAAGACCATCGTCCCGAGGAAGGCGAAGGCGCTCGCGGCGGCCATCCGTCCGAGGACGGGCGCGGCCGGGGCGAACATCGCCAGCAGCAGGACGCCGAGGGCCGCCCACTCGCTCGCCCCGGTGGTCGTCGGCTCGACGAAACGATTCTGCACCAGCATCTGCATGATGACCCCGCAGACCCCCATCGCGGCGGCGGCCAGCACCAGCGCCAGGGTCCGGGGGACGCGCGAGATGAGGAACATGTTCAGCGCGTCGGGGTCGTCGAGCAGGGAGCGGAGGGAGAGGTCGTACCCGCCGACGAACAGCGAGGTGACGACGAGGACGGCCGTGCCGAGGGCGGCGGCGAGGAGCGGGAGTCTGCGCATGGGCGGGGCGGGAGGCGGCGGGGTCGGTTCGGCCGGGTCAGTTCTTGGTGAAGGCCTCGGCGACCTGGCCGAAGGCGGCGGTGTACGCCTGGATGCCCTCGGTGACGTAGAAGTCGGGCGCCAGGTAGACGATCTGGTTCTTCGTCCGGAAGGTGGTCTTCGCCCATGCCTGCTGGCTCTCCACGAGGGCCTGGGCCGGGGTGGTGCCGCTCGTGCCGACGGCGGCGTCCCGGTCGAAGAGGATCATCCAGTCGGGGTTGAGCTGGGCGATCGTCTCCGGGGCGAGACCCGAGTTGTTGTGCACGGAGCTGCTGTCCTGGCCCTCGGCGCCGAGGACGTTCTTCAGGCGGAGCGGGGCCATCAGCCGGCCGATGCGGCTCGCGCCGTTGTCGACCTTGCCGGCGCTCGCGACCCCGAGGAAGACGCTCTCCCCGTTCGTGGCCTTCCCGGCGGCCGAGGTGGCCGCGTCGAGCGCGGCGATGAGCTGCCGGGCCTTCTCCTCCTGCCCGAAGATGGTGCCGAGGGTCGCGGTCTGCTTCTTCAGGGATTCGACGTAGCCGCCCGGGGCCTCGTCGGAGGGGGAGACGTCGATGGTCTTGGCGATCTTGGAGAGCTTCTCCGTGTGCTCCGTGAAGCGGTAGCCGCCGATGATCAGGTCCGGCTCGGCCGCGTTGACGGCCTCGAAGAGCGGTTCGCGGTGGGTGCCCGCGTCCGCGATCTTGCCGTCCTTCGCCCAGTCCTCGTAACCCGCCTTGGGGAGCAGCGGCTTGGGGGCGGCGACGGGGGTCACGCCGAACGCCTTCAGCGTCGCGAAGGAGGTGTTGTCGAGCGCGGCCACCCGTACGGGCTTCAGCGGGACCTCGGTCTTCCCCTTGCTGGTGTCGACGGTGACGACCTGGCCGGAGGCGGCCTTGCCCGCACCCTGGCCCGAGGCGTCGTCCGTGTCCTGGCCCGCGCAGGCGCCGAGCCCGAGCACCGAGCCCATGGCCGCTGCCGTGATGATCGCCGTCTTGCGGAAACGCGGGTGACGCACGTGTGCCCAACTCCTCGGAAAGGGGACGGACCAGGGCACTCACCCTGGAGCTTAGGTGAGCCTAACCTTATTTGATCGTCCGTTCGTGCCATCCGGGGAGAGGAGGGCCTGAAGTCCCGGCAGGAGGGGACCAAGGTCCCGCCCGGGCCCGGCGGGCGCCGATCCCGCACACCTCACACCTCGTACGCCTCGTACGCCTCGCACGCCTCGTGCACCTCGCACACCTTGTGCGCCTCGTCCTCCGCCGGCACCTCCACCGTCACCACGGACGGCGTGCGGTCGTCCGCCTCGGCCAGCAGCGCGCCGCCCGGGGCCCAGACGGCCGCGCCCCCGCAGCCGGTCCACGGTCCCGCCGGGCCGACGTGGTTGGCGAGGACCACGTACAGCCCGTGCTCCCGTGCGATCCCGGGGTGCACGGTCGCCCGCTCGTGGACGCCGCCGCCCGTCCCGTAGAGGGAGGAGGCCAGGTGGACCCGGCAGCCGGCCGCCGCGCCCCGGGCGGCAGGCCCGGGGAAGTGGTTGTCGTAGCAGACGGCCAGGGAGAAGCGGACGCCGCCGAGCGCGAAGTGCCCGTCGCTCCCACCGGCCGCGAAGAACTCCCGCTCGGTGTCGTAGAGGTGCCGCTTCGCGTACGTCGTCACGTGCGCGCCGTCCGCGTCGTGGACCAGGGTCGCGATCAGGGGGCGCGGGCCGCCGGTGCGCAGGGCGACGTTGACCGCGGTGGCGACGCCCGCGGAGCGCACCGGGTCCAGGCGGGGGTCGTCGCGTTCCAGCCACAGTCCCGGGTCGGCAACCAGCGCCCGCGGCTCGTAGCCGGTGAGGGCGAGCTCGGGGAAGACGACGAGCCCGGCGCCCTCGGCGCGGGCCCGGGAGGCGAGGGCGGCGACCAGCGCGGCGTTGGCGGGGACGTCGGCGGGCACACAGGTCAGCTGGGCTGCGGCGATCTTCATGGTGGCCAGGGTGTCAGCACGGGTCTCGACGCGGGCGCGCGGTCCGGGCGATCCTGTGACGGCACGCGTGCGTACGGTAGTTGACGGGGGGTTGTGCGATGCGAAGGCCAGACCGTTCCCCATCTCGTGAGGGCCGTTCCGGATGACGGCCACCGACTGGATCATGCCCGTCCTGACCGCGGCCTTCCTGGCCCTCTCCTACCGCGTGGTCCGGGTCAGCGGCGCCGGGCTGCGGGTGTCGGTGCTCTTCATGGCGGTGATGAACGCGGGTCTGCTGTGGCAGGTGTGGGCCTTCGGCCCGCCCTGGTCCGCACCGGCGGTCGCCGCGGTGTCGCTGGTGGCCGCCGCCGTCAGCGCCCGCACGGCGACCGTCTCGCTGATGGACCGGGTGCAGCGGGTGGACACCGCCGGGTTCCGGGAGCTCGTCCGGTCCGTGACGGAGGCCGAGGGGCCCCAGGTGATGGGGGTGTGCGTGACCTACACCGGGACGCTGGCCCTCACCGCCTTCGCCACCGATGCCCACCCCGAAGGGCGGCAGTTCCATCTCCTGCCCGGCGCGGACTGCCCGTTCTGCCTGGTGGAGGAGCAGATACGGGACTTCCTCGGGCCCGGGGACCCGCTGCTCGGGAGCTACCGCTCCCATCTGGCGCGGGGCAGCAGCCGCCACCTCCTGGTCAAGCGCCGCTCGCGGGCGGAGCCCTGGACGGGCCGCCTGCGCGACCGCGTGTTCTACCGGGTGCCGCGCGGCCGCCCGCCCTGCCCGGTCCACGATCCGCTGCTGAGCGGGAGAACCTCCTAGAGGCGTCTCCCGAGCCACCGTCGCCTCCCGAGCCGTCGCCGCCCGCCCGCCGTGGCCGTCGGCTCAGCGCGTCGGCTCAGCGTGGCGGCTCGGGCGCCGTCACCTGCCGGTGCGCCAGCTCCGCCAGCCGCGCCTGGCCGTCCTTGCCCGGGTGGAACCAGTCCCAGCGGCTCAACTGCTGCGCCGTGAAGGGGTACTGGAAGACCGCGCCGCCGTCGTAGCGGCACAGGGCGTCCCGCCCGCAGACCTCGCGCAGCACCTCGTTGTACTCGACCACCCGCGCCCGCACCTGCTCGCGCCGGGCCGTCGCCTCCGGCGCCGCCGACAGCGGGTCGGCCAGCATCGACTGGCAGATGCCCAGCTTCCAGACCTGCCGGACCATCGGGAGGTCCTTGCCCTGTTCCCACAGCCGCTGGAGGTCCGGCACGCTGGAGACGTACACCTGTGAGGCGGGCGAGGCGGCCCGCAGCCCGGCGAGAGCCTGCTCGAAACCGGACCGGAACTCGGCCACCGGGGTCATCGCGGCGGCGGTCGACCGGCAGACGTCGTTGGAGCCCGCCATCACCGTGACCAGGCCGGGCCGGTGCGCCGCCGCCGAGGCGAGCTGGCCCGGCAGGTCCGCCATCCGGGAGCCGGTCACCGCGTAGTTCCAGCTGAGCGCCGGGGCCCCGCTCTCCCCGAGCAGCCGGACGGCGAGCGAGCGGACCGCGGGGTCGTCACCGGTGGCCCAGGAGACCTCCGGGCAGTCGGCCAGCACCGAACAGGCGTCGAAACCGCGGGTGATGGAGTCGCCCACGGCGGCCACCGAGGCCGGCGCCGTGTTCCAGCGCGGCGCCGCCTGCGCCCCGCGCTCGCCCTCGCCGCCCGCCCCGTCCGCGCGGCATCCGGTCACCGCCCCGGCCAGCAGGAGCACCGCCGCGCCCGCGCCCGTGAGGGTCCGGCGCGCGCGGCGGCGCGCAGCGGTGGTGCCCATCGGGTGGTCCCTCCTCGTCGCCCGCGCGTGGGGCGGGGCGTCCTGCTGCGTGAAAGCTCGGTGTCGACCGGCTCGGGACCGACCGTACGTCACCCTGCGGCCCCTGGGTCACGGTAGCTTTCCCCCGCGGCGTTTCGGCCGCAGGTTCTGCTGCGCGATGCCAGAAAGGTTCCGTGTCCCGGCGGACCGGCTGCGCACCGCCCTCGCCCGGTCCGCCGGTTCCACCCGGTGGTCCGGGCCCCGGCGACGCGCGAGGCCCCGCCCGGCGGCAGCCGGGCAGGGCCTCGGTCCGTACGCGACGCCGGACGGATCACCCGGTCGGACAGGTCGGACAGGTCGGACAGGTCGGCCGGACCGCTCGATCAGACGGATCAGACGGATCAGACGGATCAGACGAAGCGGCCGGAGCGGACGAAGCGGCCGGATCAGACGGAGCGGAACGCCAGCGTGACGTTGTGGCCGCCGAAGCCGAAGGAGTTGTTGATCGCGGAGATCGGGCCGTCGGCCGGCAGCTTGCGCGGCTCGCCGCGCACGATGTCCGCGTCCACGTCGTCGTCGAGTTCCTCGATGTTGATCGTCGGCGGGGCCAGCCGGTGGTACAGCGCCAGGACGGTCGCCACGGTCTCGATGCCGCCCGCGCCGCCCAGCAGGTGGCCGGTCATCGACTTGGTGGCGGAGATCGCGATGTGGTCGAGGTCGGCGCCCAGCACCTTGCGCAGCGCCTTCAGCTCGGCCGTGTCACCCTGCGGGGTGGAGGTGGCGTGCGCGTTCAGGTGCACCAGCTCGGCCGGGTCCAGGCCCGTGTTGTCGAGCAGGTTCTGCACCGCGGCGGCGACGCCCCGGCCGGTCGGCTCCGGCTGCGCGATGTGGTGGCTGTCGGCGGACAGACCCTGGCCCAGCACCTCGCAGTAGACCCGGGCGCCCCGCGCGGCGGCGTGCTCCGCGGACTCCAGGACGACGACGCCCGCGCCCTCGCCGAGGACGAAGCCGTCACGGCCCTTGTCGTACGGGCGCGACGCCTGCTCGGGGTGGTCGTTGTTCTTCGACATCGCCATCATGTTGGCGAACGCGGCGATCGGCAGCGGGTGGATCGCCGCCTCGGTGCCGCCCGCGACGACCACGTCGGCACGGCCGGTACGGATCATCTCGACGGCGTAGCCGATGGCCTCGGCGCCGGACGCGCAGGCGCTGACCGGGGTGTGCACGCCCGCCCGCGCGTTGACCTCCAGGCCGACGTTGGCCGAGGGGCCGTTCGGCATGAGCATGGGAACGGTGTGCGGGGAGACCCGGCGCACACCCTTCTCCTTCAGGACGTCGTACTGGTCCAGCAGGGTCGTCACGCCGCCGATGCCCGAGGCGATGACGGTGCCCAGGCGCTCGGGCGCGATGGACGCGTCCTCGCCCGCCGGGGCGGTGTATCCCGCGTCGGCCCACGCCTCGCGGGCCGCGATGACGGCGAACTGGGCCGAACGGTCCAGCTTGCGGGCCAGCGGCCGGGGCAGTACCTCGCCCGGGTCCACGGCGGCGAGGGCGGCGATACGGACCGGAAGTTCGGCGAAACGCTCGCCTTCCAGGGGCTTTACGCCCGAACGGCCGGCGAGCAGACCGTCCCAGGTCGAAGCGCTGTCGCCACCCAGCGGAGTGGTTGCGCCGATACCGGTGACGACCACGGTGCGATTGGTCTGGCTCACAGGAATTCTTTCTCCACGTCTCAGGGGGTGCTGAATTGTCACGGCGCCACCGCCAGGTGGCGACAAACGCTCGTCAGGCTCAGACGGCCTGGTGCTTCAGGATGTAGTTCGCGGCGTCGCCGACCGTCTTGAGGTCCTTGACGTCCTCGTCCGGGATCTTGACGTCGAAGCGCTCTTCGGCGGCGACGACGACCTCGACCATGGACAGCGAGTCGACGTCCAGGTCGTCGGTGAACGACTTCTCCAGCTGGACGTCCTCCTGCGGGATGCCCGCGATCTCGTTGACGATCTCCGCGAGACCTTCGAGGATCTCTTCCTGCGTGGCGGCCATGTGGCGCTCCTTCTCTGGCTGAACTGGCTTTAGCTGACTGGATAAACAGGGCGGGATCTGCACCCCGGCCCTACGGGAGGGTAACGACCGTCGCGGCGTAGACGAGTCCCGCCCCGAAGCCGATGACGAGCGCGGTGTCGCCGCTCTTCGCCGCTCCGGTCGCCAGGAGCCGCTCCATGGCGAGCGGGATCGAGGCGGCCGAGGTGTTGCCGGTGGTCTCCACGTCACGGGCGACCGTGACGTGCTCCGGCAGCTTCAGAGTCTTCACCATCGAGTCGATGATCCGCATGTTTGCCTGGTGCGGGATGAAGACGTCCAGGTCGTCCGCGGTGATCCCGGCGGCGTCGAGCGCCTGCTGGGCCACCTTGGCCATCTCGAAGACGGCCCAGCGGAAGACCGCCTGACCCTCCTGCGTGATGGCCGGAAACTTCTCCCCGCCGTCCTTGCCGAGGTACTCGTCCCAGGGCACGGTCTGCTTGATCGTCTCGGACTTGTCGCCCTCCGAACCCCACACCGTGGGGCCGATGGCCGGCTCGTCCGAAGGGCCGACGACCACGGCACCGGCGCCGTCACCGAAGAGGAAGGCCGTCGCGCGGTCCTTCAGGTCGGTGAGGTCCGAAAGCCGCTCCACGCCGATGACCAGCACGTATTCGGCCGAACCTTCGACGATGAGACCCTTGGCCAGGGTCAGCCCGTACCCGAAACCGGCGCAGCCCGCGGAGATGTCGAACGCGGCGGGCTTGCCCGCGCCGATGCGGTGCGCGATCTCGGTCGCGATGGCCGGGGTCTGCTTGAAGTGCGAGACCGTCGAGACGATCACGGCACCGATCCGCTCCGGCGACACACCGGCGTCGGCCAGGGCCTTGCCCGATGCCTCCACCGACATCGCGGCGACCGTCTCCTGGGGCGAGGCCCAGTGCCGGGTCGCGATGCCGGAACGGGAACGAATCCACTCGTCGGACGAGTCGATCGTCTCCAGGATGACCTCGTTGGGCACCACCCGGATCGGCCGGTAACCGCCGACGCCGAGGATGCGGGCGTACGGGGAACCCTTGGCCGGTTTGATCTTCGACATGCTGTGGGCTCCTTCTCAGGCCGCGTGCCCGGCGATGAGCGCCGCGGCCTTCTCAAGGTCGTCCGGCGTCTTCAGGGCCACGCCCGGCACGCCCTTGAGCGCGCGCTTGGCCAGACCCGTCAGGGTGCCGCCCGGGGAGAGCTCGACGATCCCGGTGACACCGAGCTCGGCGAACCGCTCCATGCACAGGTCCCAGCGGACCGGGTTCGCGACCTGGCCCACCAGGCGGGCGACGACATCGGCGCCCGAGGTGACGACGTGACCGTCCTTGTTCGAGACGTACACCAGCTCCGGGTCGGCGGGATCGAGGGCCTTCGCGGCCGTCTCCAGCTCGGCGACCGCGGGGGCCATGTGGTGCGTGTGGAAGGCGCCCGCGACCTTGAGGGCGACGACCTTCATGGAGCCCTCGGGCTTGTCCTGCGCCAGGGCGTCGAGCTGCTCCATGGTGCCGGCGGCCACGACCTGGCCCGCACCGTTGATGTTGGCCGGGGTCAGCCCCAGCTTCTCCAGGTGGGCGACGACCACGTCACGGTCACCGCCGAGGACCGCGGCCATCCCGGTCGCGGTGACGGCGGCGGCGTCCGCCATCGCCAGCCCACGCGTACGGACGAAGGACAGCGCCTCGGTCTCGGAGATCACACCCGCGTACGCGGCGGCGGTGATCTCACCGACACTGTGGCCCGCGACGGCCCCGAAGGCCGCACGGGAACCCAGCGCGGAGGCCGCCAGCAGACCCGCCGCGACCAGCAGCGGCTGGGCCACGGCCGTGTCACGGATCTCGTCGGCGTCAGCGTTCGTGCCGTAGTGGGCGAGGTCGAGACCGATGGCCTGCGACCACGCCGCGACGCGGTCGGCGGCACCGGGGAGACCGAGCCAGGGAGTCAGGAAGCCGGGCGTCTGAGCGCCTTGGCCGGGAGCGACGAGTACGAGCACCCTCACACTCTCTCTTGTGGACGGCCCCTGGCGCCCGTGGGGACAGGGACGAAGAACCGTCGGGGTAATTGTTGATGTCCGACAAAAGTCTAGGACTGGGGATCGCCGTCGGCCAGACGTCCCAGGATGAGGGCGATCCGCAGCGTGAACGCCGAACGCACATCAGAGGGTGACCAGCCGGTGACGTCGGTCACACGTCGGAGCCGGTAGCGCACCGTGTTCGGGTGGACGAACAGCATCCGCGCCGCCCCTTCGAGACTGCTCGCCTGCTCCAGGTAGACGCTCAACGTCTCCAGCAGGGCCGACCCCGCCTCCTGGAGCGGTCTGTAGATCTCCTCCACCAGCTGCTCCCGGGCAGCGGGGTCCGAGGCGATCGCGCGCTCCGGCAGCAGATCATCCGCCAGCACCGGCCGGGGGGCGTCCTGCCACGCCGTGCACGCCTTCAGACCGGCCGTCGCGGCCTGCGCCGACCGGGTCGCGTTCAGCAGGTCCGGCACGACCGGGCCCGCCACCACCGGACCGGCCGCGAACGGCCCGATCAGGGACTTGGCCACCTGGATCGGGTTGTCGCTGCCCCCCGCGATGACCACCAGGCGGTCCCCGAGGACCCCGGTGAGGACCTGGAGCTTGTGGTGGCGGGCCGCGCGCCGGATCGCCTCGACCGTCAGCTCGCTGTCCCCCTCCGGCGCGGTGCCCAGGACCACGCACACGTACTCCGGCGAGTTCCAGCCGAGCGCCGCCGCCCGCGACAGCGCGCCCTCGTCGGCCTCGCCCGACAGCACCGCGTTGACGACGAGGGACTCCAGCCGGGCGTCCCACGCCCCCCGCGCCTCGGCGGCCTGCGCGTACACCTGGGCCGTCGCGAACGCGATCTCCCGGGCGTACACGAGCAGCGCCTCCCGCAGGATCGACTCGTCGCCCGGGGCCGCCACCTCCTCGATCGCGGTCTCCATGACCTCGATCGTGGTGCGGACCATCTCGACGGTCTGGCGCAGGGTGATCGCCCGGGTCAGCTCGCGCGGAGCCGTCCCGAAGACGTCGGTGGAGATCGCCTGCGGGGCCTCCGGGTGCCGGAACCACTCCGTGAAGGCGGCGATGCCGGCCTGCGCGACCAGGCCGATCCAGGACCGGTTCTCCGGGGGCATCGCCCGGTACCACGGCAGGGTCTCGTCCATGCGCGCGATGGCGTTGGCGGCGAGCCTGCCGGAGGACTTCTCCAGCCGGCGCAGCGTCGCGGAGTGCGGATGGGCGGGCGCGGAATGCGCGGCGTGTGGCGCGGGGCGATGCTCACGTTCGGGTTGGGGCACGGGACAAGACTGCCTTATCGGGGCGCCGGCGCGGAGTCCGGTCCGGGGCCCGGGGGCTACCGTGGGCACCATGATCGATGTACGCCGTGCCGCCGACCGCTACGAGGGCGGTGACCCCGCCGCCGGGATCACCACCCGGCACGCCTTCTCCTTCGGGCACTTCTACGACCCGGACAACCTCCGCTTCGGCCCGGTCCTGGCCTGCAACGAGGAGGGGATCGCCCCGGGCGCCGGGTTCGACGAGCACCCGCACAGCCACACCGAGATCGTGACCTGGGTGATCGAGGGCGAACTCACCCACCGGGACTCCACCGGCAGGACCACCCTGGTCCGGGCCGGGGACGTCCAGCGCCTGGGCGCCGGTTCAGGGGCCCGCCACGTGGAGCGCAACGACGGCGACCGCCCGCTGCGCTTCGTACAGACCTGGCTCGCGCCGCTCGCCGAGGGCGGGGAGCCCACGTACGAGCTGGTCAGGAACGTCGCCGACGGCACGCCGTACGAGGTCCCGGCGGCCGGGGCCGTGCTGCGCGTGCGGCGGCCCGGCGCGGGCGAGCGGGTCGCCGTACCGGCGGCGGAGCGGGTCTACCTGCACGTGGTCCGCGGGGACCTGCGGCTGGACGGCGAGGAACTCGGCCCCGGTGACGCGGCGCGGATCACCGGGGAGAAGGCGCTGGAGATCATCGCCGGGTCCCCGGGCGAGCTGCTGATCTGGGAACTGCCCGCCGGTCCTTGAGGCCGCCGGTCCTTGAGGCCGCCGGCCCTCGGGTCCGACCGCCCTCGGGTCCGACCGCGCTCAGGGGCGTGACCGGGGGGCGTCGAGTTCGGCCAGGACCGCGTCCGTGAACGGGGTCCAGGCCGCTACGGCCCACGGGCCGAAGGCGCGGTCGGTCAGGGCCACGCACGCGGCCCGCGCGTCCGGGTCCACCCACAGGAAGGTCCCGGACTGCCCGAAGTGCCCGAAGGTACGGGGCGAGGAACGGGTGCCCGTCCAGTGCGGGGACTTGCCGCCCCGGATCTCCAGGCCGAGCCCCCAGTCGTTGGGGGACTGGTGCCCGTAGCCCGGGAGCACGCCCTTGAGCCCCGGGTGCACGACGGCGGTGGCCTCGGCGACCGTACGGACGTCGAGCAGCCGGGGCGCCTGGAGCTCGGCGGCGAACCGGACCAGGTCCGCGACGGTGGAGACGCCGTCCCTGGCCGGCGAGCCCGTCAGGACGGTCGCGGTCATGCCCAGCGGCTCACAGACCGCCTGGTGCAGGTAATCGCCGAAGGGGATGCCGGTGGCCTTGGCGATGTGGTCGCCGAGGACCTCGAAACCGGCGTTCGAGTACAGCCGCCGCTGCCGGGGCTCCGCCGCCGCCCGGTGCTCGTCGAAGGCCAGCCCGCTGGTGTGCGCGAGGAGGTCGCGGACCGTCGCCCCCGGCGGACCGGCCGGCTCGTCCAGCTCGATCGCCCCCTCCTCGTACGCGACGAGGGCCGCGTACGCGGTGAGCGGCTTGGTGACCGAGGCCAGCGGGAAACGGTGCCCGAGCGGCCCGTGGGAACCGGCCAGGCTCCCGTCCGCGCGCACGACGGCCGCCGCGGCGGTCCCCACCGGCCAGTTCTCGATGATCCGCAGGCTTTCCAGGGTCTCCACGCTGTCCATGGCGCCGAGCCTACTTGCCTGGAGTGCACTCCAGGGTTCTAGCGTGGAGTCATGAGCCCGACGCAGACGCGGTACACGATCAGCGAGGTCGCGGCCCGGACCGGTCTGACCCAGCACACCCTGCGCTGGTACGAACGGATCGGCCTGATGCCGCACGTGGACCGCTCCCACTCGGGCCAGCGCCGGTTCAGCGAGCGCGACCTCGACTGGCTCGCCTTCGTCGGCAAGCTGCGCGCCACCGGAATGTCGGTGGCGGACATGGTCCGGTACGCGGAACTGGTCAGGGAGGGCGAGCACACCGTCGCGCAACGGCGCGAACTGCTGGAACGGACACGGCACGACGTACGGGCGCGGATCACGGAACTGAACGACGCGCTCGCCGTGCTGGACCACAAGATCGGGATGTACGCGATGAACGCGGTCGCGGGGAAGGCGAAGTCATGACGGAGAACGGCACCACCCCACTGCGACGCACCGCACTCGGCAAGGACGGCCCCCAGGTGGGCGTCCAGGGCCTGGGCTGCATGGGCATCAGCGAGTTCTACGGGAAGACGGACGAAGCGGCGGCCCGGGAGACCCTGGAGGCGGCCCTCGCCGCCGGGGTCACCCTCTTCGACACCGCGGACATCTACGGGCGGGGCCGCAACGAGGAGTTCCTCGCCCCGTTCGTCGCCGCGCACCGGGACGAGATCACCCTGGCGACGAAGTTCGCCATCGAGCGCACCGACGACCCGCAGTACCGGGCCGTCCGCAACGACCGCGCGTACATCCGCCGGGCCGTCGAGGGCAGCCTGCGGCGGCTCGGGACCGAGGTCATCGACCTGTACTACATGCACCGGCACGACCCGGCCGTGCCCTTCGCCGAGTCGGTGGGCGCCATGGCGGAGCTGGTGCGGGAGGGCAAGGTGCGCCACCTGGGGCTCAGCGAGGTGACCGGCGCGGAGCTGCGCGAGGCGTACGCGGTGCACCCGGTCACGGCGCTCCAGTCGGAGTGGTCGCTGTTCAGCCGGGACGTGGAGCGCAGCGCGGTGGGCGCGGCGGCCGAGCTGGGCGTGGCCTTCGTGCCCTACTCCCCGCTCGGGCGCGGGTTCCTGACGGGCGCGTTCGCCGACGCGGGCAAGGAGCTGGCGGCCGACGACTTCCGGCGCTACCAGCCCCGGTTCACGGGCGACAACGCGAAGGCCAACGCGGCGCTGCTGGCCCCGGTCCGCGAGATCGCCGAGGCGCACGGGGCGAGCCCGGCGCAGATCGCCCTGGCCTGGGTGCAGCAGCGGGCGGCGGTGCACGGGCTGACGGTGGTCCCGATCCCGGGCACCCGCAGGCCGGAGCGGGTGGCGGAGAACACGGCGGCGACGAGGATCACGCTGACGGACGCGGAGCTGGCGCGGCTGGAGCCGATCGCCGGGCGGGTCGCGGGGGACCGCTACCCGGACATGAGCCTCACCTCGGTGGCCCGCGAGCACTGACGCGAGGGCGGACCGGGACACCTCCGCGAGGCCCTGGCCCCCGGCCCCCGGCCCCCGGCCCCCGGGTCGGGGGCCGGCCGGGGCCTGGTGTCAGCGGCCCTCGGCGGCGAAACGGTCCCGCAGCGCCGTGTACTCGGCATCGGTCAGCAGACCGGCGCCGTGCAGCTCGCCCAGGTGCCGCAGCCGGTCGCCGGAGACCCGCAGCGGGGGCACGGAGCCCACGGCGCCCACGGCGGCGACGGGTGCGCGCCCGCGCAGTGCGGCGAGCACGGACGCGGCGAACGGCAGCGACTCGTGCATCGCCCCGTACCCCACGCCGTACCCCGTCCCGAAGACCGCCGTCGCCAGGTCGTGGTCCGGGCGGGGATCGCCGGGGGTGTCCCGGGGGAGCAGCCGCAGATGGCCGCCGGGGCCGGGGCCGTCCGGGGAGACCCACTCGACGCCCGTGAACGCGGCCAGCGGGTAACGCTGGTCACCCGCCCGCCACTTGGTGCCGGTGGCCCCCGTCCGGGACCAGCGGAAGGTGACCGCCGAGCCGTCGAAACCCACCCGCGCGTCGTACGCCTTCAGGCGGACCGGCGGCCGGGGCGCCTCGACGAGGAAGCGCCCGGCCGGTTCGGCGGCCTCCGGCCCGAGCCGGTCGCGCAGGGCCCCGGCGAAGGCGTCGGCGTGCGGCGCCCGCCCCCCCGGCAGCACCAGCCGGTACGGGTCGCAGGAGTCCTTCAGCTGCCCGGCCGCCGCCTCCATCAGCGGATCGGCGCCCGGCCGCGGGACGGCACGCAGCACCACCGTGTCCCGCTTCCCCCCGGTCACGCTCACCCCGGACAGCGCTTCGAGAGGCACCCGCCGCGCACCGAGGGCATGCCAGAGCCGTGGCGTCCGCATCCCCCGAGCGAAGCGGATGAGCACCGATTCCGTATCGGAGTCGAACTCCCAGACGGCATGGTTTCCGGCCAGTACGTCACCCATGCGGCACATCGTAAAGGGAGGCGCCCCCGCGCGTCCCCCTCGTTGCGAAGCCCATTTCGCGGGGTGAGGCGGATGCCGGGCCCCGGGAAGGCCGCCGAAGTCCGGGCGATTTCCCGTCAGTTCTCCTCCAGGCCGAAGATCCCGTGGCGGCAGCCGTGGTCCCCGTCCGCGCAGACGACGGAGGTGAACGCGCCGGTCCCGATCCTGGCGAAGTTCTCCAGCGACCCGGTGCCTGGCTCGAAATAGCCCGTATGGTTCCTGGCCCCGGCCGAGGACAGCAGCCGCGCGCCGAACGCCGGGGAGACCGGATCGGCCCCGTGTCCCAGCCCGCCGACCTCCAGGTGGGGTACGTCCGCGATCCAGTCGCCCTCGTCCCGCGTGGCCCACACCCGGGCCCGGGTGCCCAGCGCGGCGACGCTGTGCGCCCGCATCCCCGGACTCCCCGCCACCACCACGTCCGTCACCCGCCCGGGCAGCGCGTGCGCGGCGACCCCGCACACCACCGACCCGTAGCTGTGGCAGAACAGCGCCACGCTCGCGTCCCCGGGCAGGGCCGCGGTGAGGGACTCCAGCCGGGCGGCGCCGTCGAAGGCCAGCCGGCCGGTGGCCGCGTCCATGCCGACCCCGGCGGGCGCGGTGTAGCCGGCCCAGGCGACGACCGCCGTCCGGCTCTCGGGGGCACTCGCGCGCTGGGCCCCGTACAGGGCCCGCGCCATGCCGGCCGGGGCGGTCAGGCGGCGCTGGGTGCGCTCGAAGGTGATCAGGTCGGTGTCGACGCCGGGGACGACCACCGAGACCCGGCGGGCCCGGTCCAGGTCGCCGAAGACCTCGGCGACGAGCCCGCCCCCGGTGGGGTCGAAGGCCAGGATCTGCCGGCCGGGCGCGGCGAGCGAGGCGAAGCGGTGGGCGCGGCGGGCGGCCGTGGCCCGGTCGGCGGGGGTCAGGGCGACGTCGTGGGCGCGGGCGTTCTCGGCGCGCCCGGCCCGTTCCAGGCCGACCAGGTTGGCCCGGTAGCGGACCGGCGCGGGGACCCCGTCGAGGTTGCCGACGACGAAGGGGTGGCCGTCGGCGAGCCGGGCCCGCCGGTCGGCGTCGAGGCCGGCGAAGAAGCGGGCCACCGTCCGTACGGGGGCGTCCGCGCGCGGCACCGGCCGGCCGTCGACCCGGGCCTTCGCCCAGGCGGCGAGGGCGGCGGTCCGCAGCGGGACACCGCTCTCGGGCCGGTGCACGGCCGTCCAGCCGGTGGTCGCCAGCATGAGGAGGACCACCGCGAGCACGAGCAGGGTGCGCCGGGCGGCCGGACGCGGGACGGTGCCGGTGGTGGTGCCGGTGGTGGTGCCGGTGGTGGTGAGGGGGGCGGGGCCGGGCAGGTTCACCGGGCCAGGGTAGGAGAAGGGCCCCGGCCTGCAGGCGTGGGGTGAGCGGGGTCACGGCGGGCGCGTCCGGGGCGGGCCGCAGGTGGGGGCGGGGCCCGGACGCGCCCCGCCCCGTTCTCGCGCCGGGCGGGTCACGGCCCGCCCTGACGGCCCGTCGGCGGCGCCGCGCCGGGCGGTCCGCCCCCGCGCCGCCGGACGTCCCGTCAGCGCCCGGGTGCCGGAGGAGCGTCGGACCCGGACCGTGGCAGGGGCCGGGTGTGGCCGGGGCGTGGCCGGGGCGCGGTGGGCGCCGGGCCGGTCCGGTCGCGGTGGGCCGAGATCACCCGCCGGACCACGGCCACGCCGGTGTCCGCGCCCCGCCCCCAGGGCCGGGCGGTGACCCGCATCACACCGCAGGGCGCGGCGACGCCCCCCGGGGCCACGGACCGGCCTCCAGGTCCGGGCCCTCACGGTCGGCGACCGTGAGGGAGGTCCGTCCCTCCCGCCCGTCCGGGCGTCCCGGAACCGGTCCGCGCGGGCGGTCGGCGAGGCCGCGCGCGACACGTTCGTGTCCGCCATGGTCCCCGCCGCCGTCGTGTCCCGCTTCACCCAGGGCGACGGGAACACCACCGCGCGGGCGTGCGCAGGCTCGCGGAGGCGTCAATTCCGTACGTACGACAGTCCCGCCGGAGGGTTCCGGCGGGACTGTCGCCTATCAGGGTGGACCCGCCCGCTGCCTCTTCCGTCCGGACGTCTTCGCAGGTCAGCGTGGTGCCAAGGGAGTTCCGGAAACGGTCCGGGGCCCCTTCGTCCACAAGGAGACGAACCGTCATGCGTACGTGGAGCACCTTTTTCGCCGTGACCGCCCTGGCCGCCGCCGCCCTCCTGCCCACCTCCTCCCCGGCCGCCCACGCCGCCGCCGGCCGGGCTCCCGCCGGGCCCTGTGCGGCCGGACAGCTGTGCCTGTGGGCGAAACCGGACTTCCAGGGGACCCGGCACGTCCACGAGCTCTCCACCCTGGAGATCAACAGCTGCACCGCACTGCCTGCGGGCAAGAGCGCCCAGGCCCTCGTCAACCGCACCGGCCGCCCGGTGACCACCTACCAGTCGGCGGAGTGCGCCGAGACCGGAGAGTTCCAGACCTACCCCGGCGACGGCGTCCAGCTCCCCCAGTCGCCCTACCAGATCCGGGCGTTCAAGGTGTGGGAGAACTAGGCCGTCCTAGGCTGAGCCGCCCGTACGCCCGTCCCCCGCCGGGCAGGGGCTCCCGACGCGCACCCCGCTCCGCGCCGGGACCCCGCCCGCACCACCCGCCGCTACCGTGTCGGCCGTCACCACCGCACCGGCGTCCGGACCGGCCGTCGCTCCGCTCAGCCGCGCGATCTCGGCGCGCAGTGCCCTTACCTCCCCGGCCAGTTCGGTGATCGCGGCGGTCTGTGCCCGTTCCACCCGGTCGTCGCGCTCGAAACGGGAGACGAACCAGGCCGCGATGTTGGCGGTGACCACACCGAGCAGGGCGATCCCTGACAGCATCAGACCGACCGCGAGCACCCGGCCGAGCCCGGTGGTGGGGGAGTGGTCCCCGTACCCGACCGTCGTCATCGTGGTGAAGCTCCACCACACCGCGTCGCCGAGGTTGCGGATGTTGCCTTCCGGGGCGTCCCGTTCCACGCTCAGTACCGCCAGCGAGCCGAACATCATCAGCCCGACCACCGCACCCGCCACGTACGTCGTCAGCCGGATCTGCGGCGCCATCCGGGCCCGCCGCCCCACCAGCAGCAGGGTCGACACCACCCGCAGCAGCCGCAGCGGCTGGACGAGCGGCAGTACCACCGCGATCAGGTCCAGCCAGTGGGTCCGTACGAAGACCTTCCGGGCCGGGGACAGGGCCAGCCGGACGAGGTAGTCACCGGCGAAGGCCCCCCACACCGCCCACTCGGTCAGCGTGCAGGCCCGGTGTACGGGCTCCCGCGCGTCGGGGACGACGATGGGCACGGCGTACGCGACGGCGAAGGCCATGGCGCACAGGAACAGCGGGATCTGACTCCGCCGCTCCCACCGCTCCTGCCTGGAGGGTTCCTTCATGCGGAGCATCGTAAGGAGTGCGCCGGGCACGCCGTGCCCCCGGCGGCTGCCGCCTGACGTGCGAAGACCCCGCCACGGCGAGGCGCGCGCGGCGGGGTCCCGTGGGTCGCGGCCTCAGACGGCTCCGAGCGTGCCCGCCTTGACGCTCGCGGTGAACGAGGCGAAGGCGGCGGCGGGGAAGGCGAGCACCGGCCCGCTCGGGTCCTTGGAGTCACGGACCGGGACCACGCCGGTAGCGGCCACGTTCGACGGGGCCCACTCGACGCAGGTACCGCCACCGCCGCTGTAACTGGACTTGACCCAACGGAAGGAGGGGGATTCGGTCGTCACGGGGTGCCCTTTCGTAACTGGCGGATCATGGCCACGGATGCCGCTCGGGGCAGAGCTTCCACTCAGACGGAGCCGGCGGTGCCTGCCTTGATGCTCGCCGTGAACGACGCGAACGCGGCGGAGCGGAAGATCAGTGCGGGGCCGTGGAGGTCCTTGGAGTCACGGACGGGAACCACGCCCGGGTAGTCGGGCGAGACCTCTACACACGACCCGCCGTTGTCGCTGTGAGAAGACTTGAACCAAGAAGCGCCGGTCAGGTCAACGTCGGTCATGGGAACAGTTCCTTCCGTACTGTGCGGATCATTGCCACGGATGCCGCTCGGGGCAGAGCTTCCGCTCAGACGGAGCCGGCGGTGCCTGCCTTGATGCTCGCCGTGAACGACGCGAACGCGGCGGAGCGGAAGATCAGCGCGGGGCCGTGGGGGTCCTTGGAGTCACGGACGGGGACCACGCCGCGCGGCGCGACGAGGTTGACGGCAACCTCGACGCACTGGCCGCCGTTGCTGCTGTAGGAGGAGGTGAACCAACGGGGGGATTCGGTCGTCACGGGGTGCCCTTTCGTAACTGTTTGATCATGGCCACAGATGCCGCTTGGGAGAGCGATTCAGCCTGTAGCTGATGGTAGGCCGTCAACAGGGGCTGTACGAACCTCATATCGCGTTCCAGTCGCCCTTGTTGTGCGGACTCGGCATAGGCGATGTGGGACCTGTCGGTGAGGGTCAACAGCGTTACCGGTAGATCGAATGCCCGCCGTTCGCCGAGGTCGTATGGCGCCACCTGGAAGACCGTAGAGGGCAGCTCCGCGAACGCTGCGAGCCGGTCCACTTGTGCCGCCATGACTTTGGGGCCACCCACTGGCCGCCGTATGCAGCTCTCGTCCAGAACCGCGTAGACCAGTGGTGTGGGAGCCCCCTCCAGGGATGCCTGCCGCCGCGCAAGGAGAGTCAACCGTTCCTCCGCTTGCTGCTCCGTGATTGCTCCCCGACGCACAGCGCCTGCAGCCATGGCAGCGGCATACTCCGGGGTCTGCAGCAACCCTGGGACGATCCCCAGCTCAAAGAGCCTGATCTCCGCTGCGCGCACCTCATGCGCAACGTATTCCGGAAAACCTTCCAGCAGCGCCGTATGGCGAACGGCTTGGCCCTGCCGTTCGAGTCTGTCTCCAGTGCCGAACACTCGGTCAGCACTTGCTGAGAAACGGCGAGTTGGAGCCCTTCGACCAGTTTCCACGGCAGAAATATGCGCCCCGGAGCACCCCATGCGCTCCGCCAGCTCGTCCTGTGTCCAGCCGCGTTCATCCCGCAGGCTGCGAAGTCGTGCCCCGAACGCCGCACGCGGCGACCGCTCGGGGTCCAGTTCCTTTCGGTTCACCATCTGACACCTAACTCGCCTGTCAATCTCCGCCAGTTGAAGACATCCCGACTCTAGACCACGCTGGGCACCCCCGGTAGCGGTATGGCTACGGAGAGGGATGGTCGGTGTCTTGTGGGAGGTCTGATGGCTGAGTACAGGCGTGGTCGGGGTGGGGCGGTGCTGCTGGCGCGGGGGTGGCCGGAGCATCGGTCGGAGGGGGATCTTCTGGCGCGGCTGGCGGTGCTGTTCTCGTCCGGGCATCGTCTCGCGGAGCGGGTGTTCGGTGAGGGGTACGAGGCGCGGTTGCCGGTCCTCGCCGCCCCAGACCCGGCCCCGGCCCCGGCTTCGGCCCCGGTTCTGACCCGGGCGTTCGGCGGGGGTGTCAGGTGAGTGCGGTCAAGGCGGTGTGGCTGCCGGGGTGGGTGCCGGAATCCGGTATCGGACTGTGTGAGGCCGGGGTGGACTTCGATGCGGTGCGGGTGGAGGGCCGTGCGGGTGGGGAGGTGGTGGCGGTGCTGCGCCGTCTGACGGCTGATGCTCCTGGTCCGGTGCTGTCGGAGTACGGCGGGCGCTGGTTCTACTTCCTCGTGGCACCGAGAACGGCGCGGCGGTTGAGCTGGCCGAAGTGGGTGTCGCTCTGTGTCGCGCGGGAGGGCGAGACCACCTACGTCGGGGTGCCCGCTCCGTCCGGTGCCACGGGGTCGCTCCAGTGGCTCACCCCGCCCACACCGGAACGCCCGTACGTGTGCGCGTACCTGCTGGAACGGGTCGTGAAGGAGACCGGCCACGAGGCCTCCGACCTCCCGTGACCTCCCGTGACCTTCCATGATCTCCCGCTCCTGCCGGGCCGGCCCACGGAGCCCCCGGCAGGAGCGGGACACCACCCCCGCCCGGTCGCTGCCCACCGTGGGAGGCGGTCAGCAACCGGACGGGCCCAGAACCGGGGAGGGGACCGGCCGACCGTTCCCCTCCCCCTGTCGACCGGAGGGGCACATGACCGAACGCGTCCAGTGGGAAGACCTGCCGGCCGGGCTTCGTGAAGCCGTCACCGCGCGCACCGGCCCGGTGGTCACGTCGGAGACCGTGGCCGAAGGGCTGAACTGCACCGTCGCGCTGATCATCCACACCCGGCGCGCCGGCCCGCTCTTCCTCAAGGGGGTCCGTACGTCCGACGCGACCGGGACGGCCGGTCTGCGCGCCGAGGAGCACGTCAATGGTGTCGTCGCCGCGCACGGCTCCGCGCTCCGCCACCGGTTCGAGGCGGCCGGGTGGCGCTGTCTGGCATTCGCCCACCTCGACGGTCGCCACGTCGACCTGAGCCCCGGCACGGGGGACCTGGACGCGGTCGCGCGCACGCTGGAGAGGGTCCAGTCACTCGACGCGGGCGGCCTGCGCATCCCCCGGTTCGCCGAGAGGTTCCGGAAGTACCTGGAACCCGGCGAGGCCGAGGCGCTCGAAGGGGCCGCGCTGCTCCACACCGACGCCAACCCGCACAACATCCTGGTGCGCGCTGGCGACGCCTACCTGGTGGACTGGGCGATGCCCGCCACCGGCCCCGCGTGGGTGGACCCGGCGTACACGGCCGTACGCATGATGGAGTGCGGCCAGACCCCGGCCGACGCGCTGCGATGGCTCCACCGGTTCCCGGGCTGGCGCCGCGCGGAACCGGGAGCGGTCCGGGCTTTCGTGAACGGCACCTGCCGGCACTGGACGGCGACCGTCGGCGAGAAGGGCGCGGGCCCGAGCAACGCACGCTTCCGCTCCCTGCTCGGCTGACCCCAGCCGACCCCGCCGGGACCCCGCCGACCCCCGCGCGCGGACGCGGACGCGGTGGCGGGGGTCGGCCCGCCGCCGCGTCCGCGCCGGAGCACGGTCAGGTCAGGCGTCGCCGCCCGCCGAGCCCGGGTCGGCCGCCGCCACGTCCAGCAGCCGGTAGCGGTCGACGGCCTGCTTCAGCGCCGACCGGTCGATCTTCCCGTCCCGGGCCAGCTCGGTCAGGACCGCCAGGACCACCGACTGGGCGTCGATGTGGAAGAACCGCCGCGCCGCGCCCCGGGTGTCCGCGAAGCCGAAGCCGTCCGCGCCCAGCGAGGTGTACGTGCCGGGCACCCACCGCGAGATCTGGTCCGGAACCGACCGCATCCAGTCGGACACGGCCACGAACGGTCCCTGCGCGCCGGAGAGCTTGCGCGTCACGTACGGGACGCGCTGCTCCTCCTCCGGGTGGAGCAGGTTGTGCTCCTCCACCGCGACGGCCTCCCGGCGCAGCTCGTTCCAGGAGGTCGCCGACCAGACGTCCGCCCGGACGTTCCACTCCTCGGCCAGCAGCCGCTGCGCCTCCAGCGCCCACGGCACCGCCACGCCCGAGGCCATGATCTGCGCCCCGATGGTGCCCGCCGTGCCCGCCGACACCCGGTGGATGCCCTTGAGGATGCCGTCCACGTCCACGTCCGCCGGCTCGGCCGGGTGCTGGATCGGCTCGTTGTAGACCGTCAGGTAGTAGAAGACGTCCTCCGCCGCAGGCCCGTACATGCGCCGCAGACCGTCCTGGACGATGTGCGCGATCTCGTAGCCGTAGGCCGGGTCGTACGCCACACAGCCCGGGTTGGTCGACGCCAGGAGCTGGGAGTGACCGTCGGCGTGCTGAAGGCCCTCACCCGTCAGGGTGGTCCGGCCGGCGGTCGCACCGAGGACGAAACCGCGCGCCAACTGGTCGGCCATCTGCCAGAACTGGTCACCCGTGCGCTGGAAACCGAACATCGAGTAGAAGACGTAGACCGGGATCAGCGGCTCGCCGTGCGTCGCGTACGCCGAACCCGCCGCGATCAGCGAGGCCGTGCAGCCCGCCTCCGAGATGCCGTCGTGCAGCATCTGGCCGGTCGGCGACTCCTTGTACGCGAGCAGCAGGTCACGGTCGACCGCCTCGTACTGCTGGCCCAGCGGGTTGTAGATCTTGGCGCTCGGGAAGAAGGCGTCCATACCGAAGGTGCGGTACTCGTCGGGCGCGATCAGCACGAACCGCCGGCCGATCTCCTTGTCCCGCATCAGGTCCTTCAGGATGCGGACGAAGGCCATGGTGGTGGCGATCGACTGCTGGCCCGACCCCTTCTTCGCGGCGGCGTACGTCGCGTCGCCCGGCAGCTGGAGCGGCTTCGCGCGCACCACCCGGGTCGGCACGTAGCCGCCCAGCGCGTTGCGGCGGTCGTGCATGTACTGGATCTCCGGCGACTCACGGCCCGGGTGGTAGTACGGCGGCGCGCCGTCCTCCAGCCGCTGGTCCGTGACCGGGATGTGCAGGCGGTCGCGGAAGCGCTTGAGGTCGTCGACCGTCAGCTTCTTCATCTGGTGCGTCGCGTTGCGGCCCTCGAAGTTCGGGCCGAGCGTCCAGCCCTTGACCGTCTGGGCGAGGATCACGGTCGGCTGGCCCTTGTGCGCCTTGGCCGCCGCGTAGGCCGCGTAGACCTTCTTGTGGTCGTGACCGCCGCGCCCCAGGTGCTGGATCTGCTGGTCGGTCATGTTCTCGACCATCGCCCGCAGCCGCTGGTCACCGCCGAAGAAGTGGTCCCGGATGTACGCGCCCGACTCGGTGGCGTACGTCTGGAACTGCCCGTCGGGCGTGGTGTTCATCTTGTTGACCAGGATGCCGTCACGGTCCTGGGCCAGCAGCGGGTCCCAGGAGCGGTCCCAGATCAGCTTGATGACGTTCCAGCCCGCGCCCCGGAACTGCGACTCCAGCTCCTGCATGATCTTGCCGTTGCCGCGCACCGGGCCGTCGAGGCGCTGGAGGTTGCAGTTGACGACGAAGGTCAGGTTGTCCAGGTTCTCGCGGGCCGCGATGGAGAGCTGGCCGAGCGACTCCGGCTCGTCCATCTCGCCGTCGCCGAGATACGCCCATACGTGGGACTTGGAGGTGTCCGCGATCCCGCGCGCCTCCATGTACCGGTTCATCCGGGCCTGGTAGATCGCACCGAGCGGGCCCAGCCCCATCGAGACGGTCGGGAACTCCCAGAAGTCCGGCATCAGCCGCGGGTGCGGGTAGCTGGAGAGCCCGTACGGGGCCTTCGACTTCTCCTGCCGGAACGCGTCGAGCTGCCGCTCGGAGAGCCGGTCCAGGAGGTAGGCGCGGGCGTAGATGCCGGGGGAGGCATGGCCCTGGAAGAAGATCTGGTCGCCGCCGTCGCCCTCGTCCTTGCCCCGGAAGAAGTGGTTGAAGCCCACGTCGTAGAGGGAGGCGGAGGAGGCGAACGTCGCGATGTGACCGCCGACGCCGATACCGGGACGCTGGGCGCGCGAGACCATGACGGCCGCGTTCCACCGCGTGGCGTTGAGGATCTTGCGCTCGATCTCCTCGTTGCCGGGGAAGAACGGCTCGTCCTTGGTGGCGATCGTGTTGACGTAGTCCGTGGAGCGCATCTCGGGCACGGCCACGCGCTTCTCGCGGGCCCGCTCGATGAGGCGCAGCATCAGGTAGCGGGCCCGCTCACGGCCCCGCTCGTCGACGGCCGCGTCCAGGGAGTCGAGCCACTCCTGCGTCTCCTCCGGATCGAAGTCCGGGACCTGACTCGGCAGGCCGCCAATGATGATCGGATTGCGATCGGATGCGGAAGCCACGCTGTTCCTTCGCTGTCGGGGGAGTCGTGCCTTGGGTTCGCCGCCTCCCATGGTCTTACGCTCGGCCCACATCGTCATCTCTACCACTGGGTAATCCCTGGAGTCGGCGGGGAGCCCGGAGGGAGGGATCGGAGTCGGTCCGGCCGAAAATTCACTTTACGCTCATACCGGTCAGCACCTCCGTAAGGGCGTTCGTCCCTCAAACAGGTAGGAAAGTCCTCAAGCACCGCCGAACGAGCTCCCATGGTGTGGGATGAATCACCAGAGGTTCACGCGGGAAGGCTGAAAGTTGCGGCGAGACGGCCGTAATCGTCACCGTTTCGACGGTCTCGGCCGCCGGGTACTTGCGCGATCCGCCGCGCCCGTGTGGACTACGCCCAATGCTGCGCGTACGCGCGCCGCCGGAAGACATTCACCGAACATGAGCAGGAGGCACCCCGTGAGCGCGACCGCGGACCACGCGGAGAGCCTGGCCGCCCGGCTGGGTTTCCAGTCCGAACAGGTGGTCCAGGAGATCGGCTACGACGACGACGTCGATCAGGAATTCCGTGACGTCGTCGAAAAGCACGTCAGCGAGCTCGTCGACGAGGACTACGACGACGCCGCCGACGCGGTGCTGCTGTGGTTCCGAGAGGACGACGGCGACCTGACGGACGCACTGGTCGACGCCACCGAGCTGGTCGAGGACGGCGCACTGATCCTGCTGCTGACCCCCAAGACGGGCCGCGACGGCTACGTCGAGGCCAGCGACATCAGCGAGGCCGCCGAGACGGCCGGCCTGTCGCAGACCAGGAGCGTCAGTGTGGGCAAGGAGTGGGCCGCCACCAAGCTGGTGACACCCAAGACCGCCGCCAAGACCAAGCGCTGAGCCGCGCCCCGCATCCGAGCGGACAGGCACGTCGCACCCCGCCGACCACGGTGAACCCCGGTCGGCGGGGTGTGCGCGTTCCGGCGCCGCGCACGGGCCCTCACCGGCCGTGCGCCGCGCCCCGGGCGCAGCCGGACGGCACTTCGACGACAGGGCCCGGCCGGAGCCCGTCCAGGGCCTAGGCTTGGGCCACCCGAGCGGTCCACGGCAGGGGCGCGGGGGAGCGAAGGGATGCGAGAGATGGCGATCGAGGTCGGCAGCAAGGCCCCGGACTTCGAACTCAAGGACAACCACGGCGCCACCGTGCGGCTCTCCGACTTCCGGGGGGAGAAGGCCGTGGTGCTGCTCTTCTACCCGTTCGCCTTCACCGGCGTCTGCACCGGCGAGCTCTGCGAGCTGCGCGACCACCTGCCCCGGTTCCAGAACGACGAGGTCCAGCTCCTCGCCGTCTCCAACGACTCCGTACCGACCCTGCGGGTCTTCGGCGAGCAGGAGGGCCTGGAGTACCCGCTCCTGTCCGACTTCTGGCCGCACGGGGAGACCTCCCGCGCCTACGGGGTCCTCGACGAGGAGAAGGGGTGCGCGGTCCGGGGCACCTTCGTCATCGACAAGGACGGCGTGGTCCGCTGGACCGTCGTCAACGGGCTGCCCGACGCGCGTGACCTGAACGAGTACACCAAGGCCCTCGACAGCCTCTGAGCCCCTGACCCCCCCCGGGTCCGCGAGCCTGCGGGCTCCGGGTCCGCGAGCCGGTCCCAGGCAATGAATTCGCAATTACCTGCGAAAACCGCATACAGGTGGGAACCCGTCACTAGGATCGGCACGTTGATCCGTAGCAACCGCATGACGGGGCCCCGCCCCACACAGAACCCAATGGAGGAGCCGTGGGAGTCAGCCTCAGCAAGGGCGGCAACGTCTCGCTGACCAAGGCCGCGCCCAACCTGACGGCGGTCATCGTCGGTCTGGGCTGGGACGCTCGCACCACCACCGGTGTCGACTTCGACCTCGACGCCAGCGCGATCCTGACCAACGATCAGGGCAAGGTCGCCAACGACTCGAACTTCGTCTTCTTCAACAACCTCAAGAGCCCGGACGGTTCGGTCGAGCACACCGGCGACAACACCACCGGCGAGGGCGAGGGCGACGACGAGGCGATCAAGGTCAACCTCGCGGGCGTCCCGGCCGAGGTCGCCAAGATCGTCTTCCCGGTCTCGATCTACGAGGCCGAGAGCCGCCAGCAGAGCTTCGGCCAGGTCCGCAACGCCTACATCCGCGTCGTGAACCAGGCCGACAACACCGAGCTGGCCCGCTACGACCTCTCCGAGGACGCCTCGACCGAGACCGCCATGGTCTTCGGCGAGCTCTACCGCAACGGCGCCGAGTGGAAGTTCCGCGCCATCGGCCAGGGCTACGCCTCGGGCCTGCGCGGCATCGCACAGGACTTCGGCGTCAACGTCTGAGTCCCGGGGCGTGTCCTCGAAGCCCCGTCCGGCGCCGTGCACCGCGTGTACGGCGCCGGACGGGCTTCACCGCCCGTGCGACCCGTACCGCCCGTGCACGACCCGTACAACGCGAACCGCCCGCACCGCCGTACCGCCCGTACAACGCGCACCGCCGTACCGCCCGTACCGTCACCGCGTCACACCGTCGTCCGGGGAGGACCACAGCATGGGCGTCACACTCGCCAAGGGGGGCAATGTCTCCCTCTCCAAGGCCGCACCGAACCTCACCCGGGTCCTGATCGGCCTCGGCTGGGACGCGCGCTCGACCACGGGCGCCGACTTCGACCTCGACGCCAGCGCGCTGCTGTGCGGCAACGGCCGGGTGCTCGGGGACGACTACTTCGTCTTCTACAACAACCTGAGGAGCCCCGACGGTTCCGTCGAACACACCGGGGACAACCTCACCGGTGAGGGTGACGGGGACGACGAGTCGGTTGTCATCGACCTCGCCAGGGTGCCGGAACGGGTCGACAAGATCGTCTTTCCCGTCTCGATCCACGAGGCGGACGCCCGCCGCCAGAGCTTCGGCCAGGTCAACAACGCCTACATCCGCGTGGTCAACCAGGCGGACGGCCAGGAACTCGCCCGCTACGACCTCTCCGAGGACGCCTCCGGCGAGACCGCGATGATCTTCGGCGAGGTCTACCGGTACGGCGGCGAGTGGAAGTTCCGGGCCGTGGGACAGGGGTACGCGTCGGGCCTGCGCGGCATCGCTCTAGACTTCGGCGTCAACGTCTCGTAGAGCCGTCCAACGATGGGGTGCCAGTGGTTCTGAAAACCTTCGGCTGGTCGTTCGCAGTCACTGCGCTCGGACTGGTCGCAGCGGTGTTCTACGGAGGATGGGCCGGGTTCGGGGTCGTCGCGATCCTCTCGATCCTGGAAATCTCGCTGTCCTTCGACAACGCGGTGGTCAACGCCGGAATCCTGAAGAAGATGAACGCCTTCTGGCAGAAGATCTTCCTCACGATCGGTGTCCTCATCGCCGTCTTCGGCATGCGACTGGTCTTCCCCGTCGCGATCGTGGCGATCAGCGCCAGGATCGGACCCATCGAAGCCGTCGACCTCGCCATGACCGACAAGGACATGTACCAGCAGCTCGTCACGGACGCCCACCCGTCCATCGCCGCCTTCGGCGGCATGTTCCTGCTGATGATCTTCCTCGACTTCATCTTCGAGGACCGTGACATCAAGTGGCTCGGCTGGCTGGAGCGTCCGCTCGCCAAGCTCGGCAAGGTCGACATGCTCTCGGTCTGCATCGCGCTGATCGTGCTGCTCGTCTCCGCCATGACCTTCGCCGCCAACGCCCACCAGCACGGCGGGACCCACGTCGACAAGACGGAGACCGTCCTGCTCTCCGGCATCGCCGGCCTGATCACCTACCTCATCGTCGGCGGGCTCTCCGGCTTCTTCGAGAACAAGCTGGAGGAAGAGGAGGAGGCCGAGCACGAGGCGGAGGAAGCGGCGCGCAAGAGCGGCAAGCCGGTCACGGCCGTCGCCATGGCGGGCAAGGCCGCGTTCTTCATGTTCCTCTACCTCGAAGTCCTCGACGCCTCGTTCTCCTTCGACGGGGTCATCGGCGCCTTCGCCATCACCAACGACATCGTGCTCATGGCGCTGGGCCTCGGCATCGGTGCCATGTACGTCCGGTCGCTCACGGTCTACCTCGTCCGCGAGGGCACCCTCGACGACTACGTCTACCTGGAGCACGGCGCCCACTACGCCATCGGCGCGCTCGCCGTCATCCTGCTCATCACCATCCAGTACCAGATCAGCGAGTTCATCACCGGCCTCGTCGGTGTGGTCCTGATCGGCTGGTCCTTCTGGTCCTCGGTGCGCCGCAACAAGCGCCTGGCACAGGAGGGCGTCGCCGTCGAGGCATGACGGCGGCGGTAATGCGGAACGCTCATCTGCGGGGCGGCCGGGCGGGTCCACGGACCCGGCGGGCCGCCCCGCCCGCGTGGCAGGCCGTGAGCGGTACACCGGACACCACGCATCACACGTCAGACATCACAGGGGACCAGGGATCAGGGGGGCAGGAGGATGGGTTTCTTCGACGGCATCTTGGGCAGCCGGGCCGCGCATTTCCAGTCGGGCAACGCGTCGTCGAACGCGATCGAGCTGACCAAGCGGCGCCCGACGGTGTCGCTCACCAAACAGGGAGCGGTCCACGGCAACCTGCGCGTCAACCTCTCCTGGCGCATGCGCACCACGGACTTCGACGGCCGCACCGGCCAGGGCAGCAGGCTGCTGCGCCACCCCCTCAAGCTCTTCAAGCCCGACATGGTGCAGGCGCACACCCAGGGCATGGTCAACGTGGACCTCGACATCGGCTGCCTCTACGAACTGGCCGACGGCAGCCGGGGCGTGGTCCAGCCGCTGGGCAACCTGCACGGGGACATCAACAGCCCGCCGTACGTGAAACTCAGCGGTGACGACCGGTTCGGGGCGCCCTCGGGCGAGACGGTCTTCGTCAACCTCGACCACGCCGACGAGATCAAGCGGCTGCTGGTCTTCGTCTACATCTACGACCAGACCCCCGCCTTCGACCGCACCCACGCCCTGGTCACCCTCTACCCGATCACCGGCCCCCGGATCGAGATCGCGCTGGACGAACGCCAGCCGGAGGCCCGGTCCTGCGCGGTCGTCTCCCTGGAGCGGATCAAGGGCGAGCTCATCGTGCGGCGCGAGGTGAAGTTCGTGTACGGGTTCCAGGCCGAGCTGGACCGGCTCTACGGCTGGGGGCTCCAGTGGGGGCGGGGCTACAAGAGCACCAAGACATGACCGCCCGCCGGGACCCACGGAAGGACCCCTGGACGGACCCACGGGCCGCCCCCGGTCCCGGCCCCGCCCCCGGTCGGCTGCCGGGGGCCGGGGGCGGCGGGGCTCAGCGGCGGATGAACTGCGGGCCCTGGGCCGGCAGCCGGAAGGACGGGTCACCGCCCGGCCCCGGCGCCGGGGAGACCGGCTGCGGGTACCCGTAGGCGGGCTGGACGTCCGGCGGGGCCTGCGTCGGCGGTACGGGCGGCGCCTGGGGCGCACGGTGCGACGGAGGCCGCTGGGGGTGGGGCTGCGTCGTCCGGGGCGACGGCGGCCGGGGCGCGGCCGTCCGCTCGGCGCCGTCCCCGGCCCCGGCGGACCCCGCACCGGCCCCGGCGGGCTCCGGGCCCGCCTCGGCCGCGTTCTCGTCGACCGAGATCCCGTGGTCGGTCGCCAGCCCCACCAGCCCGTCGGAGTAGCCCTCGCCCAGCGCGCGGAACTTCCACCCCTCGCCCCGGCGGTACAGCTCTCCGCAGATCAGCGCCGTCTCGCCGCCGGTCTCGGGCCGCACCCCGAAGGAGGCCAGCGCCTCGGAGCCGGCGGCCGGGGAGGCGTCGTAGAGCAGGATGCGCAGATCGCGTACACGCTGGAAGGGAACATCCTCGGCGGAGGCGACCACCAGAATGCGGTCCACCGCCGGGGGCACCGCGCGCAGGTCCGCCTGGACCGCGTCGGTGATCTCGTTGCCGAGCTGCTTCTTGCCCAGGCGCCAGACGGCCCCCGAAGGGTGCCGGGGCTGGTTGTAGAACACGAAGTCCTCGTCCGAACGCACCCGGCCGTCCGGACCCACGAGCAGCGCGGAGGCATCCACGTCAGGTACCTCGGGGCCGCCGGTCCAGCGCAGTACAGCCCGGACCGACACGGCGGCCACCGGGATGTTCGAGCCCTTCTGCATCGCGTGCGTCATGCCCGTCATCCTGCCCTCCCGGGGCGGAGCGGGACAATGCGGCCCCCCGTGCGACCTTGTCCCGGAAGCGGCGGCTGGGCATGGTGCAAGAGGCTCACCCGGAATCCATCCACTTGAGGAACTCTTGACCCTTGTTCGTACGTACTATTACCGGCTATTACCGGCCATCTCAGTGGGGCCGCCGAAGCAGTACGGGGGAAGCACATGCGTCACTTCGGGTACCTGACGCCCACCGTCCGCAAGGCCCTCTTCCACCAGGAACCGGCCGAGTTCACCGCCGCCTCACCGGCCCGCACCCTCGCCGCCGCCCTGGGTGCCACGCTCTACAGCCCGGCCACCCGCCCCCACCTCGCCGCCGACATCCGCAAACAGGCCGGCCGCGGAGTGGTCTCCATGGTCCTCTGCCTGGAGGATTCCATCAGCGACGCCGATGTCGGAGGCGCCGAGGAGAACCTCGTCCGGCAGTTCGCCGCACTCGCCGGCAGCACCGGTACCGCCGGTACCGCTGACAGCGCCACCGACACCGCCGCCGACGGTGACGGGCAGCTCCCCCTGCTCTTCATCCGGGTGCGCACCCCCGAGCAGATACCCGACCTGGTGCGCCGCCTCGGCGGCTCCGTCGCGCTGCTGGCCGGATTCGTACTCCCCAAGTTCGACGAGGACCGCGGTGTCGCCTTCCTCGACGCCGTGGCCCAGGCCGAGGCGGAGAGCGGACGGCACCGCCTGTACGCCATGCCCGTCCTGGAGACCCCCGGGCTGCTCCACCTCGAAACCCGGGCCGAGGCCCTGGCCGGGATCTCCCGCACCGTCGACAAGTACCGCGAGCGGGTGCTCGCCCTGCGGCTCGGGGTGACCGACTTCTGCTCCGTCTACGGACTGCGCCGCACCCCCGACATGACCGCCTACGACGTCCAGATCGTGGCGGGCGTGATCGCGGACGTCGTCAACGTGCTCAGCCGGGCCGACGGCACCGGATTCACGGTCACCGGACCGGTGTGGGAGTACTTCCGCAGCCAGCAGCGCCTCTTCAAGCCCCAGCTGCGCCGCAGCCCCTTCCTGGAGGAGGGCGTGGAGGACCTGCGCACCTCCCTGATCGCCCACGACCTGGACGGGCTGCTGCGCGAGATAGAGCTCGACCGGGCCAACGGACTGCTCGGCAAGACCTGCATCCACCCCGCCCACGTCGGCCCCGTCCACGCCCTGTCGGTCGTCTCCCACGAGGAGTTCAGCGACGCCCAGGACATCCTGCGCCCGGAG
The DNA here is from genome assembly GCF_044454165.1 of Streptomyces sp. NPDC051567. Classification (NCBI taxonomy): domain Bacteria; kingdom Bacillati; phylum Actinomycetota; class Actinomycetes; order Kitasatosporales; family Streptomycetaceae; genus Streptomyces; species Streptomyces sp. NPDC051567. Next base: position 264,589 of record NZ_JBITDK010000005.1, on the reverse strand, counting down.
CGCGAAGGCGGCGGAGTGATGCGTTCCGCCTACACGAACAAGATGAACGAGGTGAAGCCCCACCGGGCCTGGGCCGAGCGCACCATGCTGCGCGCCGAGGTCTTCGGTGTGGCGAGGGAGGAGGTCGGCTTCGTCGACCTCCTCACGGCCGGGCTCCAGCTGTGAGCGGGCCGCCGGACACGAGGAAAGGCAAGACGATCGACGCGGTGTGGTCGGGAACCTGGGTCGCGGACCGGCTGGGCGTACGCCTGGACGAAACGCATGACGAAACGCATGACGAAACGCATGACGAAACGGACGGTGGCACGGGCAGTACGCGCGGTGCGGCTGGTGCGGCTGGTGCGGGAGGTGCGGACACGGCCCCCGGTACGGGAGCCCCGGGGGGCCCGGGAGACCCCGGCCCCCCCGTACCGGCGCCGCCGCGCCTCACGGACCTGCTCGGGCTCGCGCTGCGCCGCAACCCCCGGCGCGCGCACCTGCTGGTCTCGCAGGTGCTGGGCAAGCACGTCCCGCAGTCCCCGGAGACCGTCTACCGCGCCGGACACGGGCTCGGGGTCCGAGTCCGGGAACTGCTCGGCGACGACGCGGCCCGCACCGCACTGGTCCTCGGGTACGCCGAGACCGCCACCGGCCTCGGCCACTGCGTCGCGGACGGCCTCGCCCTCGCCCCCTACCTGCACTCCACCCGGCGGCCGGTGGCGGGCACGGAACCGGCGGGCGGCTTCGAGGAGGCCCACTCGCACGCCACCTCGCACCTGCTGCTGCCCGAGGACCCCGCCCTGCTCGCCGGGGACGGACCGCTGGTCCTCGTCGACGACGAGTTCTCCACCGGCAACACCGTCCTGAACACCATCCGCGACCTGCACGCCCGCCACCCCCGCGCGCACTACGTCGTCGTCGCCCTCGTCGACATGCGCTCCCCGGCCGACCGCGACCGGCTCACCGCCTTCGCCACCGGACTCGGCGCCCGCGTCGACCTCGTCGCCCTGGCCTCGGGCACGGTCCGGCTCCCCGAGGACGTCCTCGCCCGGGGCCGGGCCCTGGTCGAGGAGTACGAGGCCCGTGCCGCGCCCGCCGCCCCCGCGGAGCCCGCACCCGGGGCAGGAGCCGGACCCGTACCCGTGGTCGAGCGGGTCCGGCTCGACTGGCCCGCCGGGGTCCCGGACGGCGGACGGCACGGCTTCACCCCCGCGCACCGCGCCCGGCTGGACGCCGAGCTGCCCCTCCTGGCGGGGCGGCTCGCCGAGGCGCTCGGACCCCGGCCCGGACGGGTCCTCGTCCTCGGCAACGAAGAGCTGATGTACGCCCCGCTGCGGCTGGCGAAGGACCTGGAGAGCGCCGGAGCCGCCCGCGAGGTCCGGTTCTCGACCACCACCCGCTCGCCCGTGCTGGCCGTGGACGACCCCGGCTACGCCATCCGCACCCGGCTCGTCTTCCCCGCCCACGACGACCCGGCCGACGGGCCCGGCGACCGCTACGCCTACAACGTCGCGGGCGCGGGCTTCGACGCGGTCGTCGCCGTCGTCGACTCGGCCGGGGACACCCCGGAACTGCGCACGGGCCTGCTGGCCCGCCTCGCCCCGCACACCGGCCGCGTCCTGCTCGCGGTCGTCCCCTCCTACGTCCCCTCCCACACCCCCGCGTCCGCCCCCGGGCCTGCCGCACCCCTGGCCGGGCCCCTGCGCGGGCCCGCCTTCTCCTCCTACCCCGCCGAGGACGTCGGCTGGCTGCTCCAGGACCTCTCCGACGTGGCCCTGGAGGCCCCGACCGAGGAACGCGAGGAAGCCGTCCAGGCGGGCGGCGCGCACTACGCCGAGTCGCTGCCCGTCGAGTACCAGCCGTCCCCCGGATACCAGGAGCTCTACCGGAGCGCGCTGACCACCTCCGCCGCCCGCATCGCCCGCGCCGTGGGCACCGTCACCGAGACCGTCCTCGCCGAACGCTCCCCGCGCCTTCGGCCCGGCCACACCCCCGTCCTGGTCTCCCTGGCCCGCGCCGGCACCCCCGTGGGCGTGCTGATGCGCCGCTGGGCACAGACCCGTCACGGCCTGGACCTGCCCCACTACGCCGTCTCCATCGTGCGCGGGCGCGGCATCGACGCCAACGCGCTGCGCTGGCTGGCCGCCCACCACGACCCGGCCGACATCGTCTTCGTCGACGGCTGGACCGGCAAGGGCGCCATCACCCGCGAACTGAAGGCGGCCCTGGGCGAGTTCCCCGGCTTCGACCCGGAGATCGTGGTCCTCGCCGACCCCGGCTCGTGCGTGTCCACCTACGGCACCCGCGAGGACTTCCTGATCCCCTCCGCCTGCCTCAACTCCACCGTCTCCGGACTCGTCTCGCGCACGGTCCTGCGGGCCGACCTGGTCGGCCCCGCCGACTTCCACGGCGCGAAGTTCTACCGCGAACTGGCCGGCGCCGACGTCTCCACCGACTTCGTCGACACCGTCGCCGCCCACTTCGACGACGTGGCCGAAGCGGTCGCGGCCGAGGTCAAGGAGATGCTCGCCGCCGACCGCACCCCGACCTGGGAGGGCTGGGCCGCCGTCGAACGCATCAGCCGGGAGTACGGCATCCACGACGTCAACCTCGTCAAGCCCGGCGTCGGCGAGACCACCCGGGTCCTGCTGCGCCGGGTACCGTGGAAGATCCTCGCCCGGCGGGGCGCCGGGGCCGACCTGGACCACGTACGCCTCCTCGCCGAACAGCGCGGGGTCCCGGTGGAGGAGACCGACGGACTCCCCTACACCTGCGTCGGACTCATCCACCCCCGCTTCACACGCGGCGCCACCGGCGCCGACGGAAAGGCCGTGGCCTCCCAGTGACCGTCCTCATAGCCAGTGACCTCGACCGCACCCTCATCTACTCGGCGGCGGCCCTCGGCCTCACCATGCCCGACCCGCAGGCCCCCCGGCTGCTCTGCGTCGAGGTGCACGAGAGCAAGCCGCTGTCGTTCATGACGGAGACGGCCGCGGCGCTCCTCACGGCGCTGACCACCGACCCGGCGGTGGTCTTCGTCCCGGCCACGACCCGGACCCGCAAGCAGTACCAGCGCATCCGCTTCCCCGGCCGCCCGGCCCCGTACGCGATCTGCGCCAACGGCGGCCAGCTCCTGGTCGACGGGGTCCCGGACCGGGACTGGCGGCGCGAGGTCGCCGCACGGCTGGAACGGGAGTGCGCCCCGCTGGAAGAGGTCCACGCCCACCTCCTGGCGACCGCCGACCCGGTGTGGCTGCGCAAGGCCCGGGTGGCGGAGGACCTCTTCGCCTACCTGGTCGTGGAACGCGACCTGGTCCCGCAGGAGTGGCTCAAGGCCCTGACGGCCTGGGCGGACGCGCGCGGCTGGACGGTCTCGCTCCAGGGCCGCAAGCTCTACGCCGTCCCGCGCCCGCTGACCAAGAGCGCGGCCATGCGCGAGGTGGCCCGCCGCACGGGCGCCACGGCCACCCTCGCCGCCGGTGACTCGCTCCTCGACGCCGACCTGCTGCTCGCGGCCGACGCGGCGTGGCGGCCGGGCCACGGCGAACTCGCCGACGCCTCCTGGACCGCGCCATCCGTGACGGCCCTGACCGGGGCGGGCGTCCTGGCGGGCGAGGAGATCCTCCGGGAGTTCACCCGCGAAGCGGCGGCACTCGGCAGACTGACCCCATGACCAAGGGCAACAGCACCAGGATCACCGACGAGCTCTACCAGTACGTGCTCGCGCACAACCCCCCGCTGGACACGGTCCAGCAGGCGCTGGTCGCGACGACGTACGAGAAGTTCCCGGACTCCGCCGGCATGCAGTCGGCGCACGAACAGGGGCCGCTGCTGGCCTTCCTCGTCCGGCTGACCGGCGCGCGCCACATCGTGGAGGTCGGCACGTTCACGGGCTTCTCGGCCCTGTCGATGGCCCAGGCCCTGCCGGCGGACGGCCGCCTCATCGCCTGCGACGTCTCGCGGGAGTGGACGGACTACGCACGCGAGGCGTGGGAGGCGGCGGGCGTCGCCGACCGGATCGAGCTGAGGATCGCCCCGGCCCTGGACACCCTCCGCGCGATGCCCGCCGAGCCGCACATCGACCTGGCGTACGTGGACGCGGACAAGGAGAGCCAGATCGCCTACTGGGAGGAACTGGTGCCGAGGCTGCGTCCGGGCGCCCTGATCGTCACGGACAACACGCTCTTCCACGGCCGGGTCCTCGACGAGGCGGCCACCGGCGCGGCGGCGGGCGTCCGCGCCTACAACGACCACGTCGCGGCGGACACCCGCATGGAATCCGTCCTCCTGGCGATCTCGGACGGCCTGACCCTCTCGCGCAAGCGGTAGCGACGGCGCGGGCTGCGGTCGGCTGGCGGCCGGGGGATGCGGGGCCGGCCGCCGCGGCGCCCGGCCCGCGGCGCCCGGCCCGGGGCGCCCGGGTCGGTCAGCCGCAGCCCCCTCCGCCACAGCAGCCCCCGCCACCACCCCCGCCGCGCATGGCGGGCGCGGGCGCGCCACCGGTGCCGCCCACGGCGACGGCGGAGAGCAGCTTGACGGTGTCGGCGTGCCCGGCGGGGCAGTCGGCGGGTGCGGAGGACTCGGCCATCGGACGGCTGACCTCAAAGGTGTCGTCGCAGGTCCGGCAGCGGTATTCGTAACGAGGCATGGCCCCAGGCTAAGGCCGTTCTACCCGGATCAGGCGGCGCGGACCGCAGACGGCCCGAAAGAGGCGGTCCGGAGGAGACCGTCCGGAAGAGACCGTCCGGAAGAGACAGCCCGCGCCACCTGTCGGCGTACGGGCCCCGGCTGCACGTTCCCGCCGCCGCCTCAGCCGCCTCAGCCGCCTCAGCCGTGCCCGCGCTGGGCGCGGATGCCGGAGACCACCCGGTTCACGGCCACCCGTACGTCCTCCAGCTCCTGGAGGAACGCCCAGTAGTCCGGATGGAGCCCCTCCAGCCGGGTCACCGCCCGTCCCACCCGGGCCACCGCCTCGTCCAGCGGCCCCGCGTCCTTCGGGTCGGGGACCGTACGGCCCTCCATCGCCAGCCGCTGGGCGTCCCGGATCGCGAACCGGGTCCGCTCCACCTCCGCCTGCGGGTCCCGCGCCACCGCCTCCAGCCGCGTCAGCCGGTCCTGCGCCGCCGACACCGCCTCGTCCGTCGCGTCCAGCGCGCCCCGGACCTCCTCGATCAGCTCCCCGACATCCGCCCAGCGCTGCTCCTCGCGGGCCCGGGCCGCCTCCCGTAGCTGGTCCCCGGCCCGCGCGAGATCCCGTACCGCCTGGTCCGGCACCTGCTGGAGGTCCTGCCAGCACGCCGCGCTGAACCTGCGGCGCAGCTCACTGAGGACCGGCTCCACCCGGCCGGCCCGGTTGTGCAGCGCCTGCGCCCGGGTCCGCAGGCTCACCAGCCGCCGGTCGATCTCCGCGGCCCGCTCCGGCAGCCGCGCGGCCTCGGCCCGCACGGCCTCCGCGTCCCGCAGGATCCGGTCCGCGCGCCGCACCGTCTCCTGCACACCGTGCCGTCCCGCGCCCTCGTTCAGCTTGGTCAGCTCCGGCCCCAGCGCGGCCAGCCGCGCCGCCAGCTCGTCGGCCCGCATCCCCGTGGCCCGTACGGCGTCCAGCGCGTCGCTCGCCGCCAGCAGCGCGGCCCGCGCCCGCTCCCGCGCCGGCGCCACTCGCGCCAGCCGCGTCTCGGCCTGCTCCAGCAACGGCCGCAGCCCCAGCGCGAACCGGTCCAGCTCCGCCTTGGCCCGGTCCAGCTCCTCCCGCGCCCCGGTCAGCTCCCGAGTGGCCCGCGCGGCGACCGAGGCGTCCAGCTCCGGCCGGTCCAGGTCGTGCGCGTCGACCGCCTCGATGTACACCCGGCTGACCTGGTCGATCCGCTCCCCGAGCGCGACGAACCCGTCACCGGCCTGCCGCGCGGCGGGCGAACCGTCCGCCGCCGCGATGGTCTCGACGGAGATCCGCAGCTCCCGCTGCGCACTGTCCAGCTCGTAGAACGCGGCGGCGGCGGCGTCCTTGGCCGCCTGCGCGTCCGCCCGCCGACTCTCGTCCCGCCCACCGAACCATCGCCGGGATGCCGTCGTCACAGTCCCTCTCCCGCTGCCACCCGTCCACCGTGCCCCACTCCCGGCCCATTCTCCCTCACCAGAACGGGTTTGCGTGGGGGGTGCGCCACCCATGTACGCTGTTCCCTCATCCACGGGTGTGTAGCTCAGGGGTAGAGCGCTGCTCTTACAAAGCAGATGTCGGCGGTTCGAAACCGTCCACGCCCACCAGCGGAAACACTCGAAGGCCCTGTTCGGACGGCATACCGTCCGAACCGGGCCTTCGGCGTTCACGGGTGTTCGCGTGGGTCCGGGCGGACCGGGCCGGGGTGTGCGTCCCCCAAGGATCTCCCAGACGGTCAGGGGTGGACCCTCCCCGGCCGGGGTCAGTGGCCTGCGGGGTGGGTGGGGTCGTCGAGCCAGGTGTGCTGGCCCTGGGGGGTGGACGTGACGCCGAAGCGGGTGAGGTGGGGCCGGCCCTGTTCCTCGTACCAGGTCCAGGCCGCCGTCACCTCCGCCCAGAGGTCACGCGGCCCCCACGCGCGGACCGCCCCCGGCTCCCACCAGTCGGCGTACGTGACGACGGTGGCCGACGTGCCGGACTCGTCCACGAACTGGACCCGCCGCCGCGCGCCCTCCCCCCGGTGCGAGTACGACACGTCCGGCACCTGGAGGCCGATGGCGAAGTCCTGGAGGTAGGTCCCCCCGAGGACCTGCTCCGGATCGACCGGCGACGGCCGGACGGCCGGGTTCCCCGAGATCCGCAGCCCGGTGGCCGGCCGCTCGCCGCGGACCCACATGTACGCGGCCTCGCCGACGAACCGGCCCTCGGCCCGGTCCCCGTCGACGGTCAGTCTCAGCAGCCCCGCATTGCTGTACGCCGTACCGAACGGGGTCAGGACCAGGCCGCCCCGTGCGACCTGCCCGACCCAGGCGCGGGGAACACGGCGCAGCGACGCCGTGCTGATGATCCGGTCGAACGGCGCCCGCGGAGGGACGCCCAGGAGGCCGTCGCCCCGGACCAGCTCCGGCGTGCAACCGGCCGCCTTCAGGTTGGCCGCGCCCTGGTCCGCGAGCTTCTCGTCGACCTCCACGGCCGTGACCCGCTCCGACGTGACCCGCTCGCACAGCAGCGCGGTGTGATAGCCGGAGCCGTAGCCGATCTCCAGGACACGGTGGTGTTCCCGCAGGTCCAGGTGGTGGAGCTTGCGCATCACGATGTCCGGCGCCGACACCGAAGACGTGAAGTCGCCCGCCGCGGGGCCCGGCGGCGTCCGCCCGTCGTCCAGCTGGGTGATCACCGACCGGTACGGGTCCCACACGGCCCGCGCCCATGACCGCGGGTCGGCGTCGCGGTCGACGAACTGCCACAGGCCGTCGCCGTCCTGCACGGGCAGCCACACCGCGCGGGGCACGAACGCCTCCCGGTCGACGGAGTCGAAGGCCCGCGCCAGCCACGGTTCACGGAGCAGAGCCCCCGTCACCAGGGCCTCACGGCAGACCGTCCGGTTCACGGCTTGCCCGGCGACGCTGACGGCGACGGCGACGGCGATGGCGGGGCCGGAGCCGGTGAGGCCGGCGGCCTACTGCCGTCGGAGCTCGGCGGGGTGGGCGGCGGTGTCCACGGCTGGTCCTCCGGTTCTCCGGCGTGCTTGCCCTCGGACATGCTGCTCTCCTGTCGATTCGCGGGTTCGCGGGTTCGCGGGCTCGCGGGCTCGTGGGTTCGTGGGTTTTCGGTGGTCCGCCGGTCCGCCGGGCGGCCTCACCGGAGGTGGCCGCAGGGGCGCTCCCGGGCGCGCGGGGACAGCCCCGGCCGCCCGGCGGAGCACCCCTGCGGGTGACCGGCCGCCTCGGCCAGGCGCGCCGTTCCCGCGCGGACGAGGAGCGCCACGGAGGCCGGGTCGCAGTGGCGCCGCCGGGTGGTGGCCGCGGTCCAGTGGACGGGATGGGCCGGGTGGTACTCCAGCAGTCCCTCGGCGGGGACACCGAGATGGGTGCCGGGGCCGAGGCACGTGACACCGGGAGCGGCGGCGCGCCAGGTGGTCGCGGTACCCGGGGGCACGAGGGCGTAGTACGTACGGCCGCGGCCGTCGTGGATGACCGGGCCGTCGAGGTGCCCCGCCAGGCCGGTTCCGGCCGGTGCCCGGCAGGGCCCGGCCGGGGCGCCCGCCGCGTGGACGGCCGGGTGGACGGCGGCGTGGACGAGTGGCTCGGGCAGGCGGACGGCGTCGAACCGGTGGCCGACGGGGAGCACGGAGATCCCGCGCTCCCGCCACTCGGCCCGGACCTGGCCGGGCTGGTGGTGGCTGCCGGCCAGCCAGTCCGTCATCGTGCGCCTGCTCACGGTGAGACTCCCTCTCGTCGGCGGCGGTCTCGACTGCCGCACGGTCACTGCCGGATACACCGAGGTAACCGCAGGAGCCGCCCGCGCGAGTACCGTTGGAGGGTCGGAGACGTATGCAAGCCATGCAATGTCGGGAGTTGCTCATGGCGCGACACTCACGCACCCCCAACACTGGTCTGCCGGTCCTGCTTGAACAGGCCGGATGGTCTCGAAGCCAGTTCGCGTCGATCGTCAACCGGATCGGCGCCGAGGCGGGGCTCACCCTGAAGTACGGCCAGCCCGCGGTCTCCCAGTGGGTCGCCGGTCATCAGCCCCGTCCGCAGGTCAGAGGGCTGATCGTCGAAGCGTTCGAGCGGAAGCTCGGACGGCCCGTCACGTATGCGGAGACAGGCCTCACACAACCGGGTGCGGTCGAGGAGGCGGACACTGTCCGGGACCTCGTAGACCTCGGAAGGGCCGACATGGAGCCATCCCGACGCCGCGTGATCGCGGCAGGTGTCTTCTCCGCAGCGCTCGCCATCCCGTTGTTCCCGACTCTCGCCCGCGCCGACGGCCCGGAACCGATAAGGCCCGGCAAAGTGACCACCCGGGTCGGCCGGGCCCAGGTCACGGCGGTGCGGACGATGACCGACCGCATCGCGGACATCCTCGACGAACTCGGCGCGGGTCACGCGCGCCCCATGGCCGCCGCCTTCCTCGTCAACACGGTCGGACCGTGGCTGAAAGCGGAATCGACGGTGCCCGTCCGGCGGAGCATGCTCGCCGCCGCGTCCGACCTCGTCTACCTGACCGGGTGGATGGCGATGTACGAGCGCCAGCACCGCCTCGGGCAGGACTACTACCTGTCCGCGCTCAAGCTCGCCGGGGAGGCGGAGGAACACCTCGCCTACTGCCGCACCCTGCGCGGGATGTCCCTCCAGGCGTCCCACCTCGGCTACGGACGGCGGGCCCTGGAACTCGCCGACTCCGCCGCAGAGGCGGCTCCGGCGGCCGGGCCGCGGCTGGTCGCCTTCCTGCGGGGGCAGCAGGCCCACGGCGCGGCGATGGTCGGGGACCGGCGGCAGGCGTTCGGCCGGCTCCGGGAAGCGGAGGAGGCGCTCGGGCGCGCGGACGACCGGCGGGAGAGCGTCGGGGGCTACGACCGGACGGCGTACCTCTTCCACGTGGCGCACGTGCAGAACGAGACGAGAGACGTGGCCGGCTCGGTGAAGACGCTCCGGGAGTCGATCCGTCTGCAGCCCGCGCACGAGCGGCAGGGACGCCTGCACGCGTACGGACTCCTCGCCCAGCGGCAGTTGTCGATCGGGCACGTGGAGGCCGCCTGCGAGTCGTGGGGCCGCTTCCTCGACGACTACGAGGAACTGTCCTCCGCGCGTGGTGACGAGCACTTCGAAGTGATGAACCTGCGGCTCCGCCCGCACCACGGTGTCCGCGCCGTCCGTGACCTGAGCGAACGCGGGCGCCTCGTCGGAGCGTTGAAGGGGTGACAGGCATGACAGGCATGACAGGCATGACTTGGGGGACTTGGGGGACAGGGGGGTGAGGCGGCCGGGCCCCCGCTCGCGCGGGCGGGGGTACGGGGCCCTGGGTACGGGGTTTCGTGGGGTGCGGGGATCGGGATCGTCCGGGGTGGGGGTGCGGGATGGCCGGGGCCGGGGAGTGGCTGTGGGGCGTCGGGGCGGCGGCGGTGCTCGCCGCCGGGCAACTGGTGGCCGGGCGGCTGGGCGCCGACGGGTTCGAGCGCCGACGGGCCCAGGAACGCGACCGGCTGCTCGGGCAACTGGCGGCACGGACCGGGGCGGTACCGGTACCGGCTGCGCCGCCGGGGCCGGTTCCCGGGGCGGGGCCGGGGGAGCGGGACCCGAAGTACGGGGACGCCGGCGCGGCCCGGCCGAGGACGAGACCCGCCGGCCGGTACGACGACTTCACCCCGGTCCTCGTCGAGTACTACGCCTACGGACTGACCCAGGCCCGCAGTAGCTTCGTCACCAGCCAGCGGTTCGCCGGGGCCGGGGCGATGATCCTCCTGTTCGGCGTCGGGCTGGCCGTGTGGAAGGCCGAGACCAGCGGAGACCTCTACCTCGGGATCGTGACCAGCTCGGTCGGACTGGTCGTCGCCCTCGTCGGGCAGCTCTTCCACCGGCGGGCCGACATCGCCCTGAAACACATGGCCGACCAGACCGCCTCGCTCCGGGACGACCGGCGCGCCGCCGAGAACACGCGGCAGGCCGTCGCGCTCCTGGACGAGGTCGGTGATCCCGTCCTGCGGTCCCGGCTGCAGGCCGGGCTGATTATGAAACTTTCGGGGGCCGAGCTGCCCCCGGTAGCGGGATAGTAGACGTATGTGCCGATCGATCAAGACCCTGCGCCCGCCCGTCATCCCCGAGAAGGCCACGGAGGAGGAGATCCGTGCCGCAGCGCTCCAGTACGTACGGAAGGTGTCCGGATTCCGGGCACCCGCCGCCCACAACCGGGAAGTCTTCGAAGCCGCCGTGGACGCCGTCGCCGAGGCGACCCGCGCACTCCTCGACGGCGTCCACGTACGGGGACAGACCGCCTCCACGGCCGCCTCCACCGTGTGACCGGCCGACCCGTACGGTCACCCCCGGTGAGGTCCGGGCCGGGGGTGCCGGGTGCTACGCCGCCGGGGCCGTGGCCGCGATCGGGCGGCGGATGAGGAAGGCGGCCAGGGCGCCCGCCGCGAAGAGGGCGATGACGGACACGGCGGTGCCGAGCCAGGTGGTGCCCAGCCACTGGGCACCGAAGTAGCCGAGGGCCACGCTGTACCCGGCCCAGACCATCCCCGCCAGGACCGACCAGGGCAGGAACTCCCGGACCTTGCGCTGGGTCTTGCCCGCACCCAGCGAGACCACCGAGCGCCCGGCCGGGGCGAAACGGGCGATCACCACCAGGGCGCCGCCGCCCCGGGCCAGGGCCGTGCCGAGACGGTCCTGCGCCCGGGTCAGCCGACGGGAACGGGCGATGGCCCGGTCCAGCCGGGCCCCGCCACGCCGGGCCAGCCGGTACGCCGCCATGTCACCCAGGACCGAGGCGGTCGTGGCGATCACCAGCAGGGCCAGGATGTCCGGCACCCGCGCGGGCACGGGTACGGGACCCGCCGCCCCGGCGGCCGCGGCGGCAGCCGCCGCGGTGATCACCAGAACCCCGCTCGGCAGCACCGGCAGGAACACGTCGAGCACGATGGACAACGCCACGAGGGCGTAGATCCATGGGCTCGTGGTCAGTGACCCAAGAGTCTCAAGCAAAGCGGGACTCCCCAGTCCGGTCGGCGTGCTGCGGCGTGGAACACCGCGATGTCGCGGGAGCGGCAGGGGCGGCTTTACAGCCATACAGCGTACGCCGCGCGCCTGTACCCTGCCGCCCCGGGGCGGTTCCCGCATCCCGGTGTGTCAGGTCCCACCCGCCCCGCCACCGGCCGGTCCGGCGGACGGGGGCGTCACGGGCCGGTGAGGTCCCGGTCCAGCACGGTGACCAGGACGGCCGCCTTCCGCTTCTTGCGGGCCTGGTCCAGCCGCAGCCGGGCGGTCCGGCCCGAGAGCGCCAGCGTCATCAGCTGGTTCCCGAACCACGGCCCACCCGTACGCCGCCAGCTCAGCGGCGGCCGGCCCGTCCGCCCGTGCCGGGAGAAGCCGCGGCCCAGCCACCGCCCCGTCCGCGACCAGCCCAGCCGGAAACCCAGCTTCACCGCGGTGTGGATGGAGTTGTGCACCGGCGAGCACGTCAACTGGAACACCCCCGCCGTACTCGGTATGCGGGGCTCGGCCACGTACGCGTGGTGCACGTCGCCCGACAGCACGCAGATCGTCGCCGGCGCCCGGGGCCCCGTCCCCACCTCCTCGATCAGATCACTGAGCGCCGCGAACGACGCCGGGAACGCCGCCCAGTGCTCCAGATCGCTGCGCCGCCGCAGGTTCTCCCCGATCCGCGCCCACCGGGGCCCCCGCTCCCCCCGGCACAGCGCGGCGTTCCAGGTCTCCGCGTCATGGATCAGTGGCGGCATCAGCCACGGCAGTGAGGAGCCGATCAGCAGATGGTCGTAACCCCCGTGCCCGGCGAGCGCGTTGTCCCGCAGCCACTGCTGCTCCGCCGGGTCGAGCATGGCCCGGCCCTCCTCGGCCAGCACCCGCGCGGCCCGCGTGTCCACCATCAGCAGCCGGTACCGGCCGAAGTCACGCCGGTAGCTCCAGCGCACCGAGGCCGGATCGGCATCGGCCCGCGCCGCGAAGGCCCGTAGTGCCTCGGTGCCGTCCGGGGCCTCCCGGACCGCCCGGTACAGCTCGTCCGCCGCGAGTTCGGCGGGCGAGAGATTGCCCAGGTGCTGGTAGACCCAGTACGACATCAGCCCGCTGAGTATCCGCTCCCGCCACCACGGCGTCGCCCGGATCTCCGCCAGCCACGCCGCGCTCGTGTTCCAGTCGTCGATGACGTCGTGGTCGTCGAATATGTGCAGGCTCGGCACGGTCGACAGCAGCCACCGGATCTCCGGATCGGTCCAGGACTCGTCGTACAGCCGCGTGTACTCCTCGTAGTCCGCGACCTGGGCCCCGGGGGCGTCCCGCAGGTTCCGCCGGGCCGCGATCCACCGCCGGGTCTCCGGCGACAGCCGGTCCGCGTACACCTGGTCACCCAGGAGCAGCAGCACGTCCGGACGGGTCGCCTCCGGCTCGGCGGCCAGCCGCGCCGCGAGGGTGTCGAGCGCGTCCGGACCGTGCGGCCCGCGCCGGCCCGCGGGCGGCACGGCCTCCCGGCAGGAACCGAACGTGACGCGCAGCCCGGGAGCGGGCCGCCCGGCGCCCGCCACGGCCGGGGTGCTGATCGTGCTCGGCGGGAAGGCGCTGCCGGGCAGCGGCCACACCGGGACACCGTCGAGCAGCACCTCGTACGCCGTGGTGGCCCCCGGGGACAGGCCCGTCACCGGTACCAGCGCGTAGTGGTGCCCGGCTATCTGGAAGGTGTGCGCGGTGCCGCCGGCGCCGTCCGCGCACCGCACCTCGGCCGTGCACGGGCGGTCCGCCTCGACCCATATGGTGGCCGATCCGCCGGTGTCCCAGTCGACATGGCGCAGCAGTGGCCCCAAACGCAGTCCGGCCATGCAACTCCCCCCTCTTCCGTAGCCCCTTCGCTCACGGTACGACGGTGCGGGGGAGCCCCGCCTCCCCCGCACGGGGGAAAGATCAGCAACCGGCGAGGACACCGTCCAGGGCCGCCTTCTCGCCGGAGTCCATGCTCAGGGCCCAGTACTGCTTCACATCCACCCACATCCGGGCATAGGTGCAGCGGTAGGCGGTCCGTGAGGGCAGCCACTTGCCGGGGTCGAGGTCGCCCTTGGCCTGGTTGACGTTGTCGGTGACCGCGATCAGCTGCGGGCGGGTGAGGTCGTTGGCGAACTGCTGGCGCTTGGCGGTGGTCCAGGTCCCGGCGCCGGAGCGCCACGCCTCGGCGAGCGGAACGACGTGGTCTATGTCCAGGTCGGAGGCGACGGTCCAGGTGGCGCCGTCGTACTCGGAGTACCAGCTGCCGCTCACCGCGGCGCAGGCGGAGTCCTGGACGACGCCCACCCCGTCCCGCTTGAGGACGGTCTCGCGGGTGTTGCAGGTGCCGGAGACGGTGCTCCAGTGCGGGAAGAGGCTGCGGCTGTAGCCGCTGGTGGAACCCTCGGGCCGCGGGGTGACCGTCGCCAGGTAGGAGCGGGCGGCGGCGGCGCTGAGGGGGGCGGGCGGGGCGGCCTGGGCCGCCGGGGCGGTGAGGAGGGAGGTGAGGGAGGCGAGCGCGGCGGCGGACGCGAGCACGCCGATTCGACGCGCGTAGATGCTGGTGGTGCTGGTGGTGGTGCGTGTCATGGGGGACTCCCTGGGTGCGCGGGGGTGGTGGCCGTGCGGCCCCGGCGGGCGGTGGCGGTGGTCGTGGTCATGGTCGCGGCGCCGGGTTTCGCGGGGATGGGCGCCGGATGGCCATGTGGCGACATGGACACGTCACATTAGGGCGCGGAACGGCCCCCAGGGAAGAGGAAGTTGGGATTCCGCAGAAGCGGCCGGGGCCGGGCGCGGAAGCCCGGGGGGAAATGGCCTATTCCGGGAGCGCGCGGGCGTCCCGTACTCTGTACGGAGCAGAAGGGGAGTAGCTCTTCGCCGGAACGTCGACATACTGCTGGGTCACCCCAGCCGGCGCCCGGAGGCAGGCCGCGGAAAGCGGCAGGCCAGCGAGACCTTCGGCCGCAGTGTCCTGTTCAGGTGGAGGCGCGCTCACGCGCGCGTACATCACGTCAGGGCGCCGTCGAGCCGGAGCGACCCCTGAAACACCCCAGGTCTCTCGGTACGGATGGCGTCCTGCCCGACCGATCGAGGTTTCACCCCCGTGTTCAGCTTCAGTGTCACGGCGATCGCCTTCGGCGTCGTCTTCCTTGCCGAACTCCCCGACAAGACGGCCCTCGCCGGCCTGATGCTCGGCACCCGCTACCGCGCCTCCTACGTCTTCGCCGGTGTCGCCGCGGCCTTCGCCGTCCACGTCGCCCTCGCCATCGCCGCGGGCAGCGTGCTCACGCTGCTCCCGCACCGGCTCGTCCAGGCCGTCGTCGGCATCCTCTTCCTCGCGGGCGCGGTCATGCTGCTCCTGAAGAAGACGGACGAGGAGGAAGAGGTCAAGGAGCCCGCCGACCAGTCCTTCTGGAAGGTCTCGGGGGCCGGGTTCATGCTGATCCTGGTGGCCGAGTTCGGCGACCTGACCCAGATCATGACCGCCAACCTCGCCGCGCGGTACGACAACCCCGTCTCGGTCGGCCTCGGTGCCGTGCTGGCGCTGTGGGCCGTCGCCGGCATCGGCATCCTGGGCGGGCGCACCCTGATGAAGTACGTGCCGCTGCGGCTCATCACCAGGATCGCCGCTGCCGTCATGGCGGCGCTGGCCGTGTTCTCGCTCTACGAGGCGATCGCGGGCTGACGTCCGGGCCGGACACCCCATCCGGACCGGCTGTCCGGATGGGGTGTCCGGCCCGGGGTTCGGCCAGGGTCCGGCACCCCTGATACGTCGACGGCCGCGTCGGCTCCTGGCCGACGCGGCCGTCGATGTATCGGTCGATGTATCGGCGCTCGCCCCTCCGGCGCCAGAGGCCGGGCGTCCGGGCAGCAGGGGTGGGCAGCAGGTCAGGCGGCCGGGAACGAGTCGACGGCGACGTGGAACGAGCCGTCCGGGGCGGCGGTGACGCGCAGGGCCGTCAGGTCGGGGACGTGGGCCGTGGGGCCGTGGGCGGCGGCGCGCGGGCCGACGCCGATCACGCGCATGCCGGCTGCCTGGCCTGCGGCGATGCCTGCGGCAGAGTCTTCGAGGACGATGCAGTCGGCCGGATCGACGCCCAGCGCGGCGGCGCCCTTGAGGAAGCCCTCGGGGTGCGGCTTGCTGTCCGCGACGGACTCGGCGGTCACCCGGACGGCGGGCATCGGCAGGGCGGCGGCGGTCATCCGGGCCGTGGCCAGGGCCACGTCGGCGGAGGTGACCAGGGCGTGCGGCAGGCCGGCTATGGCCGCCATGAACTCCGGGGCACCCGGTACCGGCACCACGCCTTCGGTGTCGGCGGTCTCACGGGCGAGCATCACCGTGTTCTCGGCGCGGTTCTCCTCCATCGAGCGGTCCGGCAGGAGGATGGCCATCGTGGCGTAGCCCTGGCGGCCGTGGACCACCTTCAGGACCTCCCGCGGGTCCAGCCCGTGGGAGACGGCCCACTCGCGCCAGCAGCGCTCGACCACCGCGTCGGAGTTGACGATGGTGCCGTCCATGTCCAGGAGCAGGGCCCTGGCGGTGAGGACGACGGGTTCGGTGGCGGTGCTGGTCGGCATCGGCGGTACTCCAGACGGTGCGGGAGAAGAGAACAAGCGGTTCCGTCCACCGGTCAGGGAGAGAGGACGGAACCACTTTGTTTACACACGATACAAAACCGGGGGCGGTCCGCGCCACCACGAGGCCCCACGGCCTCCCGGACACCCGCCGCCCACCCCTGCGGCCCGGACACCGCCCGCACCCCCTTCCGGGGCCGGCCGGTGGCTCCTATCCCTCCATGGCCCGCCGGGTCCGAGGACCGTAGACGCCCCAGCCGTCCTCGTGGATGCCGTTGCGCCGCTGGAAATCCGCCACCGCCCGCTCCACCCGCCCGTCGAACGTCCCGTCGATCCGGCCCCAGTACAGGTGCCGGGCCGCCAGCAGCCGCTGGAGGCGCTCCACCTCCGGGCCCGAGTCCCCGTACCGCAGCACGACGGCCTGCGGGGGCGACGGCGGCGGGGGGCTGGGGGAGCGTCGCGTCGTACTCGGCGACGGGCTCGGGGAGGCGGCCTCCGACGAGCGGGACGCGCTCGGGGAAGCGGACGGCGACGGCGACCGCGAGGCACCCGGCGACGGCGACGGTGACGGCGAAGGAGACGCCGAGCGCGACGCCGAGGGGGACGGGCCGCCCGACGTTCCGGCCGGGGACGGCGACGGCCCGGCCGGAGCCGTGCTCACCAGGGGCGCCGGGGGCTTCGGGTCCGACAGGGTACGGTCCGGCGTGCCCGGACCCAGCACCCCCAGGGCCAGGGCAGCCGACCCGAGGACGACCACCGCACCGGTCGCGGCCAGCACCACCGGCAGCCGCCGCCGGGAGGCCGGGCCGTCCGTCCGCTTCTCGGGGCCCCCACCCCCACCCCCGCCCCCTCCGCCACCCGGATTCCCGACCCCGGTCCCGCCTCCGGCGCTGCCGCCCTCGCCCCCGGTCCAGGCCATGCCACCCGGATTCCCGGCCCCGGCCCCGGCCGGTGGCTCCGGGGGGACGGCCCGGAGCCGGACCGTCTCGTCCGGCCATGGCTGACCCACCGGCGGTACGGGTCTCCCGTACGCCGGGGTGTCGTCCGCCAGCGGCGCCGCCGACGCGGGAGGGACCGGCGGCGCGGGGACGGGCTCCGCCACGGGCAGCAGTTCCGTCGCGGCGCCACCCTCCGGGCCGTACGGGCCGTCGCCCACCGCTCCCTCGCCCGGCCCATCCGCAGCCACCGCGCCCGCGCCCGGCGGCGGCGAAGGAACCGACGGCGAAGGAACCGGCGCCGGAGGGCCCGCTGCCGGAGGGCCCGGTGGTATCTGGGCCGGTGGGTCGTCCGGGGTCGGCCGTGTCATGTACGGGCGGATACGCAGGGAGTCGAACCCCGCACCCCCCGCGCACTCGCAGCCGACGCCCATGGCGCCGCAGTCCGGACAGCGCTCAGCGCTCACTGACACACCCCTCCCTGGCTTGCCTGCGATTATGCAGAACCCGTCGGCCCTCCCCGGCCCTCCCCGGCCCTCCCCGGTCCGCCCGAGAGGCCATAACCGGACACACCACTCAGGATGGAGATGTTGATCCGGCCCGAGGAGGAGCCGATGGCTCAGGATGTGACCACCGAGGCCGTAGGACCCGGTCCCGACCCGCAGAACAGCGGCCCCGCCGCCGAACATCCCTCCCGCGGGGTGCTCGTCTCCATCGGCGCCCTGCTGCTCGGCATGCTGATCGCCTCACTCGACCAGACGATCGTCTCCACCGCCCTGCCGACCATCGTCAGCGACCTCGGCGGCATGGCCCACCTGTCCTGGGTCGTCACCGCCTACATCCTCGCCTCCACCGCCGCCACCCCGCTGTGGGGCAAACTCGGTGACCAGTACGGCCGCAAGAAGCTCTTCCAGTACGCCATCGTCCTCTTCCTCATCGGCTCCGCCCTCTGCGGCATCGCCCAGAACATGCCCCAGCTCATCGGCTTCCGCGCGCTACAGGGACTGGGCGGCGGCGGCCTGATCGTGCTGTCCATGGCGATCGTCGGCGACATCGTCCCGCCCCGCGAGCGAGGCAAGTACCAGGGACTCTTCGGCGCGGTCTTCGGCACGAGCAGCGTGCTCGGACCCCTGCTCGGCGGCCTGTTCGTGGACCACCTGTCCTGGCGCTGGGTCTTCTACATCAACCTCCCCATCGGACTCGTCGCCCTCGTCGTCATCGCTACGGCCCTGCACATACCGGCGCGCTCCGCGAAGCACACCATCGACTACCTCGGTACCGCCCTCATCGCCTCCGTCGCCACCTGCCTCGTCCTGGTCGCCTCCCTCGGCGGCACCACCTGGGCCTGGAGCTCGCCCGAGATCATCGGCCTCGCCGTCCTCGGCGTCGTCCTCCTCGCCGCCTTCCTGTACGTGGAGAGCAGGGCCGCGGAACCCGTCCTGCCGCTCAAGCTGTTCCGCATCCGCACCTTCACCCTCGCCTCGGTGATCAGCTTCGTCGTCGGCTTCGCGATGTTCGGCGCGATGGTCTACCTGCCGACCTTCCTCCAGATCGTCCGGGGCGTCTCCCCGACCATGTCCGGCGTCCACATGCTGCCGATGGTCCTCGGGCTGCTCATCGCCTCCACGGTCTCCGGCCAGATCGTCAGCCGCACCGGACGGTGGAAGGTCTTCCCCGTCGCCGGCACCGGGATCACCGCCCTCGGCCTGCTCCTCATGCACCAGTTGCAGCGCACCAGCAGCGACTGGGAGATGAGCCTCTCCTTCTTCGTCTTCGGTACCGGTCTCGGCCTGGTCATGCAGGTGCTCGTCCTGGTGGTGCAGAACGCGGTCAGTTACGCCGACCTCGGCGTCGCCACCTCCGGTGCCACCTTCTTCCGCTCCATCGGCGGCTCCTTCGGCGTCGCGATCTTCGGAACGCTCTTCACCGACCGGCTCGACGAGAAGCTGTCCACCGCCCTCGCGGGCGTCCCGCTGCCACCCGGTGCCGCCATCGCCCGGCTGGAGGCCGACCCCCGGGCGCTCGCCGAACTCCCCGCCGTGCTGCGCCCCCGGGTGCTCGACGCCTACGCCTCCTCCATCACCGACGTCTTCCTCTACGCGGTGCCCCTCGTCCTCGTCGCCTTCGTGGTCGCCTGGTTCCTCAAGGAGGACAAGCTCCGCGGCTCGGTCACCGCACCCGATGTGACCGAGACCCTCGCCTCCAACCCCGTCCATCGCTCGTCGCGCGAGGAGGTCGCCCGCGCGCTGTCGGTCCTCGGCACCCGCGAAGGCCGCCGCCACGTCTACGAGAAGATCACCGAGAAGGCCGGTTACGACCTGCTGCCCGCCTCCAGCTGGCTGCTGCTGCGGATCAACAAGTACGGCTCCGCCGACCCGGGGATGCTCGCCGAACGCACCGCCGTGCCGCTGAGGGCCATCACGGACGCCGCCCGCCAGATCGAGGGACACGGGCTCGCCGTCCGGGACGGAATGCCGCTGGTCCTCACCGAGAAGGGCCGGGAGGCCGCCCTGAAGCTGAGCGCGGCCCGGCAGGATTCCCTCGCCGAGCTGCTGGGCGACTGGTGGGGTCCGGACCGGCCGACCGACCTGGCCGACCTGGTCGCCGAACTCAACGCCGAGCTGTGCGGTTCGGACGCCGAGGAGCCCTACGACGGCCCGCCGCCCCGGGACCACTCCGCGCGCTGAGCGCGCTCCGGACCGGCCGTCCCGGGACCGGTTCGGGCGAGGCGCTTCTCGAACCAGTGCTCCGCGTACGGGCCCGAGCCGTACGCCGGTATCTCCTCGTACCCCTGACGCGCGTACAGCGCGCGGGCCTCGACGAGGTCCGACCGGGTGTCCAGGCGGACCCGCTCGGCGCCCAGCGTGCGGGCCTCCCGCTCCAGAGCTTCGAGCAGCGCCGCCCCGCCTCCGGTACCGCGGGCGCGCCGGTCGACGTACACCCTGGTCAGCTCCGCGGTGGCCGGGTCCAGCAGACGTATCCCGCCGCAGGCCGGCGCCGGGCCGGCACGCGGGCCGACGACGAACCGGCCCGTGGGCGGGGTCAGGCCGTCGTCAGGGAAGTCCAGGAGTCCCTGGTCGGTCTCGGCCTCGGTGACCGGCCGGTACCGGTACCGGTACCGGTACCGGTACCGGTACCGGTACCGGCCCGCGACCTCGGCGTAGTGGGCGCGGCGCGGGGTCGTCGGGTCGGGGGTGGTGAAGGACTCGGGGACCACGGTCCACGTGTCGCTGTTCCTCGTACCGTCACTGTTCATGGCGTCATTGTGGAGCCGGGGCCGGACGGCTCGCGGGAAGTATCCACATCGACGGTCCGATGATGGGAAGAGCGGATGATCCCCTCGTTCCGGCGAATTCCGGGGGGGGGGGGGGGGTCGCGCCCCCCCCCCCCCGGGATTAGCCGGCACGAGGGCCTCCGGCCCATACGGGTCAGGGCTGCTTAGGCGCCGCCCGCGGCCCCACCAC
>NZ_JBITDK010000005.1:26681-243980 GCF_044454165.1 Streptomyces sp. NPDC051567 | reverse complement strand
CGGCGGCGGCCGCGCGCCCGGCTTACTACCCCCCGCCGGGGGGGGGGGGGGGCGGGGGGGGGCGCGCCCCCCCCGCCGCCCCCGGCGGGGGGGGGCGGCCCCCCCCCGCGCACCCGCCCCCCGGGAATTCGCCGGAACGAGGGACTCCGGCCCTTACGGGTCAGGACTGCTTCGGCGCCGCCTGCTGCACGACCTCGAACGACCACACCGTCGAACCGGACGCCGCCGGGCGGGGACGCTCGCCGCCCGCCGCGCCCTGGGCTCCGCCCTGGTGAGCGGCCTTCATCGGCCCCTCCATCCACGCCTGGAAGTCCTCCTCGGAACGCCACCGCGTGTAGACGAGGTAGTCGTCGGTCCCCTCCAGCGGGCGCAGCAGCTCGAACCACTCGAACCCGTCCGAGTTCTCCACGGTCCCCGCCCGCGAGGCGAAACGCTGCTCCAGCACCTCCCGCTGCTCGACGGGGACGGTGAGGACGTTGATCTTTACCACGCTCGGCATGGGACACCTTTCGGAGAACACGGGCCGGGTCCGTACCCGCCGCCCTACGCGCAGTCTCCTACACCGGCCGGCCGGAGCACCGGGAAGCCCTGGAACTCCAGAGCCCCCGGAACCTCCAGGCCCCCCCGGAACTGTCACCTCGGCCGGAACCTCCGGGCCGCGCCCGCGCCCGTCCGGGCCCGCCCGCCACCGGCCCCGCCCCCCCCGGCGGACCCGGGGCCGCCACCGGACCGGGACGGTCCGCCGCAGGTGGGCGGGGGTGCGAGGGGGCGCGAGGAGGCCGTCGCCCGTGCGATGTCCGGGCCCGCGATCCCCGGTATCGCGCGGAGGATATCGTCTCTCCGGGTAACGAAGCGCGGCAGCCAGGCGAAGTCGGGGTTGCGGTCAACAGGGCGGGAGGCCGGCGAGGCGTGGCGAACGCGGCGGAGCACAGTGGTGCGAACGGACATGCCGGGGTCATAGGCGGTAGCGGCGGGCTGGGGGCCGCGCGCCTCCTGCTGTGGGCGCTGGCGGGGGTGCTCGCCGTCAGGCAGGCGGCCGTCGTGCTGCGCGTGCCACCGGGCGAGTGGCTCAGCGGCCTCCGGCTCCCCGGCACCCCGGGCACCCTGCCCGGCGCGCTCTACGGGGCGGGTCACGAGGCGGGCCAGTTCGACGGCACCCCCTTCGGCGGGCTGGTCCTCAAGCCCCTGGTCGGCCTCGCCGCCCCGTCCCTGGAGGTCGCCTGGACCTGCGTGACGCTGCTGTGCGTCGCCGCCGTCGGGCTCGTCGCCGCGCGCGCCCTGCCCGACCCCGTGCCCCGGCGCACCGCGCTGCTCGCCGCGCCCGTACTGGTCGCCCTGATGATGGTCTCGCTGCCCGTCCGCGAGGCCGCCGCACCGGGGCAGAGCGCCGTCCTGCCCGTCCTGCTGGTGCTCCTGGCCGTCTTCCGGGTGGCCGGGGAACGGCCCGCCGGCTTCCTCGTCGGGCTCGCCGCGGCCCTCCAGCCCGGGCTGCTGCTCTTCGTCCCGCTGCTGTGGCTGACCGGGCGCCGCCCCACCGCGCGGACCGCCGCCCTGACCTTCGCCGGAGCCACCGTCCTCTCCTGGGCGGCCCTGCCGCGCGACTCCTGGACGTACTGGGTCCAGCACCTGGCCGGCACCGGCCTCGGCGGGGCACCCGACAGCCTCGCCAACCAGTCGGTGCACGGCGCCCTGCTCCGCTTCGGCCTGAGCGGGCCCGCCGAGATCGCCCTCGCGCTGGCCCTCGCGGCCGGGATCGGCTGGATCGGCCTGCGCCGCGCGGTCCGCTACGCCCGGGACGGACAGCTCCTGCTCGCCGTCGCCGTCACCGGCTGCGTGGCCGTCGCCGTCTCCCCGGCCGGCTGGCGCCACCAGCTGCTGTGGGTGCTGCTCGCCGTCGCCGGGAAGGTCGGCAAGCGGGCCGCCGACCGGCCCGTGTGGCCGGTTGCCGTGGTCCTCGCGATGACCCTGCCGAGCGCGGTGCTGCTGCCGAACCTGGCCGCGCTGGCCCCCGTACGCGACAACGTCCCGCTGCTCGCCGCGCTGGCCGCCGCCTGCGCCGTGCCGTTCCTGGCGCGCTCCTCCCCGTACTGGCGCGAGCCGGTGCCGACCGCCTACGGCAGACCCGCGCCCGCCCGGTGGGCGCGGGTGCCGCTGCTGCCGTTCTGGCGGCGGGTGCTGTCGCGGCCCAACCTGCTGCTGGAGCTGCTGCTGATACGGGTCGGCTACTCGCTCTACTCGCACATCCGGGCCGCGGCCCCCACCAGCCGCAGCCTCGCCGAGGGCCACGCCGACCAGATCCACGGCATCGAGCGGGTGCTCGGCATCGACATCGAGTACGCCGTGAACCACGCCGTGGTGGCCAGACCCTGGCTGGAGGCGTTCTTCAACTTCTACTACACCTCCTTCCACTTCGTGGTCCCGCTCACGATCCTGGCCGTCCTGTACTGGCGCCGCCCCGGCGACTACCGCTGGGCCCGGGCCTCCCTCGGCCTGGCCACCGTCCTCGCGCTCATCGGTTTCTGGCTCTACCCGCTGGCCCCGCCGCGCCTGATGCCCGGCCTCGGCTTCGTCGACACCGTCCACGGGGTGCAGGACCTGGCCAATCCGCAGTACGGGGCCATGACCGCGATCTCCAACCAGTACGCGGCGATGCCCTCGCTGCACTTCGGCTGGTCGCTGTGGTGCGGGATCGTGGTCGTCGTGCTCGCCCCGAAGGGCTGGCAGAAGCTCCTCGGGGCGCTGCACCCGCTGATCACGGTCTGCGCGATCGTGGCCACCGCCAACCACTGGGTGCTCGACGCCGTGGGCGGCGCCGCCGTCGTGGCCGCCGGGTTCGCCCTGGTGTACGTCCTGTCCGGGCCCCGGGGCGCGGCGACCGCGCCGGCCGGGGTGGCGGTGCCCCGGCCCAGGGTGCCGGAGGCGGCCGTCGCGCGCAGCCGCGGCTGAGGCGGACGGCCAGGGGGGCGGGGCCCCGCCCCGGACCCGGTCACTGGGCCGCCGGGGTCAGTCGTGGCTGACCCGGAGTTCCTTGATGCCGTTGAGCCAGGACGCGCGCAGCCGGCGCGGGCCGTCGCCCGCCAGCCGCAGGCCGGGCAGGGTGTCGGCGAGCGCGTTGAAGATCAGGTCGATCTCCATGACGGCCAGGGACCTGCCCAGGCAGAAGTGCGGGCCGCCGCCCCCGAACCCCAGGTGCGGGTTGGGGTCGCGGGTGATGTCGAACCGCTCCGGGTCCTCGAAGACCTCCGGGTCGTGGTTGGCGGAGGAGTAGAACATGCCCACCCGGTCGCCCGCGGAGATCTTCTGCCCGCCCAGCTCGGTGTCCCGGGTGGCGGTGCGCTGGAAGGAGACCACCGGGGTGGCCCAGCGCACGATCTCCTCCGCCGCCGTCGCCGGACGCGTCCGCTTGTACAGCTCCCACTGGCCGGGGTGGGTCAGGAAGGCGTGCATGCCGTGGCTGATGGCGTTGCGGGTGGTCTCGTTGCCCGCTACCGCCAGCAGCAGGACGAAGAAGCCGAACTCGTCGGAGCTCAGGTTGCCCTGGTCCTCCGCCGCCACCAGCTGCGTCACGATGTCCCGGGCCGGGCACCGCTTGCGCTCGGCGGACATGTTCATGGCGTAGCCGAGGAGTTCCATCGCCGCCTGGAGCCCGGCCTCCTGCGTGACCGCGTACTCCGGGTCGTCGTAGGCGATCATCTTGTTCGACCAGTCGAAGATCCGGAGCCGGTCCTCCTGCGGGACGCCTATCAGCTCGGCGATGGCCTGGAGCGGCAGTTCGCACGCCACCCGCGTGACGAAGTCGAAGTCGCCGTCCGCCGAAGCCGCGAGGGCCCCGGCGACGATCGCGCGGGCCCGGTCGCGCAGGGCCGCCTCCAGCCCGCGGACGGCGCGCGGGGTGAAACCGCGCTGCACGATCTGGCGTACGCGGGTGTGCTCCGGCGCGTCCATGTTCAGCATGATCAGGCGCTGGGCGTCGATCTGTTCGCGCCGGATGTGCTCGTTGAAGCGGATGACGGCCGTGTTGAGGCCGGAGGAGAAGAGCTCCGGGTGCGTGGAGACGTACTTGACGTCGGCGTGCCGGGTCACGGCCCAGTAGCCCTCGTCGTCGAAGCCGGTGACGCCCCGCCGCTGCGGGCACCACCACACGGGGGCGGTCTGCCGGAGCATGGCGAACTCCGGGTACGGGACGCGGTCCTGGAGCAGGTCGGGGTCGGTGGCGTCGAATCCTTCGGGCAGCGCGGGACAGGGCATCGGGCGGCTCCAGGGTCTGACATCCCATCAGAAACTGACTCGAAGGTAGTAACGAGTTCCAGAGGTGACAAGGGCCGTGGCGCCCCCTGTTCCGTGGGGAAACCGTGCAGGGGGCGTGCAGGGCCCTTGCGCGGCGGGCCCCCGGGTCATAAGACTGCGGGGGGAACTAGAACGCGTACTAGTGCTGTGGGCCGGAAGGCTCGCCTGGTGAGCCCGCCG
Organism: Streptomyces sp. NPDC051567; assembly: GCF_044454165.1. NCBI lineage: Bacteria > Bacillati > Actinomycetota > Actinomycetes > Kitasatosporales > Streptomycetaceae > Streptomyces > Streptomyces sp. NPDC051567. The sequence continues at coordinate 239,513 of NZ_JBITDK010000005.1, read as the reverse complement.
CTCGGCGCCGTGCAGGAGAGGACGAGCTCATGGCCGCGGAACCCGTCATCGTCGAAGCCGTACGCACCCCCATCGGCAAGCGCGGGGGCGCGCTCGCGAACCTCCATCCCGCCTACCTGCTCGGCGAGACGTACCGCGAACTCCTCGCCCGGACCGCGATCCAGCCCGACTGCGTCGAACAGATCGTCGGCGGCACCGTCACCCACGCCGGCGAACAGTCGATGAACCCCGCCCGCACCGCCTGGCTGGCCATGGGCCTGCCCTACGAGACCGCCGCGACGACGGTGGACTGTCAGTGCGGCAGCTCCCAGCAGGCCAACCACATGACCGCCAACATGATCTCCGCCGGTGTCATCGACATCGGCATCGCCTGCGGCGTCGAGTCCATGAGCCGGGTGCCGCTGGGCTCCGGCTCCAAGGCGGGCCCCGGCAAGCCCTTCCCGGACGAGTGGAACGTGGACCTGCCCAACCAGTTCGAGGCCGCCGAGCGGATCGCCCGCCGCCGGGGCCTGACCCGCGCGGACGTGGACGCGCTCGGGCTGCTCTCCCAGGAACGGGCCGCCGCCGCCTGGGCCGAGGAACGGTTCAAGCGCGAGACCTTCGCCGTCCAGGTCCCCACCACCGAGGAGGAACAGGCGGCGGGCCAGGGCATGTGGCGCCTGGTCGACCGGGACGAGGGACCGCGCGACACCTCGGCGGAGGCACTGGCCCGGCTCAAGCCGGTCATGCCGACCGCCGTGCACACCGCCGGGAACTCCTCGCAGATCTCCGACGGGGCCGCCGCCGTGATGTGGGCCTCGCGCAGGACGGCCCGCGCGCTGAAACTACGGCCGCGCGCCCGGATCGTCGCCCAGGCCCTCGTCGGCGCCGACCCCCACTACCACCTGGACGGGCCCGTCGACGCGACGCGGGCCGTGCTCGGCCGGGCCGGGATGACGCTCGGGGACATCGACCTGGTCGAGATCAACGAGGCGTTCGCCTCCGTCGTCCTCAGCTGGGCCCAGGTCTTCGGCCAGGACCTGGAGAAGGTCAACGTCAACGGCGGGGCCATCGCGCTGGGCCATCCGGTCGGCGCCTCCGGCGCCCGGCTGATCACCACCGCGCTGCACGAGCTGGAGCGCCGCGACAAGGAATTCGCCCTGATCACCATGTGCGCGGGCGGCGCGCAGGCGACCGGGACGATCATCCAGCGGCTGTAGGGCGCGGATACGCCCGCGCCCCGCGCCCGGCGCGCGGACGCGCGGCACCGGACCCCCTGGGAGGGGAACGCCGAAGGCCCCGGGGCCTGGCCTGGGGAGGCCGGCCACCGGGGCCTTCGCACGTTCGCACGTTCCGGACGTTCGCGTGTTCCGGACGCTCGGGTGCCGCTTCGCGGCTCACGGCGTCACGGCTCACGGCGTCAGCGCCGCGCTGTGGAGTCCGCTGCCACTGGTGGATCAGTACCAGTGGTGGGTCTGCCAGAAGTTCCAGGCGGCGACGGGGCTGCCGTAGCGGTCGTTCATGTAGTCCAGGCCCCACTTGATCTGGGTGGCCGGGTTGGTCTTCCAGTCCGAGCCCGCCGTGGACATCTTCGTGGCCGGCATGGCCTGGACCAGGCCGTACGCGCCCGAAGCGGAGTTCATGGCGGTGTGGTTCCAGCCGCTCTCGCGGGTGACGATGTTGTCGAACGCGGCGAACTGGGCCGGGTCCTTGATCATCTGCTGGGCGATCGTCTTGGCGCTCGTCGGCGCCGCCTGCGCGGGAACCGCCGCGAGCAGGGAACCGGCGACGCCCAGGGCGAGGACGGTGCCCGCGAGGGACTTCTTGGAAGTGGCGATGCGGCGGATGACGGCGTTGGACACGGAATTCCTTCCGTAGGGAACAAGGGCGGTCGCCACATGCCGGGGGCAGGTGTGAGCCACTCACGCCAGGGAGAGGGGTTCGTCGGCGGGGAGCGGGAAAGCCCCTGCCGCCTTGCGACTCATCCAGTTCTACCGATGCCCCGGCGCCCTGGCAAAGGCCCCTCTTACTAGTGGCCCTCGCAGCCGGGCACCTCCCGGCCCCCTCCCCGGCCACCCCGGCCCGGGAGGGTTCCGCGCAGGTGGGAGGTGGCCGCGCGGGGGTGGCGAAGGGGCTCCCGGGGAGTACTAGCCAGGGTCGTATGTGACGTGGGTCCTATGGGGCGTGTCACCGCCCGGCGCCCCGGATGTCACCGTCCGCGACCGGACATACCCCTTTCGAGGTGGCGGTCGGCCCCGCCCACGGCCTCCGGATCGAAGGAAACGGGCGCGTCGAAGGCCGCTTTGCGAGTCGCCCGCCGCAGCGCCTTCAGCACCGTCGCCCCCAGCGTGAGGGTCAGGACGACGGTCAGCACGGCCCGGCCCAGGTCCCAGCCCACCGAGGTCGCCAGGCAGTACGCGAGGAAACGCGCCAGGTTCGCGCCCACCGGGTCCCCCGGGTGGAAGGAGATGCCCTGGCCCATGCCCTGGAGGATCACCCAGCCCTGCAGGTTCATGACCGTGCCGTACGCGAACGAGCCCACGAACCCGTACGCCGCCAGCATCAGCAGCTCCGCCCGGCCCCGGAGCCGGTCCGGACCGGGCAGCAGACCGGCGCCCAGCGAGAACCAGCCCAGGGCCAGCATCTGGAACGGCATCCACGGCCCGACCCCACCGGTCAGCAGCGCGGACGCGAACATCGTGACCGAGCCGAGGACGAAACCGAAGCCGGGGCCCAGCACCCGGCCGCTGAGCACCATCAGGAAGAACATGGGTTCCAGGCCGGCCGTGCCCGCGCCCAGGGGCCGCAGCGCCGCCCCCACGGCGGCCAGCACCCCGAGCATCGCCACCGCCTTGGCGTCCATCCCCTGGTCGGCGATGGTCGCGACGACGACGGCGACGAGCAGCGGCAGGAGCGCGGCGAAGAGCCAGGGGGCGTCCTGGGAGTGGGCCAGGCCCGACTGCCGGTCGGCGAGCAGCGGCCAGCCGAAGGCCGCGACGCCGATGAGGGTGACGAGGACCAGGGCGGCCCCCGCTCGGGGGCCGATCCGCACGGGACGGGACACGACGCGGCTCATGCGCTCCCCGCCCCCGCCCCCGTCGCCCCGGTCCCGGTACTGGTTCCGGTCCCGGCCGCTGTCCCGGTCCCGGCTCCGGTCCCGGTTTCCGGGGCGGCCAGCGCGCGGGAGACCTGGGTGACCGTGAGCCAGCGGCCCGGGGCCAGCACCTTCGCCACCTGCGGTGCGAAGGCGGGCGAGGAGACGACGACCTCGGCGGTCGGGCCGTCCGCGACGATCTCGCCCCCGGCCAGGATCACCACCCGGTGGGCCAGCTCGGCGGCGAGCTCCACGTCGTGCGTGGCCAGGACGATCGCGTGGCCGTCCGCCGCCAGCGCCCGCAGGATCTCGACCAGCCGGGCCTTGGCCGCGTAGTCCAGGCCCCGCGTCGGCTCGTCGAGCAGCAGCAGGGCGGGCCGTCCGGTGAGCACCAGGGCCAGGGCGAGGGCCAGGCGCTGGCCCTCGGACAGGTCCCGGGGGTGCGTGCCGTCGGGGACCCCGGGCAGCAGGGCGCCGACCAGGTCCCGGCAGGTGCCGGGGGCCGCGCCCGCGTCGGCGTCGGCCGCCGCGCACTCGGCGCCCACGGTGTCGGCGTAGAGGAGGTCGCGGGGTTCCTGCGGGACGAGGCCGACGCGGCGGACCATCTCCGGCGGCGGGGTGCGGTGCGGGACCCTGCCGCCGACCGTGACGGAACCCGAGGCGGGTTCCACCGTGCCGACCAGGGCGGCGAGGAGGGTGGACTTCCCGGCGCCGTTGCGGCCCATGAGGGCGACGGTCTCGCCGGGGGCCACGGTGAGGCCGATGCCGCGCAGGACCTCCGCCCGGCCACGCCGGACACCCAGGCCGGTGACCTGGGCCACGTACGCGCCGGACACCGGTCCGCCGGGCGCGGTCGCGGTCGCGGTCGCGGTCGCGGGAGCGGTCGCGGGAGCGGGGTCGGCCGTGCGGGCCTCACGGGCCTTGCGGCCGAGCAGGCGGGCCAGGAAGCCGGGGGCCGGTGCCGTGGCCGGGGCGGGTGGGGATGCCGGTGCGGCGCCGTTGCCGGGGGCGCCGCCCCCGGACCCCCGCGCCTCAAACGCCGGCGGGGCTGGAACGGGCGGGGTTGCAGGGGGGTGCGGCGGGGCTGGAACGGGCGGGGTTGCAGGGGGGTGCGGCGGGGCTGGAACGGGCGGCTCCGCCGCCGTGAGGCGGGCGCGCAGTGGCGCGGCCAGGCGGCGGGCGTCACGGACCGACAGCGGCAGCGGGGACCAGCCGGCCAGCCGCCCCAGGGAGACCACCGGCGGGTGGACGGGCGAGACGGCCATGATCTCCGCCGGGGTACCGAGCACCGGGGCCGCGCCCGGCGCGGGCAGCAGCAGCACCCGGTCGGCGTACTGGACCACCCGCTCCAGGCGGTGCTCCGCCATCAGCACGGTCGTGCCCAGGTCGTGGACCAGGCGCTGGAGGACGGCGAGGACCTCCTCCGCCGCCGCCGGGTCCAGCGCGGACGTCGGCTCGTCCAGCACCAGCACCCTCGGGTGCGGGGTCAGCACCGAGCCGATCGCGACCCGCTGCCGCTGCCCGCCCGAGAGCGTGGCGATGGGCCGGTCGCGCAGCTCGTTCAGGCCGAGCAGATCGAGGGTCTCCTCGACCCGGCGGCGCATCACGGCGGGTGCCAGGCCCAGCGACTCCATGCCGTAGGCGAGCTCGTCCTCCACCACGTCCGTCACGAAATGGGCCAACGGGTCCTGCCCGACCGTGCCCACCACGTCCGCCAGCTCGCGCGGCCGGTGCGTACGGGTGTCCCGGCCCGCCACGGTCACCCGTCCGCGCAGCGTGCCGCCCGTGAAGTGCGGCACCAGGCCCGAGACGGTCCCCAGCAGGGTCGACTTCCCGACCCCCGACGGGCCGACCACCAACGTCAGCTCGCCCTCCGGGACCACCAGGTCCACGCCGGACAGCGAAGGACCGGCCGCGCCGTCGTAGGCGACCGACACCTGTTCGAAGCGGATCACTGCGACGCCTCCTCGGGCGGTACGGGGGCCACGAAGGCGGGGAGCAGACCGATCAGGACGGCCGCCGCGGGCCACAGCGGGAACGCGGGAGCGGTCAGCGGGACCACGCCCGGCAGCAGCCCGCCGGGGTCCACGGAGGCGGCGTGGATCATCAGGGCGGCGACGGCCGCGCCCGAACCGGAGACCAGCCAGGCCCGCGGGCCCCACCGGTCGGGCCGGTAGCGGGTCCGCACCGACCGGCGCCCGCCCAGCCAGAGCCCGGCCAGGGCCAGGCCGAGACCGAGGAGGAGCACCGGCAGCCCGTACCCGGCGCCCTCGGCGGCGAGCAGCCCGTACGTGCCCGCGCACACGCCGAGCAGACCGCCGAGGGTGAGGGCGCTGGTGGTGTGCCGGACGGCGGGCGGGACCCGCGCGGTCCGGCCGTAGCCGCGCGCGTCCATCGAGGCGGCGACGGCGACGGACCGCTCCAGCGCGCCCTCCAGCACGGGCAGGCCGATCTGGAGGATCGCCTTCACCCCGCCGGTCGGCCGCCCCCGCAGCCTGCGGGCGCCACGGAGCCGGACCACGTCCGCGACCATGTTCGGCGCGAAGGTCATGGCGACGACGACGGCCACCCCCGCCTCGTAGAGGGCCGCCGGGAGCGACTTGAGCAGCCGGGCCGGGTTGGCGAGGGCGTTCGCGGCGCCGACACAGATGAGCAGGGCGGCCAGCTTGGCGCCGTCGTAGAAGGCGAAGACCAGCTGCTCGGCGGTGACCCGGCCACCGAAGCGGATGCCCTGCGCCCAGGCGGGCAACGGGACCTCGGGGAGGGTGAACAGGACGTGCGAGCCGGGCAGCGGGGAGCCCAGCAGCACGGAGAAGACCAGGCGCAGGCCGATGACGACGAGCCCGAGCTTGACGAAGGCCCCGTAGGAGCGGGCCCAGGGGGCGTCGGTGCGGCGGGCCGCGACCACGTACCCCGCGACGCCGACGATCAGGCCGAGGAGCAGCGGGTTGGTGGTGCGGGAGGCGGCGGTGGCCAGCCCGAGGGCCCAGAGCCACCACGCCCCCGCGTGCAGGGCGTTGCCCCGGGTCGCCTCCGGCGGGGTGCGCGGGAGGAGGGACCGCCGGGCCCCGGCCCGGGACCCGCGGCCCGGGGCGGGGGCGGTCGCGTCGGGGGCCGGGCGCGGGTGCGGGTGCGTGCCGGTGGCGGGTGCCGGGGGCCGGGTGTCCGGCCGGGCGGGGTCCGTCATCGGGTGCGTCGGCGCCGGGACTGCCGGACACCGGCCGCGGCCAGGACGGCCACCGCCGCGATCCCGGCGAGCAGGCCCGCCGAGGGGCCGCCGCCGTTCCCGCCGTTCTCCCCGGCCGCCGCAGGGGCGGCGGTCGCGGTCGGCCCGGTCGCGGTCGGCCGGGCCGGGGTGGGTGGGGCCGGGGCGTCCGCGACCTGCTCGCCGCAGCCCCGCTCCGGGTAGCCCGACACCGCGCAGAGCATCGCCGCGCTGTTGTAACGCAGCGGCTTGGCCACCGCCGCCAGCGCCTCGGCCGCCGTCGCGTCCGGCGCCACCACGGCGCAGGCCGTCCGCGGAGCCTCCTGCGGCGGGCTCTCGCCCGCGGCGGCGTCCGCCGGGAGACCGAAGTCGACGACCAGCGCGACCCGCTTGCGGCCCGGCTCCGGGGCGGTGGCCGCGCAGACGGCGTCGAAGTCGGCGTCGGCGCGCGGCCGGGCCGCCGCGTCCACCGCGTCCACCGCGTCCACCGCGTCCACCGCGTCCACCGCGTCCACCGCGTCCGCTGTGTCCGCCGTGGTTCTGCTCACCGAGAACCGGAACCCATGGACGGTGCCGTCCGCCGGGCGCGCCGACGAGGGGCCCTGGGTGGCGTACGACCACCGGCCGCCCGCGCCGTCCCAGAACGACCAGTAGCGGTACCCCGCCGCCAGGGCCGGGGCGGCGGAGAGCAGGGCCAGGGCGAAGCCGAGCGCGAGGGCCAGGGACAGGGCCAGGGCGGGCGGACGGCGGCGCATCAGAGCTGGTTCTTCTTCCGGCGCCCGCTCAGCAGGATGCCGATGCCCGTACCGGCCGCGGCGCCCGCGCCGATGATCCACCAGACGGTGCCGTTGCCGGAGTCCCCGCCCTTGTCCCCGTCCTTGTCCTTGTCCTGCTGCTCCGCGGGCTTCGCCGCGGAGTCCTTCGTACCGGTTCCGGCGGCCTGCGGGGCCGGGCCCGTCGCGTTCAGCGCGGCGACCAGGTCGGTGGAGCCGAAGGACTTCGGGTCGGTGCCGGTGGCGTGCGCGGCGAGGACCAGCGTGCCCAGCGCCGCCGGGCTGCCCTCGGCCCACTCGGCGGAGTGGGCCTTCAGCCACTGGAGCGCGCCCTCGGCGGCCTGCCGGTGGCCGCCCGCCGCCAGGGCGATCACCGCGTCGGCGGTGTTGGCGTAGTCCGGGGCGACCTGGTCCGAGCCCGGGGTCGCCACCGTGAAGTGGCCGTCCTTCTTCAGGGCCTCCGCCAGATGGCCGGCCGAACCCCGCGCCGCGCCCGCCAGGTCCTTCGCTCCGGCCGGGCACTCCGGCGCCGGGGCCGGGGTGTCGGCGGCGGCCGGGGCGACGACCGCGCCCTTGCCGAGCACGGCCAGCGTCGCGGCGGCCGTCGCGTCGGCGTTGGCGAAGCGCTTGCCGTCCTTGACCTCGTACGCGAAGGCGCCCCGGTCGGCGGCGGGCTCGGCGTCGCAGCCCAGCTGGAAGGGGAGCAGCGCGTCGTAGCCGGAGCGGCCCGTCCCCGACGTCACGTCGGCGGGGGACGCGCCCGCCACGCCCAGCGTGCTGAGGACGAGCGAGGTGGAGCTGGACTCGGAGGGCGAGCCGGGGACGTAGCTCCAGCCGCCGTCCTCGTTCTGCACGGACTTCAGCCAGTCCACGGCCTTGGTGACGGTCGCCTCCCGGCCGCCCAGCGCCGTCAGCGCCTGCACGGCCATCGCGGTGGCGTTCGAGTCGAGCATCGTCGTCGCGTCGCAGGGCTTGGCGGTGTCGGCGCGGAAGGAGGAGAAGGCGCCGTTCGCGCACTGCTGGCCGACGAGCCAGTCGACGGCCTGCGCGGCGGGCACCACGCCGACCGTGTCCTGGGCGAGCAGCGCGAAGGACTGGCGCCAGACACCGTCGTAGGACGGGTCGGCCGTGCCGTACAGCCCGGCAGGGACGACGGGGGGCGCGGAGGGGGCGGGCGGCGCGGTGGTGGCGAGGGCTGCGGGGGCGGCGCCCGCGCAGAGCACGGCGGAGGCGGCGAGCGCGGCGGCGCTGCGTCGGACGTTCATGGGGGCGGGTGCCTCTCGTACCGGGGAACGGGAGACAGGCACGCGCAGGCACCGGGCTCCGGCTCCGTTTACCTCGACGGTGCCGGCCGCCGGAGGGACCGGCGGCGCGAGCCGCGCACTCCACCACAGGGCATTCCGGCTCCCCGTCCCGGCGAGGCCGGAAGTGGGTCACGGTTGCGGGTCAGCGCCGGAATTGCACCGGCTTCCCCCTGTACGGAAGTGTGAACGACCTCCTCACTGTACCGGTACACGGCACAGGCGTCGGGTGGCGCCGGAGCGGGACGCCCCTTACCGCCACCACGCCCGCGACCTTCCACCGCCGCCCCGCGCCCGCCCCCGGGCCGCCCGGGCCGGGCGGGGACGCGTTCCGCTTGCCCTGCCGCACGGGGTTCGCGCGGGACCCGGTACGGCACCCCGCGACGCATCTGACTACTGCTCAGATGTTTTCGGACGGGCCCCGTACCGGCCGTGGACTCCTCCTGCGGGAACTGGTATCAGTGCGGGGACGCCAAGCCGCAGGAGGCAGCAGCCATGACCGAGCTCGTGGAACACGGACACCTGTTCATCGGCGGGCAGTGGGTGGAGCCGCTGGGCACCGGCACGATCGAGGTCGTCTCCCCCCACACCGAGCAGGTCATCGGCCGCGTCCCGCACGCCTCGCAGGCGGACGTGGACCGGGCGGTGCGGGCCGCGCGCGAGGCGTTCGACGAGGGCCCGTGGCCCCGGACGGGCCTGGAGGAGCGGATCGCCGTCGTCTCCCGGATCAAGGACGCCTTCGCCGTCCGGCACGAGGAGATCGCCCGCTCGATCAGCTCCCAGAACGGCTCCCCGTACTCCTGGAGCGTCCTCGCCCAGGCGCTCGGCCCGATGATGGTCTACGACGCGGCCGTCACCGTCGCCCGCGCCCACTCCTACGAGGAACACCGGCAGGGGGCGCTCGGGCCGATCCTCGTACGCCGCGAACCGGTGGGTGTCGTCGCGGCCGTCATCCCCTGGAACGTGCCGCAGTTCGTGGCCGCCGCCAAACTCGCGCCCGCGCTGCTGACGGGGTCGACGGTGATCCTCAAACCGTCCCCCGAATCGCCGCTCGACTCCTACCTCCTCGCCGACATCGCGCGGGAGGCCGGGCTGCCGCCGGGCGTGCTGTCGGTGCTGCCCGCCGGCCCCGAGGTCAGTGAGTACCTGGTCGCACACCCCGGCATCGACAAGGTCGCCTTCACCGGCTCGGTCGCGGCGGGCCGCCGCGTGATGGAGGTCGCCGCGCGCAACCTGACCCGGGTCACCCTGGAACTCGGCGGCAAGTCGGCGGCCGTGATCCTGCCGGACGCCGACCTGGAGAGCGCCGTCGCCGGGATCGCGCCGGCGGCCTGGATGAACAACGGTCAGGCGTGCGTGGCCCAGACCCGGGTCCTCGCCCCGCGCGGCCGGTACGAGGAGGTGGCCGCCGCGCTCGCCGCCGCCGCCGGGGCGCTGGTCGTCGGCGACCCGCTGGACCCGGCGACCCAGCTCGGCCCGCTGGTCACCGAGCGGCAGCGGCGAAGGTCGCTGGAGTACATCCGGATCGGCCAGGAGGAGGGCGCCAAGCTCCTCACCGGCGGCGGCCGCCCGGCGGGGCTGGACCGGGGCTGGTACGTCGAGCCGACGCTCTTCGGCGACGTGGACAACGCGATGCGGATCGCCCGGGAGGAGATCTTCGGCCCGGTGGTCTGCCTGATCCCGTACGAGGACGAGGCCCAGGCCGCGCGGATCGCGGACGACTCGGAGTTCGGGCTGAGCGGCAGCGTCTGGACCGGGGACGTGGAGCGCGGCATCGACTTCGCCCGGCGGATACGCACCGGCACCTTCAACGTGAACACCTTCAGCCTGGACATGCTGGGCCCCTTCGGCGGCCGCAAGAACAGCGGCCTGGGCCGGGAGTTCGGGCCGGAGGGGCTCGACGCGTACCTGGAGCCCCAGATGATCCACCTGCCGGCGGGGTACCTGCCGCCCGGGGCGCGGGCGTAGTGGGCGCGGACCAGACGGGCACGGACCAGACGGGCACGGAGGCGGCCGGGACGGGCGAGCGCTGGCGGGTCGCGGTGGACCGCGGGATCTGCGTCGGCTCGGGCATGTGCGTGCACCACGCCCCGGAGGACTTCACCCTGGACACGGCCCGCCAGGCCCGCCCCCGCACCCCCGAGACGCGGCCGAACGCCCCGGTCCTGCGGGCGGCGGAGGGCTGCCCGGTGGAGGCCATCTCCCTCACCCTCATCCCGACGGGCACCCCGGTCTTCCCCCCGGCCGACTGACCGGACCACCACGCGGCGCCGGGGCCGGGCCGGGCGCGCGGCGACTCAGGCGGGGGAGGGGACGGGGTCGGTGCGCTGCTGGTCCAGGGCTCGGCGCAGGGCTACGGGGTCGGTGAGCGTCTCGTCGTCGGGCAGCTCGCACCACCCGCCGGTGTGGCCGTCCGAACCGTTCGGGTCGGGTGCGACGAGCCACGATCCGACGGCGAGCACCTTCACCGGCAGTCCCGACCAGCTCGCGCTGCTGTCGACGGGTACGGCGAAGTACAGGCGCTCGCTGAGCCGGTCGTGCAGGACCGGCCCGAGGTCGGCCTGGGCCGCACGCAGATGGGCGAGGGCGAGGAACCCCGCCTCGGCCCGCATGCGCACGACGTCCCATTCCTCGCCGACCGGCAGGAGGCGCAGCCCCGGAAACCTCTCGACGGGGGACGCGCGCCGCAGCGCCTGGCGCAGGGACATCACACCCCTCCCCGCTGCCGTACGGCAGGGCGGGCCCCCACGGGGTGCTCCCGCTCCACGACGAAGGGGCCGTCGGCCCCACGGTGTTCCGCGATGAATTCCATGGGGACGAGCGTTCCGTTCGCCGAACGGCCCCGAAATGACCGACTGTTGCACTTGCGTTGCACTTCCCGCCCGCAGCCTGTGCCCGGCGTGCTTCGATACGTGGCGGAGGGAGGCAGCCCGTGGTCAGTGTGCAGCTGTGGACCGGCCGGGAAGCGAAGGCCCTGCGCTCGGCGCTCCGGATGAGCACCCGCGCGTTCGCGGAGCATCTGGGCGTCGCACTGCGGACGGTGGCCAAGTGGGAGAAGCACGGTGAGGCCACCCGGCCGCGCCCGGACACACAGGCCATCCTCGACACCGCCCTCGTGCGCGCGGACGCCGCCGCCCACGGCCGTTTCGAACAGGCCCTGCACGGCTCGCGGGTGAAGCCGGGCGCCCCGGACCACGAGGAGTGGACCGAGGACATCGACCGCGCCATCGTCTGCCTGAGCCACCAGAGATTCACGTTCGCCTCGGACCTGCTCAACCGGTGGCTCAGCCGCCACGCCCCCGGGGCCTCGACGACAGGGGCGCCTATCTCTACGGCCGGTCCCTCACCCTGCTCGGTGACCTCCAGCGTGATCAAGGCGCACTCCTCGGCCCGCTCTCGGCCCGCCACACCTACACCACGGCCCACAGCCTCTTCACCGAACTGGCCATCCCCCGCCGCGCCGCGCAGATCGAGCTGTCCCTCGCGGTGGTCACGGAGATGGCCGGACAGCTCGACACCTCGGTACGGCAGTACGAGCAACTCGCCGACGACGAACGCCTGAGCCGTCGCGACCGGGCCAGAGCCCGGTTATGGGTGGGTACCGCGCTCAGCAAGAAGGGCGACAACGCGTACGCCACACAGGTCATGCGGACGGCCGTCCGGGGCTTCGAGGATCTCGGCGAGCCCGAGGACTGGTCCGTCGCTCATCAGAAGCTGGCCCTCGCGCACCGCGGCGCCGGTGAGCTGACGCAGGCGCTCCACTGCATCGGCATCGCCCGCGCGACCGGTTCGGTCGACTCGCCCATGCAGCGCGTCCGGCTGGACACCGCGTACTCGCACATCCTTCTGTCCGACCCGGCCACCCGCGATGATGGGCTGACCGTCCTCGGCGGCGCGGCGCGCACGGCCTCGCATCACGGCCTGAGCCACCAACTGCGCAGCATCGAGGGAATCCGGCGGTCGTACGAGGACCCGCCGGTCCTCGTGCCGAGGTAAGTGGTCGAAGCGATGAACCAGGGAGCCCCCGTGCCGGACCGCGCAGAGCGCACGATCACCGATGAGCAGTGGAACGATGCCGTCCTGATCTGGCGCTACCATCAGATGGGCCACGAGGTACGCCCGTGCTCCGCGGCCATCGGCCTCGGCAGCCACGACCTCGGCGTCGCCACCGCCGCAGCGGACCTCTACCGGGCGGGCCTCTTCCCCGTGGTCGTGTTCAGCGGCGGCAACAGCCTGACCACCGCGGCCCGCTTCCCGCGCGGCGAAGCGGTCCACTACCGCGAGCACGCACTCGGCCTGGGCGTTCCCGACGAGGCGATCCTGCTGGAGACCGAAGCCGGGAACACCGGCCAGAACATCACGTTCTCCCGCGACGTGCTGCACGCGGCCGGTGCGGGGGTCACATCGTTGCTCCTGATCTCCAAGCCGTACATGGAACGCCGTTCCTACGCCACGTGCCGCCGGCTATGGCCCGAGGCCGAGGTCGTCTGCGCCTCCGAGCCCCTGGAGTTCGACGACTACCTCAAGTCCATCGGCGACGAGAAGCTCGTCGTGGACATGCTCGTCGGCGACCTGCAACGGGTCATCGAGTACCCAAAACTCGGCTTCTCCGTCGAACAAGACGTCCCGGAGGACGTCCACGACGCCTACGAACGCCTCCTGCGCTCCGGCTTCGACAGCCGTCTCATCAGCTCCTGACCCGGGGCCGCTCCGGGAACAGACGCGTGCGGCAGGCCCGCGATAGCATCCGCGAGCTGTTGGCGAACTGACCCGAGGGGGACGGCATGACCGTGATCGCGGTGACCGGGCACATGGACCTCGCCGAGGAGAGCGTGCCCGTGGTGCGGGAAGCGCTGGCGGCTCTGCTCGGTCCGTATACCGAGGAGGGGCTGACGGGGGTCTCCTGCATCGCGAAGGGGGCGGACGCGTTGTTCGCCGACGCGGTGCTCTCGCTCGGCGGGCGGCTCGTCGTCGTGGTGCCGTCCCAGGACTATCGGGAGGCGAAGGTGAAGCCCGGCCACGCGGCGGAGTTCGACCGCCTCCGCCAGGCCGCGGCCGAGGTCGTCGTGATGCCGTACGCCGAGGCGGACCGGGCGGCGTACGAGGCCGCGAACAGTGAACTGCTCCGCCGCGCCGACCGGCTCGTCGCCGTGTGGGACGGACAGCCGTCCAGCGGCCGGGGTGGTACCGCCGACACGGTGGCACAGGCCCGCGCGAGCGGGAAGCCGGTCACGGTCGTGTGGCCCGAGGGTACGGCCCGGAAGGGCTGAGGAGGCCGCACGATGTCAGCGGTGTCGGAGCCGCTTTGAGAACGGTCACGAGGACGCGGCGTCCGGGAGGCGGGGCGAGATGGCCAGGCGTGACTACGAGGACGATCCGGAGGCGCCCGAGGCGAACAGTCTGGTGCCGGCGGCTTCGGCGGTCGTCGTCGTCGACGCCGGGCGGGTGCTGTTGCAGCGGCGGACGGACAACGGGATGCGGGCCCTGCCCGGCGGGAAGAGGGAGCTGGGGGAGTCCATCGGTGACTGCGCGGTCCGGGAGACCTTCGAGGAGACCGGGGTGACGGTGGAGATCACCGGGATCGTGGGGACGTACACCTACCCCGGTCACGTCTTCGCCTACGACGACGGCGAGGTGCGGCAGGAGTTCTCGGTCTGTCTGCTCGCCCGGCCCACCGGCGGGCCGGGCGGGGTCCCGTGGTCCGCTGACGGACGGTTCTGCCGACGGGCGGCGGACCCGGGGCGGCGGACCCGGGTGACGGACCGGGGCCGGGCAACGGCCCCCGCCCGACCCCGGCCCATCCCGCGCGCGACAGTGCTGCTACGGGGCCCGTCCGGTATCTCAGAACTTCCGCAGCGGTGGTTCAGGAGTGGTTCGGGCGGCGTGCCTCACGCGGAGCTCGGCGAGCCGCATCTGATAGAGCGGGCCGGTGGCATAGGCAGCCTGGGCTTGTGACGGTGCCGATTTCTCGATCATGTGCTGCGCCGCAGCCTTGAGCGCTGCCGCCCACGGGAGGACGTGGTCCCGGTAGCTCCGCCCGCACTGCTGCATCTCGCCCGGAAGACACACCGGCAACTTGGGGCCCACCTTGCCCGCCGCGAACCGGATGTAGCCCGCGATGATCTCCCACTCCTCCTCGCTACGGTGCCCGGCGGGGTCCGGCCGACTCTCGCCGAGCCACGCCCCGTAGTGGTCGCCGTGGTGGTCCATGTGTCTCCTTCGGTGCGGAGTTACGCAGGTGCGCCGATCGTAGCCATCCCCGGCGCGGCGTCTGCCTCCTTCGGATCGCAGACCCCTGATGCGGGGGCGCACGGACTACAGCTCGGAAGGAACGTGGGCGGGTTGCACGACTCGGCCTTGTCCGGTCGTGCCGCTGCGATTTCCGCACGGATCTCGGCCGTACGGGTGCTGGTCCAGATCTCGGCCAGGGGGGTGTCCTTCACGTTCCCCAGGCTGAGGAACCGGCCGAGCACGCACGGCCACACGTCGCCTGTAGGGCCGATGGCGCACTTTCCGTGCGCGCAGTGTCCGCACAGGTCCGCGACGGTGGGCACGGCTCCCTGACCGGCCCGTCCGAAGGCGCGGGTCCGGTCTCCGTCGACCTGCCCCACGCCGAGCGCCGCGAGATCGTTCGCCGCTCCCTGGACGCGCTGGCCGGAGTTCACGGAGACGACCCCGCCCCGGATCGGCATGCCGAGGTCGATCGCTTTCCGGATATTGGCACGGGTCTTCCTGTGCGAACCCCGCAGCCGGGTCACCTGGTCGTGCTCCTGCGCGTCGTCGGAGTAGTACGACGTGGCGAGCGTGACGCCGTACTTCGTGAACGTGCCCCACAGCTCGTCCCGGATGTGGGTCATGTTCGAGAACACCTCGATGCCGAGACCCCGCCCGTGGGCGTGTTCGATCAGCTCGGGCAGGTGCGGGTACAAGGTCGGCTCACCGCCGATGAACTGCACGTTCTCGGTGCCCATGTCCGCGAGTTGGTCGAGGGTGCGCTTCCAGTCCCGCACGGCCATGGTGCCGTGCGTGCCCTTCGGGCCGCTGTCCGCGTAGCAGTGATCGCAGAACTCGTTGCAGAGCCCCGTGACCTCCAGCCATGCGAACGTGAGTAACGTTGATGCCGCCATGAGTGATCCCCTGTCTGTGTGTGGGTCCTCGGGTGTACGACCCGGCGGGGAAGTGCCTGCTTCCCCGCCGGACCTCTGTGCTGGAACCCGCCCTTGGGGCGCGGGCCGGCTCGACAGGAGCGGGAGGTCACGGGAGATCGGCGGCCTCGCGCTTGATCTCCTTCACCACCCGCTCCAGCAGGTAGGCACAGACGTACGGGCGTTCCGCCGTGGGCAGGGTGAGCCACTGGAGCGACCCGGTGGCGCCGGACAGGCCGGGCACTCCGACGTAGGTGGTCTCGCCCTCCCCCGGTGCGCAGAGCGTGACCCACTTCGGCCAGGTGAGGTTCCGTGCCGTCCGGGGAGGCACGAGAAAGTAGAACCAGCGCCCGCCGTACTCCGAGAGAACAGGCCCGGGAACGTAGGCGGTAAGGCGGCGCAGTATGTTCATGGCGTCCTCGCCGGCCCGGTCGGGCATCCGTACCGCGTCGAAGTCCATGCCCGCTTCGCGCAGTTCGATTCCGGTTTTCGGGACCCATGCGGGCAGCCACGGGGTGCGCCGCTTTCGGAGGTCTACGCCGGTCATCCGGTATCCCCGCCGAACGCCTCTTCCGGGCTCAGGTCGGTGAGAAGGGAAAACCGGCCCTCGTACCCTTCGCCGAACACCTGTTCCGCGTGGCGGTGTCCGGGTGAAAAGAGCACCGCGAGATGTGCCGCCAGGGCGTGCATGGTCGGATGGTCGGGGCACTGCCGACTCAGCAGTACGGCCCCGCCCGGCCCACGCCTGTACCCGTTCATCAGACCTCCCGAACTTCGTCGCCAGGGAGGTACACGGTCCTCTACAGTGGGTCGCTCTTCAACGTGGCAACCGCGAAGGAAGGACCATCCATCTCGTGGTAAATCGCAAGGAGTTGAACCCTGACCGCAGCCCCGGGGCCGCCTTTGGCGCGCGTTTGCGCAGTTTGCGAGAGGCGCGCGGCTGGACGCAAGAGGAGCTGGGCGGCCGGATGGGATATTCCGGGCAGCATATTTCGGCGGTCGAAACTGGTCGCAAACCTCCGACGAAGCACTTTTCGCAGGACGCTGACATTGCCTTCGGCCGCGTAGGAGGGGCAGACACGTTCGAGCGGGAGTGGAACGAACTCAGGAACGGCAGCTTGTTGGAGGGCTTTCCTGAGTACGTCGGCTACGAGAGCCGGGCAGTGGAGATCCGGCTGTACAACGTCGGAATCGTCCCTGGTTTGTTGCAGACGCCGCAATACGCGAGGGTGTTGGCGGACAGCGCTGTGCGGCGGGGCGCCATCACACCCGACCAGGCGGACGAGCGAGTGTCGTTCCTGGCGGAGCGGCAGGCGGCATTGGTGCGGCAGCAGCCACCCATGCTGTTCGTGGTGTTGGACGAAAGTTGCATTCGGCGGCCCGTGGGCGGTGCTGCCGTCATGGACGCACAACTGGCGCATCTGGTGGCGTTCGCCGAGCAGCCGAACACACTGCTCCAGGTGGCGCCGTACGACATAGGCGAACGCCGCTCGTTCGACCTGCCGGTGAACTTGCTGACGCTGCCGGATCGGTCTGTGATCTGCTACGCCGAGTCCCAGGCGCAAGGGAACCTTGAGCGGGACAGTCCATCGGTACTGCCCATATTGACGGCCTACCATCAGCTACAGGCCGAATCGCTCTCCCAAGCGGCATCCGTGGCCATGATCCGCCAGGCATGAAAGGGCACCCCGTGACGACCACGACCGAACCCCGCTGGTACAAGTCCTCCTACAGCAACAACGGCGGCGACTGCATCGAGGTAGCCGCCAACCTGATCGCCCCGCACGGCACCGTTCCCGTCCGTGACTCCAAGGACCCCCACGGCCCCGCGCTGGTCTTCCCCGCCGCCGCCTTCGCGTCGTTCACCGCGAGCGTCAAGGCGGGCACGCTCGGCGCCATCTGATGATGCCACCCCCGGGACCCCGCTACGCGCTGCCCGCCGTGGCGGGGTCTCTGCGTGCGGGTCCCGTGGTCCGCTGACGGGACGGGGCCGCCGGCCGGCGGCGGACCCGGGCCGGGGAGCGGCCCGCCGCCCCGGAGCCCCCGCCCCGCCGACCGCCCTGCCCCCCGACCGCCCCGCGCGGGAGCGGCAGGCGCGGCCGGAGTGGTGGGATCAGGACTTTTCCGGGGTCGTCAGGTCGATCAGGCGGCAGACCGTTTCGATGTCGATCTTGACCTGGGCGATCGAGGCGCGGCCCGAGAGCCAGGTGATCAGCGCCGAGTGCCAGGTGTGCTCGATGACCCGGACCGCCGAGAGCTGTTCCGCCGTCGGCGGGCCGTCCAGGCCCATCGCGTCCAGGATGATCGCCGTGGTCAGCCGGGAGACCGTGTCCACCTCGGGGCTCACGCTGCGGTCCGCGAAGGTCAGCGCGCGGACCATCGCGTCGGCCAGGTGCGGCTCCCGCTGGAGCGCGCGGAAGGCCCGCATCAGGGTCTCCGAGACCCGCGCCGCCGGGTCGTCGGCGGCCGGCGGGCGTTTGCGCAGCGTGGTGTGCATGTGCTGGAGCTGGTCCTGCATGGTGGCGACCAGCAGGTGCACCTTGGACGGGAAGTAGCGGTAGAGCGTGCCCAGCGCCACGCCGGAGGACTCGGCGACCTCCCGCATCTGGACGGCGTCGAAACCGCCCCGGCCCGCCAACTGGGCGCTGGAGTGCAGGATGCGGCGCCGGCGCGCCTCCTGGCGTTCCGTCAGGGAGGGGGACGCCGACGTGGCGAGGGCCTTCGCTTCCGCTGTCATCTGTCCCGTTCCCTGGCGTTGCGTGTCGCTGTGGCGGGCTGTCCCCAAGGTGGTCCGGGGTGGTCCGGGGTCAGCATGGCAGGCGTCGCGTCCGTGGCGCGAATCACCCGCCCCGCCTCTTACGGTGTGGTTTCCGGCCGGTAGATTCAAGGGTCGTCGACGGATCAAGTCTGAAACTTGTTCTACATTATGCGAGCGGTTACGCTCCGGCGGAAGTGCCGGGAGAAGGGGGCCGAGAGTGACCGCTGAGGCCATGGTGACGAGCCCTTTCGCGGGTTCCGCCACCGACGGCGACCGCCCGCTGCGCATCGCACTCCTCACCTATAAGGGGAACCCGTTCTGCGGCGGCCAGGGCGTCTACGTACGCCACCTCTCGCGGGAACTCGTCCGCCTCGGACACTCCGTCGAAGTCATCGGCGCGCAGCCCTATCCGGTGCTCGACACGGGCGCCTCGCTCACCGAACTCCCGAGCCTGGACCTCTACCGGCAGCCCGACCCCTTCCGCACCCCGCGCCGCGACGAGTACCGGGACTGGGTCGACGCCCTTGAGGTCGCCACCATGTGGACCGGTGGGTTCCCCGAGCCGCTGACCTTCTCGCTGCGGGCCCGGCGCCACCTGGCCGCGCGCGCGGGCGAGTTCGACGTCGTCCACGACAACCAGACCCTGGGCTACGGCCTGCTGGGCTCCCTCGGCGCGCCGCTGGTCACCACGATCCACCACCCGATCACCGTGGACCGGCAACTGGACCTCGACGCCGCCGGGAGCCGCGCGAAACGCGCCTCCGTGCGCCGCTGGTACGGCTTCACCCGCATGCAAGGGCGGGTGGCCCGGCGGCTGCCCTCCGTGCTGACCGTCTCCGGCTCCTCCAAGCGGGAGATCGTCGAGCACCTCGGCGTGCGCGACGAGCGCGTCCACGTCGTCCACATCGGCGCCGACACCGACCTGTGGTCCCCCGATCCGGCCGTCGCCGAGGTCCCCGGCCGGATCGTCACCACCTCCAGCGCCGACGTGCCGCTCAAGGGGCTCGTGCACCTCGTCGAGGCGCTCGCCAAGCTCCGCACCGAGCGGCCCGCGGCCCACCTCGTCGTCGTCGGCAACCGCGCCGAACGCGGGCCGGTCGCCCGCGCGATCGACACGTACGGACTCCAGGGCGCCGTCCGCTTCGTCAAGGGTGTCACCGACGCCGAACTCGTCGACCTCGTCCGCAGCGCCGAGGTCGCCTGTGTGCCCTCCCTCTACGAGGGCTTCTCGCTCCCGGCCGCCGAGGCCATGGCCACCGGCACCCCGCTCGTCGCCACCACCGGCGGCGCGATCCCCGAGGTCACCGGACCCGACGGGGAGACCTGCCTCGCCGTGGAGCCGGGCGACGCGGGCGCGCTGGCCGCCGCCCTGGAACGGCTGCTGGGCGACCCGGCGCTGCGCGCCCGCCTCGGCGCCGCCGGACGGCGACGGGTCCTGGCCCGCTTCACCTGGGCGCGGGCCGCCGAGGGCACCGCCGCGCACTACCGCGCCGCCGTGGCACGGGCCGCCCGTACCCGCAGTACGCGGTGACCTTCCGCACGCCCCGGCCGACCCGCCCGGCCTGTCCGAACCATCCGGCCTGCCCCACCCGTTCGACCCGCCCGACCCCGTTCCCCGCCCACCACCCCCGCGACCGCGAAGGCAGGACCCCGTGCTGACCGTCGATTTCTCCCGGTTCCCGCTCGCCGCAGGCGACCGCGTCCTCGACCTGGGCTGCGGCGCGGGCCGGCACGCCTTCGAGTGCTACCGGCGCGGCGCCCAGGTGGTCGCCGTCGACCGCAACGGCGAGGAGATCCGCGAGGTCGCCAAGTGGTTCGCCGCCATGAAGGAGGCCGGCGAGGCCCCGGCGGGCGCCACCGCCACCGCCATGGAGGGCGACGCGCTCGCCCTGCCCTTCCCCGACGAGTCCTTCGACGTCGTCATCATCTCCGAGGTGATGGAGCACATCCCCGACGACAAGGGCGTCCTCGCCGAGATGGTGCGCGTCCTCAAGCCCGGCGGACGCATCGCCGTCACCGTGCCGCGCTACGGCCCCGAGAAGATCTGCTGGGCGCTGAGCGACGCCTACCACGAGGTCGAGGGCGGCCACATCCGCATCTACAAGGCCGACGAGCTGCTCTCCAAGATGGAGGCGGCGGGCCTCAAGCCGTACGGGACGCACCACGCGCACGGGCTGCACTCCCCGTACTGGTGGCTCAAGTGCGCCTTCGGCGTCGACAACGACAAGGTGCTGCCCGTCAAGGCGTACCACAAGCTCCTGGTCTGGGACATCATGAAGAAGCCGCTGGCCACCCGCCTCGCGGAGCAGGCGCTCAACCCGGTCATCGGCAAGAGCTTCGTGGCGTACGCGACCAAGCCGCACCTCCCCGCCGGCGCCCTCCGGTGAGCTCGCCCGGACGCACGGAACACCTGGTGCTCGACGGGGTGCTGACCGCCGGACAGGCCGCCGAGACGGTCGCGGGCATCCGCGCCGCCCAGCGGGCGGACGGGGCCATCCCCTGGTTCCGCGGCCACCACCTCGACCCGTGGGACCACACCGAGGCCGCGATGGCCCTGGACGCGGCCGGCGAGCACGAGGCCGCGGCCCGCGCCTACGCCTGGCTCGCCGCCCACCAGAACCCGGACGGCTCCTGGTACGCGGCCTACGCCGACCGGCCCGGCGGGGTCGACACCGGCGCGCCGCAGGACGCGGGCCGGGAGACCAACTTCGTCGCGTACGTGGCCGTCGGCGTCTGGCACCACTACCTGTCCACCCGCGACGAGACCTTCCTCGACCGGATGTGGCCCGTCGTCTTCGCCGCCGTCGAGTTCGTGCTCACGCTCCAGCAGCCGGGCGGCGAGATCGGCTGGAAGCGGGAGGAGGACGGCACCGACGTCACCGACGCCCTGCTGACCGGCTCCTCCTCCGTCCACCACGCCCTGCGGTGCGCGCTGGCCGTCGCCGCGCACCGCGAGGACCCGCAGCCCGACTGGGAACTGGCGGCGGGCGCGCTCGGGCACGCCATCCGCCGCCACCCCGAACGCTTCCTCGACAAGAACCGCTACTCGATGGACTGGTACTACCCCGTCCTGGGCGGCGCGGTCACCGGAGCGCAGGCCGCGGCCCGCATCGCCGAACGCTGGGACGAGTTCGTCGTCCCCGGGCTCGGCGTGCGCTGCGTGCTGCCGAACCCGTGGGTGACCGGCGGCGAGTCCTGCGAGCTGGCGCTCGCGCTGTGGGCGATGGGGGAGGCCGGCCGGGCGCGGGAGATCCTGCGGTCCGTGGCCCACCTGCGGGCGGAGAACGGCATGTACTGGACGGGGTACGTCTTCGAGGACGAGGCCGTCTGGCCGGTGGAACAGACGACGTGGACGGCGGGTTCCCTGCTGCTGGCCGTCGCGGCCCTCGGCGGGGACGAGGCCACCACCGAGGTCTTCGGCGGGCACGCCCTCCCGTCGGGCCTGGCCCCCGGCTGCTGCGGCTGAGACCCCGCCCGGCCCCCGTCGCCTGTCGTGGGCCGTCCGTCGTGCGGCGCCCGTCGTACGCCGTCCGGGGTACCCGAACGGGTCCCCCGGGTGGCGGAGCCGGACGCCCCGGGTGAGGCTGCGGGGGTACCGGAGTACCTCAGTCCCCGGAGGCAGCCGTGAGCGTCCCCCGCCGTACCGTCCGTTTCCGCCGCGCCCTCGCCGTGGCGCTGCTGTCCACCGCGCTGCTCGCGGGAACCACCGCGTGCGGCGGCGACAAGGGCAAGGACACCGCCACGACCGCGAGCCAGGCCGCCGACCAGGCGGCCGGGACCGCCTCGCCCACCAGCTCGGCGGAGGCGCAGAAGTTCGCCAAGACGCGGTTCGTCACCAACGCCGGGCTCGCGGCCGGGGCGACCTACCAGTGGATCGTCAAGCCGTACCGCGAGGGCAAGTTCAAGCAGGGCGCGGACGGGCGCAAGTTCGCGCTGGTCAAGGCGGGGCTCGCGGGCGCCTTCACGTACAACCGGCTGAAGGCCGCGGTGAACAACGCCAAGGGCGACGAACTGCTGTCGAAGGCGGTGGCCCCGCTGACGGCGGGCATCGACTCGCTGAAGGAGCTTGGGACGAAGCTGCGCAAGGGCGAGGCGAGCGACGCCGACGTGGGCGCCTTCGAGAAGGTCATCGGCAATGTGAAGGACGCGGGCAAGAGCGCGGGCGCGGTGGTCACGGACCAGGTGCCGTCCGCCACCCAGCTCAGCGGCGGCTGACCCCCGGGACCGGGCGGGCCGGGCGGACCTGCGGGGTCCGTCCGCCCGGCCCGTTTCCCCAGAGGCCCGTTTCCCCAGAGGCCTGTTTCAATGGGGCGTGTGATCGAGTTCGTCGTCCTCGCCCTCGTGGCGGCCGGGGCCGGCTGGCTGGCGCGCCGCAAGCACCGCGAGCGCACCGCCGCCGGGCCCGCCCCCGGCATCCCCTGCATGGCCCGCCGCCGGGCCGGTACCGGCCGCTGGCAGGCGGGCCGGGTCGACACGGACGGCGGCGGCGCCCGCTGGTCCCCCCGGCGCGGCGAACCCGTCCCGCTGGACGGCGCCCGCGCCACCGGGGTCCGGGTCCCCTCCGTGAAGGAGGCGATCTCCATCAACCACGGCTCCCGGATCGTCACCTGCCTCCTCCCGGACGGCACCCGCACCGAGATCGCCGTCATGCCCCTGGACCTGCGCGAACTCCTGACGGTGGTCCCGGAGGCGGACGGCGGGGAGACGACGTGACGGTGTGACTGCGCCGAGGGTGCCTGACGCGCGGGATTCAGTGGTGGTCGCGCACCAGGGCGACGAGCGCGGCCCATGCCGGGGCGCCGAAGCGGAGCACGGGGCCGTCGGGTGCCTTGCGGACGGGGACCGTGCCGGTGGCGGTGCTCATGCCAGGCTCCGCATCTGCTCGCGTATGAGGCCGGCGCTGTCCCGTACGGACAGGGATTCCCCGACCAGGTCCATGAAGGCTGTGGCTGCGTCCCTTACGAAGACCGGATCGGCAACGACCGTAGCCGTGCGGTAGGTCTCGGCGTAGGTGACCTGACTGCGATCTGCCGTGGTCAGGATGGTGACCGGGGCATCCATGAGCAGGTTCGGCCGCGTGGTGAGCGGGAGGACACGGACGGTCGTCGTCGGCCGTTCCGCATGGTCCAGGAGCGCGGCGAGCTGAGCGTGCATCACGGGGCGCGGTGCCACCTCACGGCGCACTGCGGACTCGCACAGCACCAGGAGGACGTCCGGAGAGGTGGGCCCGGTGAAGATGTCCTGCCGGGCCACCCGGGCACGGGTGAGCCCCGTCACTTCCGCGTCGGTGGCCCTCGGCCGTCCCACCCGGAGCAGGGAGTGGGCGTAGTCGTACGTCTGGAACAGGCCGGGGATGAGCGTGGGTGACCACTCCCAGATCGCTCGCGCCGTTCGCTCCTCCTCGACGCGTTTCCGGTAAGTCATCGGCAAGCTGTTGGCGATGATCCGCTCGTGCAGCCGCCGGAATTTTCCGTCCGTCTCGAATATTTGGTCGAGCAGCCGTGGGATCTCCGGAGGGATCGGCCCTTCGCCCCGTTCGAGCCTGCTGACGGCGCTCTTCGAGATCCGGAGTTTCGACGCGAGTGCTACAGCGGCCGGCGCCTGCCCGGACCGGCCCGGCCGCCCGGCGGGGCCGGGCTCGCCGAGGGCGGGCGGGGGCTGCTGATCGTCGCGGGACTCGCGGACGCGTGGGGGGTGCTGGAGCGGCGTCCGGGCAAGGTGGTGTGGGCGGAGTTCGGCCGGCGAGATCCGGAAGAGACGGACTGCGGCTAGTGCTGTGACCGGGATGGTCCACCGTGATCGGAAGGCGGCTCGTGGGACGAGCGCCCGCGCAACGGCTGGTATTACTGGGGCATGCAGGAAGAGACGGCACGCTCCGCGATCGACACGTTCATCTCCGCGTTCAACGCCTCGGACGACAGCTATGTGACTGCCCTGCTCTCCCAGGCCCTGACCTCAGACGTGGTCTTCTGGGGGCCGTTGGGTCGCAGCGAAGGAATCGTGGCGGTCGAGCGGTTCGTGCTGGACATCCGGCGCCACCCGGCGGGGACAGGCACGATGGTGCGCTGCTCAGCGGTGGACATGCCTGACGAGTGGGCCCGGTACCAGTGGGTCTTCACCACGCCGGATGGAGGCCCCCGCCTGGCGGGAACGGACGTCGTCCATTTGCGGCGGAGTCTCATCGACCAGGTCATCGTCTTTGCGGGGGAGATCGAGCCGTCCGCCTCCTGAGTCGTCCTTCTGTCGCTGTCCTTCTCGTGAACTTGTCCCTTTCGGCACTCCGGGGCTGCGGTTCGCGGTCGGTCAGGCTGCGGCGTTGAGGGGGCGTCCGCCCCGGCGGATGCCCTTCTCGGCTTCAGCGCGGCCAGGGTGTTGGCGGTGCCCTTGCGGTGGCGGTTGACGCCCCACGGGTGGTCGTCGCCCACGGAGCAGCAGCCGTGGAAGCAGGTGACGCCGTGGGTGCGGCGGTAGGTCGCCGGCAGCCGTTCTGGCTTGCCCTGCTTCGCCCAGCAGGAGTCTGCGGTGGGACGGATACCCAACGGCCCGGACTCGTCGAAGGCGAGGACCCGGTCCGGGAAGCGGTCCAGAACCTGCTCGATCCGGTCGAGCGCGGCGTCGCGATGAGGGTCGGGTGGTTCCTTCCATGTCTTGGTGCGCTGGAAGGTGATGCCGCGGCGCCGGAGCAGGCACCGTAAGGCTTCACGGCCGATGCGGATGACACGTCCGGGCACTTCCCGCAGGCAGGCGGCGAGTTTGCGGATCGACCAGCGGGTGAAGGGCTGGCCGAGCCTGGTGGGGCGGGTGGTGGCCGTCCGGATGACGAAGTCCTCGTCGTCAGGGGTGAGCAGGCGGGGACGGCCTCCCGCCCACTAGTCGAATGGACGTCACCGCACATCCAACCGTCACGACCACCAACCCGGCGAACCTACGCGGTCACAGCACTAGCCGTTGAGTTCCGCCAGGACCCGCAGGGTGTGGGGGTCCGGGGCGGTCAGGAGGAGGTCGGTGACCGGGCCCGCGCGCCACAGGGCCAGGCGTTCGGCGATCCGCTCGCGGGGGCCGACCAGGGAGATCTCGTCGGCGAACGCGTCCGGGACGGCGAGCACCGCCTCCCGCCCGCGTCCGGCGAGGAAGAGCCGCTGGACGTGGCGGGCCTCGTCCTCGTAGCCCATGCGGGCCATCAGGTCGGCGTGGAAGTTGCGGGCCGCGTGACCCATGCCGCCGATGTAGAAGCCGAGCATGGCCTTGACGGGCAGCAGGCCCTCGGCCACGTCGTCGCAGACCTTCGCCCGCGCCAGCGGCGCGATCACGAACCCCTCGGGGAGCGCCGACAGCGCGTCGCGGTGGAGGTCGGTGCGGGTCGGTGACCAGTAGAGGGGTATCCAGCCGTCCGCGATCCGTGTGGTCTGGGCGACGTTGCGGGGCCCCTCGGCGCCCAGCAGTACCGGGAGGTCCGCGCGGAGCGGATGGGTGACGGACTTCAGCGCCCGGCCGGTCCCGGTGGAGTCCGGGCCCCGGTAGGGGTGGCTGTGGAAGCGGCCGTCCAGGGTGACGGGCCCCTCGCGGCGCAGTACCTGGCGGACGAGGTCCACGTACTCGCGGGTCGCGGTGAGCGGGCTCGCGGGGAAGGGGCGGCCGTACCAGCCCTCGACCACCTGCGGGCCGGAGAGCCCCAGGCCCAGCATCATCCGGCCGCCCGAGAGGTGGTCCAGGGTGAGGGCGTGCATGGCGGTGGCGGTGGGGGTGCGGGCGGCCATCTGCGCGACGGCGGTCCCGAGGCGGATGCGCGAGGTGTGCGCGGCGATCCAGGTGAGCGGGGTGAAGGCGTCCGATCCCCAGGACTCGGCGGTCCACACGGAGTCGTAGCCGAGCGCCTCGGCCTCGGTCACCAGCCCGAGCTGCGCCGGATCGGGGCCGCGACCCCAGTAGCCGAGTGCGAGTCCCAGGCGCATGGACGTCCCTCCGCGGTGCCGGTGTCCCAAAGTTTCCTGACGATGCGTCAGGGGACTCTAGGGCACCGGAACGGCACCGGGAAGCCCGACGGCCCCCCGCCCGGTGAAGGGCGGGGGGCCGCGGCGGGGTGGGCCCGGGACCGGGTTCACCCCCGCTGGATGCCCGAGGTGTCGTTGAGGACGCCGCGGCGTCCGTCCTGGGTCTGGGCGATCAGGGCGGCCGGGCCGCGCTGGTCCACGGCGAGGTACCAGGTGCCCGGGGTGAGTTCGGCGACCGGGGTCGGGGAGCCGTCCTCGGCGAAGAGCGGACGGGCCACCGGGACGGCGAACCAGAACGGGGCGAACTCGGCCGGGGCCGGTGCCTGCGCGGCCGGGGAGCCGCCGTACGGGGGCGCCGGCTGCGGGGTGGAACCGTAGGGCTGGGTCTGCCCGCCGGGGTAGCCGTAGCCCGCGCCGGGCTGCTGCCCGTCGCCGTGGGGCGGGGCGACGGGCCTGGGCGCGGGGACCAGCGGGCCCGCGAGCGCGGGGACTCTCGCCCCGGCGAGGGCGACGCCGGCCAGGACCAGGGTGGCGAGGAAGGCGATGACGCTGCCGGCGCCCAGGTCGGCTCCGCTCGGGCTGGTGATCAGCGACCAGAGCGAGGCCCAGGCGGCGGCGACGGCGAGGACGGTGCCCCACGCCGTCAGCGGCAGACCGGCGAGGGCCCGGCCCTCCGGCAGGAAGCGGGCGGCGACGAGCAGTCCGGCGGCGACGAGGCCGAGGAGGAAGACGGTGGGGAGCGCCAGACGGTAGACGTCGGTGTCCCACACGCTCGGCAGGTCGACGCCGGGGGCGGAGTAGAAATCGAGGAACGAGGCGATGAGCAGCAGCGCCGCTGCCCCGATCACCACGCCGTCGCCTCTGGTGAGGGAGCGGATGTTCACGTCTCAGGTGTCCTTCTCGGTCTCGGTCGTCTCGTGGCGCCGCCGTCGCGGACCGTGCCGGGAGCGGCGGGCGCCACCATCGTACGGAGATCCCCGGCGGCGGGGCGATTCCGGGCGCGGAACCGTCCGGGCGTGAAGCCGGCCGGCCGGGGCCCGGCCCGGCCCGGCCGGCCGGGGTCCGCCCGTGGCCTACCCGCCGAGGAAGCCGACGATGCCGTCCGCGATGCCCTGGGCCGCCTTCTGCCGCCACCGCGCGTCGGCCAGCAGTGCCGCGTCCTTGGTGTCGCGCATGTTGCCGCACTCGACGAACACCTTGGGGCGCAGCGAGAGGTTCAGCCCGCCCAGGTCGTCGCGGACCACCAGGCCGGTGCCGCCGCCGAGGTAGTTGGCGGGGGTGGAGCCGGTGGTCCGGGCGAAGTTCCCGGCGATCGCCTCGCCCAGCAGCCGGGACGGCCCGACGATTCCCGCGGTGTCGGCGGCCCCGCCCTTGACCGCGGCGGGGAGGATGACGTGGAAGCCGCGGCTGCCTTCCGAGGCGCCGTCCGCGTGGACGGAGACGACGGCGTCGGCCCCGGCCTCGTTGCCGATCCGGGCGCGTTCGTCGATGCAGGGGCCCCAGGGGCGGCCCGCCTCGTGGGTGAGGACCACCGTGACCCCCCGGGCCTCCAGGGCGGTCCGCAGCCGCCGGGAGACGTCGAGGGTGAACTCGGCCTCCTGGTAGCCGGTGCCGGTGGTGGTGCCGGTGGTGTCGCACTCCTTGTGCGTGGTGCCGATGTCGACCTTCCGGCCGATCTCGGCGGTGTGCCGGAAGTTGCCCGGGTTGTGGCCGGGGTCGATGACGACGGTCCGGCCGGTGAGCGGGGCCCCGGCGGTCCCGGCCGGCCCGGCCGCGGGGTTCGCTTTGGCGTCCGCCGCCCGGCCCGGCGCGTGGGCCGGGTGCGGCGCGGGCGGGGCGGACTGCGGCATCCGCCGCGGCCCGGCCCCGGTCGCCACCTCGGTCAGTACCCAGCCCGCGAGGCAGAGCGGGGCCAGGGTCGCGGCGGCGACGGCGAGGGTGGAGCGGCGGGCGTACCACGGCCGGCCCGTACCGGCCGGAGGGGCGGGACCGGGGGGCGGGGGAGTGTCGTCGTAGCGCACACCGCGATGCTAGACCGGCGCCCCGGCGGGTCCCCGGACCCTGGGCCGTCCGGGGGCGCGGTGCGGCCGGGTGCGGGGGGCCGCGTGCCGGGGCTGGACGCCGGGGCTAGTGCTGTGACCGGAAAGGTTTGCCGGTAGGCCCGCGGCGTCCGGTGCGACTGCGTTCGCTGCGCTCACTTCGTCTCGGCTCTTGCCTTGATCCTTCGGATGCCGAGCGCATCGCAAGGCGGAGGGGCGCCCGTAGTACTGGACGTACTTGGGCGACCCGACAACATCGCGAGGTGCCGTGCCGGGCGTCGCGGGCCGGTGAACCTTTCCGGTCACAGCACTAGATGCCGGGGCCGGTCCGGCGCAGGACGCGCAGGGAGTCGGTCACCGAGACCTCCTCGAAGGCGCCGGAGGCGAGGGCGCGCAGGTAGATCCGGTACGGGGCCTGGCCGCCGTCGGCCGGGTCGGGGAAGACGTCGTGGATCACGAGCCGCCCGCCCTCGGCGAGGTGCGGGGCCCAGCCCTCGTAGTCCCCGGTGGCGTGTTCGTCGGTGTGGCCGCCGTCGATGAAGACGAGGCCGAGCGGGCCGCCCCAGACGGCGGCGACCTGCGGGGAGCGGCCCACGACGGCGACGACGTGCTCCTCCAGCCCGGCCCGGTACAGGGTGCGGCGGAAGGTGGGCAGGGTGTCCATCAGGCCGTTCTCCGGGTCCACGACGGAGGGGTCGTGGTACTCCCAGCCCGGCTGCTGCTCCTCGCTGCCCCGGTGGTGGTCGACGGTGACGGCGACGACCCCGGCCTCGCGGGCGGCGTCGGCGAGCAGCACGGTGGAGCGCCCGCAGTACGTCCCGACCTCCAGCAGCGGCAGCCCGAGCGCCGCCGCCTCGCCCGCGGCCGCGTACAGGGCGAGCCCCTCCCGTACGGGCATGAACCCCTTGGCGGCCTCGAAGGCGGCCAGGGTCTCCGGCTTGGGGGTGGCGGCCATGGTGCCTCCGGCGGTGAGGGGTCGGGCGGGGTCGTGGCGGCCCATGCTGCCCTACCGCCCGGTAGGGCGGCGCGGCCGGGGTCGGGGCGCCGGTCCGGCGGATCGGTCCGGCGGATCGGCCCGGCGGATCGGTCCGGTAGGGCGGCGCGGGGTGGGGAATCCGCCGCGATCCGGACTCCCGGCCGCATCTGACCTTCCGCCAGAATGGAACGTGTTCTACTCTGGCCCGCGACCGGACGGCGGCGCGGCGCGGAGGGCGGCGGTATCCGTATGGGCATCGGGATCACACGGGAACAGCGGGAGCTGGCCGGGGCCGTGCGCGGCTGGGTGGCGCGGGCGGCGCCCCCCGGGACGGTGCGCGAGCTGCTCGACGACCCGCCGCCGGCCGGGACCCGGCCCGCCTACTGGGACGGGCTCGCCGCCTCCGGACTGCTCGCCCCGCACCTGGAGGGCGGCACCCTGCTCGACCTCGCCGTCGTGGTGGAGGAGACCGCGCGGGCCGCGCTGCCGGGGCCGTACCTGCCGAACGCGCTCGCCTCCGCCCTGCTGCGGCGCGCCGGGGCCGGGCCGCTCGCCGCCGCGCTCGGCACGGGGGAGCGGATCGGCGCGGTCGCGCTCGGGCCCGGGAGCCTGAGCGCCACCCCCGCCGGGGACGGCGCCCACCTCCTCGACGGGACCGCCCCGCCCGTCCTCGGCGCGGGCGGGGCCGATCTGGTGCTGCTCGCGGCCGGGACCCCGGACGGGACCCGCTGGTTCGCGGTGGACGCCGCCGCGCTGGAGATCCGCAACCACGAGAGCGCCGACCCGACCCGGCCCACCGCCGAGGTGCGGGCGCACCGGGTCCGGGTGGAGCCCGGCCGCACGCTGGCGGCCGGCCCGGCGCTGGTCCGGGACCTGGCCTGCGCGCTCTTCGCCGCCGACGCCTGCGGCACCGCCGCCTGGGCGGTGCACACGGCCGCCGGGCACGCCAGGCAGCGCGAGCAGTTCGGCAGCCCCATCGGCCGGTTCCAGGGCGTCAAACACCTCTGCGCCGACATGCTGCTCCGCCTCGAACAGGCCCGCGCGCTGGCCTGGGACGCCGCCCGCGCCGTGGACGGACCCGCGGGAGACGGACCTGCGGGGGACCCCTCTGCGGCGCACGGGCCCGCCGCGCACGGGCCCGCCACGCGCGGGCCCGCCGGGGCCCGTTCGCTGGCCGCCGCGCTCGCCGCCGCCACCGCGCTGGACGCCGCGTACTCCTGCGCCAAGGACTGCATCCAGATCCTCGGCGGCATCGGCTTCACCTGGGAGCACGACGCCCACATCCGGCTGCGCCGGGCCCTCGTCGCCCGCCAGCTCCTCGGCACCGGGGACGGGCACCGGGACCGGGCCGTGCGGCTCGCGGCGGGCGGCGCGCGGCGGGAGCTGCGCCTGGAGCTCCCCGCCGGGGCGCAGGCGCACCGGGCACGGGCCCGGGCCGCCGCCGGACGGGCCCGCGGCCTCGACCCGGCAGGGGCCCGGCGGGTCCTGGCCCCCACCGGGTACGCGGCCCCGCACCTGCCGCCCCCGTACGGCCTGGGCGCCGGACCCGTCGAACAGCTCGTCGTCGAGGAGGAGCTGAGGGCCGCCGGGGTCACCCTCTCCGGGATCGGGATCGCCACCTGGGTCGTGCCCGCGCTGCTGGCCCACGGGACGCCCGCGCAGCGCGAGAGGTACCTCCCGCCCACCCTGCGCGGGGAGCTGAGCTGGTGCCAGCTCTTCTCGGAACCGGAGGCGGGCTCGGACCTGGCCTCGCTGCGGACCCGGGCGGAGCGGACCGGGGACGGCGGCTGGCGGATCAGCGGACAGAAGGTGTGGACGAGCGCCGCGCACCGCGCCGACTTCGGCGTCCTGCTGGCCCGCACCGACCCGGACGCGCCCCGTCACCGGGGGCTCGGCTACTTCGTCGTCGACATGCGCCGGACCCCCGGCATCGAGATCCGGCCGCTCCGCGAGATCACCGGTGACTCCCTCTTCAACGAGGTGTACTTCGACGGCGCGCCGCTCCCGGCCCAGGCCCTGGTCGGCGCGGCCGACGGCGGCTGGCGGGTGGCCCGCGACACGCTCGGCCACGAGCGGGTCCACATGGCCGACCAGGTGGCCTTCGACAGCGGCCTGGAGGCCCTGATCGCCCGCGCCGCCGGGCTCGACGGGCTCGACGGGGCCTGCGGGGCCCGGATCGGGGCGCTCGCGGCCGAGGCGCACGCGCTGGCCTGCATCGGGCTGCGCACCACGCTCCGGCAGGTGTCCGGACAGGCGCCGGGCGCGGGGGCCGCCGTACGCAAACTCCTCCAGACCACGCACCAGCAGCGGACCGCCGAGCTCACGCTCGAACTGCTGGGCCCGGCGGGCGCGGTGCGGGAGGGGGCGGGGGAGCGGGCGGTGCACGACCTGCTGATGTCCCGCTGCCTGACCATCGCCGGGGGCACCACACAGGTCCAGCTCAATGTCGTCGCCGAGCGCATCCTCGGCCTTCCCCGGGACTGAACGATCAGCCCCTCCCTGTTCCAGGACCGCAGGACCGCAGGACCGGACGAAAGGACGGCGGGTGCGTGAAGTCGTACATCGTGGGCGTCGGCATGACGAAGTTCGAGAAGCCGGAGTCGAGGGACTGGCAGTACTGGGACATGGTGCGGGAGGCCGGCTCGGCGGCCCTGGCGGACGCGGGCGTCGCGTACGGACTGGTCGAACAGGTGCCGGTGGGTTACTGCTTCCAGGCGTCCACGGCCGGCCAGCGGGCCGTCTACGAGCTGGGGCTGAGCGGGGTCCCGGTCTACAACGTGAACAACAACTGCGCGACGGGCGCCACGGCGCTGATGATGGCCCGGCAGTTCGTGGCCGGGGGCATGAGTGACTGCGTGCTGGCCGTGGGCTTCGAGAAGATGCGCCGCGGCGCGCTGGGGAGCGGGGCGGGCGGCGGGGACTTCGCGGCCTCCCCGGTCGCCCGCCACTACGGGATCATGGCCGCCCGCCACGGCTTCGCGGCGTCGCCGCCGACCGCG
Source organism: Streptomyces sp. NPDC051567 (assembly GCF_044454165.1). Taxonomy (NCBI): domain Bacteria; kingdom Bacillati; phylum Actinomycetota; class Actinomycetes; order Kitasatosporales; family Streptomycetaceae; genus Streptomyces; species Streptomyces sp. NPDC051567. The sequence continues at coordinate 207,253 of NZ_JBITDK010000005.1, read as the reverse complement.
CAGCTCTTCGGCAACGCGGCGCGCGAGCACATGGAGCGGTACGGGACCACGGCCGCGCAGCTCGCGGCGGTCGGCGCGAAGAACCACCGGCACTCGGCGGACAACCCGCGCGCGCAGTTCCGGGAGGTGTACTCGGTGGCGGACGTCCTCGCCGCGAAACCGGTCCACGACCCGCTGACGCGGCTCCAGTCCTCGCCCACCTCGGACGGCGCGGCGGCGGCGCTGGTGGTGTCGGAGCGGTTCGTGGTGGGGCACGGGCTGCACGACCGGGCGGTGGAGATCGTGGCCCAGGCGATGACGACGGACACGCGGGCGTCCTTCGCCTCCGGCTCCTGCCTGGACGTGGTCGGCAAGCCGATGACGGCGGCGGCGGCGCGGCGGGTCTACGAGGAGTCCGGGCTCGGGATCGAGGACGTGGACGTGGTGGAGCTGCACGACTGCTTCTCGGTCAACGAGCTGCTGACCTACGAGGCCCTGGGCATGTGCGCGGACGGCGCCTCCGGGAAGCTGGTGGAGAGCGGGGCGACGACGTACGGCGGGCGCTGGGTGGTGAACCCCTCGGGCGGCCTGATCTCCAAGGGTCACCCCCTGGGCGCCACGGGCCTGGCCCAGGCGGCGGAGCTGGTCTGGCAACTGCGCGGCGAGGCGGGGCTCCGGCAGGTGGCCGGGGCGCGGGTCGCCCTGGCCCACAACATCGGCCTGGGCGGCGCGGCGGTGGTGACCCTCCTGCGCCGCCCGTAGCCCCGGGCTACGGGCCCGCCAGGGCGGGGTCCACCACCGTCTCGCCCCGGGCCGCGCGGCGCAGCGCCTCCGCCAGGTCGTCGACCGGGCCGTCCCGCAGGACCAGGCCCGCCGCCCCGGCGGCGAGGGCCGCGTCCCGCAGGCCGGGGTGGGCGGAGCCCGTCGTGACCAGGACCCGGCACTGCGGGTCCTGGTCCAGCAGGGCCGCCACCTCGGCGACCTCCTCGACCAGGGCCACCTCCGGGCGGGCCGTGGCCGAGGCCACCACCTCGATGTCCGGCTGGAGCCCCAGCCGGACGGCCAGCGGCGGGTCCGGCGGCTGGATCAGCACCCGCAGCGACCTGGCCGGGCGCGGGTTCACGGGCATCTCGTCCACCGGCCCAGGGTAGGGCGGACGCCGTCGCCCGGCTCCGCACCACGCCTGGCCCGAAGTGCGTCTGACGTGACGTCAGCACTCTTCCCAACTGCCGGGAGCTGCGTTATACATTCCCTCACCGGCCCTAGAACCCGTTCTAGAACCGTGCTCCGAAGTCCGTTCCGGAGCCCGTTCCGGAACAGGTTCTGGAACGGGCTCCGGAGCACGGCGGGGCCGGTCCCGCAGACGACCCCGGTGCGGCCGACGGTGCGGACGGCCGCACCGGGGTCTTCGACAAGGAGCACAAGGAGCAGCGTCCCCATGCCGATCGATGCCGCCAAGGCCCTCGCCGCCGGACCCCGCCACGGGGAGATCCACTGGGACCACAAGGACGTCCAGCTCTACCACCTCGGCCTCGGCGCGGGCGCCCCCGCCACCGACCCCCGGGAGCTGCGCTACACCCTGGAGTCCCGGCTCCACGTCCTCCCCAGCTTCGCGACCGTGGCCGGGGCCGGCATGGCCATGCTCGGCGGGCTCTCCGCACCCGGGATCGAGGTCGATCTCGCCTCCGTCCTGCACGGCGGACACGCCCTCACCCTGCACCGGCCGATCCCCGTCACGGGCCGGGCCACCACCACCTCTACGGTCGCCGCCGTCCACGACAAGGGCAAGGCGGCCGTGATCGTGCTGCGCTCCGAGGCCACCGACGCCGAGGGGCCGCTGTGGACCAGCGACGCGCAGATCTACGTACGCGGGGAGGGCGGGTTCGGCGGCGAGCGCGGGCCCTCCGTCCGCTCCGAGCCCCCCGCGCGGGCGCCCGACCTGACCGAGGAACGCCCCGTTCGCGAGGAACAGGCGCTCCTCTACCGCCTCTCCGGTGACTGGAACCCGCTCCACGCCGACCCCGAGTTCGCCCGGACGGCAGGCTTCGACCGGCCGATCCTGCACGGCCTGTGCTCGTACGGGATGACCCTCAAGGCGGTGGCCGACACCGTGCTCGGCGGGGACCTCTCCCGGATTCGCGCCTACCGCACCCGCTTCGCCGGGGTCGTCTTCCCGGGCGAGACGCTGCGCATCCGGATGTGGCGCGAGCCCGGCCGGGTCCTGGCCGAGGTGAGCGCCGTCGAGCGGGACGACGCACCGGTCCTCGCCGACACCGTCGTCGAACACGCGTAGGACGGACAGAAGGACGGACAGAGGAACCGGCAAGAGGAACCGGCAAGAGGAACCGGCAGAAAGACCGACAGAAAGACCGGCAGAGGAACCCACCGGAGGAGCCGCACCGTGCGCGCAGCGCTACAGAGCCTGATAGGCCAGGACAAGCTCGACATCGTGGACGACATGGAGGCCGTGGGCCCCGGGCCGGGCAGGGTCCGGGTCCGGATCAGGGCCACCGGCCTGTGCCACTCCGACCTCTCCGCGATGAGCGGCGTCCTGCCGCAGCCCGCCCCCTTCGTCCCGGGCCACGAGGGCTCGGGGGTGATCGACGAGGTCGGTGACGGGGTCACCGGCCTGGAGCCCGGCGACCGGGTCCTGATCTGCTGGCTGCCGCCGTGCGGACGCTGTCCGGCCTGCCGGCGCGGTCAGGGCCACCTCTGCCTGGAGAGCCTGGCCAACGCGGGCACCCCCAACTTCCGCCGCGCGGGCGGCGACGTCTTCGGCTTCGCCGGGACGGGCACCTTCGCCGAGGAGGTCGTGGTCGACGCCAAGTGCGCGGTGCCGATCCCCGACGACGTGCCCTTCGACATCGCCGCCCTGATCGGCTGCGGCGTCACCACCGGCCTCGGCGCGGCCGTCAACACCGCCAAGGTGGAGGCCGGTTCCTCGGTCGCCGTCATCGGCTGCGGCGGCGTCGGCATCTCCGTCGTGCAGGGCGCCCGGCTCCAGGGCGCCGCGCAGATCGTCGCCGTCGACCCGGTGGAGTCGCGGCGCGGGGCCGCGCTGCGGTTCGGGGCCACCGAAGCCGTCGCGCCCGACGCCCTCGACGACGCCCGGCGCCGGATCACCGCCGGGGAGGGCTTCGACTACGTCTTCGAGGTGGTCGGCAGGTCCACGACCGCGCGGACCGCGTACACGATGACCCGGCGCGGCGGCACCGTGTGCGTGGTGGGCGCGGGCGCCATGGACGACACCTTCGGGATCGACATGTTCTCGCTCTTCTTCGACGAGAAGAAGATCCTGCCGTCCATGTACGGGGGCGGGGACGTGCTCCGCTCCTACGAGCGCACCATCGCGCTGTGGCGGGCGGGCCGGGTGGACCTGGCGGGCCTGATCACGCACCGGGTACCGCTCTCCGGGATCAACGACGCCCTCGACCAGATGCGTACGGGCGTGGCCCTGCGCACCTGCATCGAACTCTGACCCTGACGTTGACGTTGACCTTGATTCCGACCCAGGTTCCGACCCAGATCCCGACCTCGACCCTGCTCTCGATCCTGACCGCTCCCGGGAGGAGTCCGGCACATGTCACTGCCACTTGAGGGGCTGTCCGCCGTCGTCACGGGCGCGGGCCGGGGGCTGGGCCGGGCCGAGGCGGTCGAACTGGCGCGGCTGGGTGCGAGCGTGGTCGTCAACGACTTCGGCCGGCCCGGCCGCGACGGCTCCGGCGACGCCTCGGCCGCCCCGGCGCGGGAGGTGGCCGAGGAGATCCGCGCCGCGGGCGGCCGGGCGGTGGCCCACCTCGGCGACGTCGCCGACTTCGCCCAGGCGCGCGACCTGGTCGAGCTGGCGGTGAGCAGCTTCGGGAAGCTCGACGTCCTGGTCAACAACGCGGGCATCCTGCGCGACCGGATGATCTTCTCGATGTCCGAGGAGGAGTGGGACTCGGTGATCCGGGTCCACCTCAAGGGCCACTTCAACACCACGCATTTCGCGTCGGCGCACTGGCGGGCGCGGGCGAAGGCGGCGGGCGGACCGGTCTACGGCCGGATCGTCAACACCTCGTCCGAGGCGTTCCTCGGCGGCTCGGCCGGCCAGCCCAACTACGCGGCGGCCAAGGGCGGCATCGTCGGGCTGACGACCTCGACCGCGCTGGCCCTGGCCCGGTACGGGGTGACGGCCAACGCGATCTGCCCGCGCGCCCGCACCCGGATGACCGAGGACGTCTTCGCGGGCTTCCCGCCCCCGCAGGACGGCACGCTGGACGCCCTCGCCCCCGAACACGTCTCGCCGCTCGTCGGCTACCTGGCCTCGCCCGCCGCGGCCGGGGTCAACGGACAGCTCTTCGTCGTGCACGGCGGGATCGTGGCCGTGATGGAACGGCCACGGGTCGCCGCCCGGTTCGACACCACGAAGGAGGCGTTCTCCTACGAGGAGCTGGACGGGCTGCTCACCGCCCACTACGCGGCCCGCCCGCCGGGCGAGACCTTCGCGGCGGCGGAGGTGTTCGGCCTGAAACACCGCTGACGGGCAGGGACCGCTGACGGACGAGCACCGCTGACGGGCGGGTGGGGGGCGTGCGGGTGGGGGCGGCCGGGCCCGGCCGCCCCCTGTTCCCGGATTCCCGATTCCCGATTCCCGGATCTCCGGATCTCCGGTTTCCGCCGGGCGGCGGTCAGACCTCCGCGAGCGGGGCCTGCTGGAGCGGGACCGGGCGCGGCGCGGTCTGCGGGGGCGGCTCCAGGCGGACCGGGGGCGGGGCGGCCGGCAGGGTCGTCGCGAGCAGACCGCAGGGCACGTCCGGGGTCGCGTACGGCAGGCGCAGGCGGCCCTCCGGGGTCCACAGGCCCGTACCGCCGAGCCACCCGGCGGGGGCGCCGAGCCGGAAGAGCCGCCGGTCAGCGGGGCGCCACAGGGCGAGGGCGCCGTCCGCCAGCCGCAGCGCCACCCCGCAGGACTCCGGCATCAGGGCCTGGCCCGGCTGGACGGCGAAGGGCACGGCGGTGGCCCCCTCGGTCCGCAGGCACTCCGGGAAGCGGACCGGGAGCGAGCTGCCCAGGACCCCCCAGCCCAGCCGGGGCGCACCCGGCGCGTCGGAGCGGATCAGCAGCAGCCCGCTGTCCGGGTCGGCGAGCAGCAGCCGGTCCTGGCTGTCCCGGGTGATCTGGAGCAGCGGGGAGACCTCGCCGCCCCGGCCCAGGTCGACCGCGACGGTCTTGACGCCGCCCTCCAGCTCGCGGTCCAGGGCCAGCAGCCGGCCCGCCCGGTCCAGCCAGACCCCGCCGGAGCACCGGCCCGGGACCAGGGCGACCCGTTCGGGACCGAAGGCGCCCCCGGTCACCTGCCAGACGGTGGTCGTGGTGGCCCCCACGGCCAGGGCGAAGGCGCCGCGCCCGTCCGGGGACGGCGGCAGCAGGGCGACCCGTACGCCCTCGCCCGGGTCCAGGGCGCCGAGCGGCAGCTCCCCGGTGCGGGGCCCGGCGTCGGCGCCGCCCGTCGGGTACAGCAGCGCGAAGCCGTGCCGGGCGGCGACCCGGCGGTGGATCAGCACCCGCCCGTCGGCCAGCGGCAGCACCTCGCTGTCGGCCTCCTCGGGCTGCGCGAGCGGCAGCGGCACCGCGTACGGCTCGGGCCCCGACAGGGTCCACCGCTCCGGATAGCGGGCCTCGCCGGTCCCGGCGAGCCGGGCCGCGTACGAGCCGTCCGCGGCGATCGTGAACGCGGTCGCCGTCGTCATCTCGATGGCACAGACAGTCATCCGTGCGTCACCTCCGGTGAGGAAGCTAGTTTTCGCACTTCCTGCCGAACAACACGACCACTCCCGCTTCACACATACGGGTGTCCGCCCGGCGGTTCGGCGGGAGGGCGGCGGGAGAGTGTGCTCTGCCGATACCGGGGCGTTCGGGGCGCGGGGCCACGGGCGGGGTGCGGGCGGGGTGCGGGCGGCCGTGGGGGAGGTGCGGGGAGGCGCCGAGGAGATGCGGGGGAGGCGCGGGGGGAGGCGCGTCCGCCCCGGTCGCGGGGCCCGGAACCGGGCCGGAGCCCCGGCCCGGCCCGGGAGCCCGGCCGCCGCCCGGCCGCGCGCGGCCGACCCCGGCATCCGTCGGCGTCCGTCGGCATCCCGTCGGCGGGGTCAGGCCCCCGCCGGGTCCCTGGGCCGGTCGCCACGGACGGTAGCCTTGGCCCGTGCCCCGTCTCTCTGAAGTCACCGCCGCGCTGGACGCTCTCTGGCCCCCCTCGCGGGCCGAGCAGTGGGACGCCGTCGGAACCGTCTGCGGCGACCCCGACGCCGAGGTCTCCCGGGTCCTCTTCGCCGTCGACCCCGTCCAGGAGATCGCCGACGAGGCCCTCGCCCTGGGCGCCTCCCTGATCGTCACCCACCACCCCCTCTACCTGCGCGGCACCACGACCGTCGAAGCCGGCACCTTCAAGGGCCGCGTCGTGCACACGCTGATCAAGAACGACATCGCGCTGCACGTCGCCCACACCAACGCCGACACCGCCGACCCGGGCGTCTCCGACGCCCTCGCCGGCGCCCTGGACCTGCGGATCACCGGCCCCCTGGTGCCCGACCCGAGCGACCCGGCGGGCCGTCGCGGCCTCGGCCGGATCTGCGAACTGGACCACCCCGAGACCCTGCGCGCGTTCGCCGCCCGCGCCGCCGCCCGGCTGCCGCACACCGCGCAGGGCGTCCGCGTCGCGGGCGACCCGGACGCCCTCGTCCGTACCGTCGCCGTCAGCGGCGGCTCCGGCGACAGCCTCCTCGCACAGGTCAGGGCCGCCGGGGTGGACGCCTTCCTCACCGCCGACCTGCGCCACCACCCGGTCTCCGAGGCCCGCGAGCAGAGCCCGCTCGCCCTCGTCGACGCCGCCCACTGGGCCACCGAGTGGCCCTGGTGCGAACAGGCCGCCGCACAGCTCGACGCCATCTCCGAGCGCCACGGCTGGGGTCTGCGTACCCATGTCTCGCGCACGGTCACCGACCCGTGGACGGCGCACGCGCCGTCCGTCACACCCCCTTCCCTCCCTGGAGCCCCCAACTGAACGCCGAGCCCGCCGACCAGATCCGACTTCTCGACGTCCAGGCCCTGGACGTGCGGCTGTCCCAGCTCGCGCACAAGCGCAAGTCGCTGCCCGTGCACGCCGAGGTCGACTCCCTGACCAAGGACCTGTCGCAGCAGCGCGACCTGCTCGTCGCCGCCCAGACCCAGGCCAGTGACGCCGCCCGCGAGCAGACCAAGGCGGAGCAGGACGTCGACCAGGTGCGCCAGCGCGCCGCCCGCGACCAGCAGCGGCTCGACTCCGGCGTCGGCGTCTCGGCCCGTGACCTGGCCAACCTGCAGAGCGAGGTCGTCTCCCTCGCCAAGCGCCAGGGCGACCTGGAGGACGTGGTCCTGGAGGTCATGGAGCGACTGGAGGCCACACAGGCGCGCGTCACCGGGCTCACCGGGCGCATCGCCACCCTGGAGGCCGAGCTGTCCGACGCCACCGCGCGCCGCGACGCCGCCACCGGCGAACTCGACGCCGAGGCCGAGAAGATCGTCAAGGACCGCGCGGTCATCGTCACGTCGATGCCGTCCGACCTGATGGCCCTGTACGAGAAGATCCGCGCCAAGCAGGGCGGCGTCGGCGCCGCCCGCCTCTACCAGCGCCGCTGCGAGGGCTGCCGCCTGGAGCTCGACCTGGCCGAGGTCAACGAGATCAAGTCCGCCGCGCGGGGCGAGGTCGTGCGGCACGAGAACTGCGGTCGCATCCTGGTCCGTACGGCCGACTCGGGCATCTGATGCCGCGCTTTGTCGTGGAGGCGGACGGCGGCTCCCGGGGCAACCCGGGACCCGCCGGCTACGGCGCGGTGGTCCTGGACCCGGTGACGGGCGAGACGCTGGCCGAGCGCGCGGAGTCCATCGGCGTCGCCACGAACAACGTGGCGGAGTACAGGGGCCTGATCGCCGGTCTGGAGGCGGCGCGCGAGCTGGCCGCCGACGCGGTGGTCCTGGTCCGGATGGACTCCAAGCTGGTCGTCGAGCAGATGTCGGGCCGCTGGAAGATCAAGCACCCGGACATGAAGCCGCTCGCGGCCCGGGCCGCGAAGGTGCTGCCGCGCGCCCAGGTGACGTACGAGTGGATTCCGCGCGAGAAGAACAAGCACGCGGACCGGCTCGCCAACGAGGCGATGGACGCGGGCAAGCGCGGACGGCAGTGGGAGCCCTCGGGCTCCTCCGCCGCCCTGGACCGCGGCGCGGCGCGCACCCTGGCCACCCCGCCGCCCGCGGGCCCGCCCGGGGACGCGACGGCGGGCGCCGCGGCGGTCCGCGCCGCCCTCGCCGCGCCCTCCCCGGCCGCGCCCGGCGCGGAGGCCGGGGCCGACACCCTGTTCGGGACGGCCGGGGCCACCACCCCGCCCCCGGTGGCGGTGCCCGCCACCGGCCCGCTCCCCACGTCCTGCGGCACACCGGCCCCGGGCTGGGGCCCGGACCTGGGCACCCCCGCCACCTTCGTGCTGCTGCGCCACGGCGAGACCGCGCTCACCCCGCAGAAGCGCTTCTCCGGCAGCGGCGGCACCGACCCCGAACTCTCCCCGGCCGGCCTCCGCCAGGCCGCCGCCGTCGCCGAGGCCCTGGCCGCGCGCGGCACCGTCCAGAGCGTCATCAGCTCCCCGCTGCGCCGCTGCCGCGAGACCGCCCAGGCCGTCGCGGACCGCCTCGGCCTCGACGTGACGGTCGAGAAGGGGCTGCGCGAGGTCGACTTCGGGGCCTGGGAGGGGCTCACCTTCGCCGAGGTGCAGGAGCGGTTCCCGGAGGACCTCCAGGCATGGCTGGCCTCCCCGAAGGCGGCCCCCACGGGCGGCGGCGAGAGCTTCATGGCCGCCACCCGCCGGATCTCGGCCACCCGGGACCGGCTGCTGGCCGCCCACGCGGGCCGCACGGCCCTGCTGGTCACCCACGTGACCCCGGTCAAGATCCTGGTCCGGCTGGCGCTGGGCGCCCCGCCGGAGTCGCTGTTCCGCATGGAACTCTCGGCGGCCTCGCTCTCGGCCGTCGCCTACTACGCGGACGGCAACGCCTCGCTGCGACTGCTGAACGACACCTCGCACCTGCGCTGACACCCGTCCCGGAGCGGAGCAGTGCAGAGCATACGAAAGCCGCCCGGACCGGGGTCTCCCCCGGTCCGGGCGGCTTTCCGCGCACCGACACAGGCTGTACGGCGCACTCACCATGGCGCCGCTGGCCTCTCGTGTGTCGATGGCCGCCGTGCCCGGAAACCACGGCGAAGCCGTGAGGATCAACGGCAAGGACGTGACACGCTACGACGACTCCCACGACACTGAGTCCCTGATCTCCGTCCGTGACGCCCTGGCGCTGGACCCGGAACGCTTCGGTCACGTCGAGTTCTTCGTGCCGGACACGGACGAGCTGACCGTGGTTGTCGACCGCTCTGGGACGACCGTGGCCCATGCCCACGGGCACCAGTGGCGTCCCGGCCGGCACTTTGAGTGGTGGAAGGGTCAGGCGTTCAACAAGGCGTCCGCGATGCACCAGGCCGACCTTCTCCTCCAGCCTCCGGCAATGGAGAGCGAGTCGACGTGGTGGCGACACGCGAAGGGGACGACCGGGGCGCCGGGCCTGATGATCGCGGTCACGAAGGACGGCCACACTCCCGTGAAGGAGATGGTCCGGTGACCTCCTACGACTGGGATCTCCTTGACGACCCGCAGGTTCGCCGTGTCACCATCGATCTGGTGGGCCGGAAGGTCGGTACCGAATACGGGCTCGCTCTGGAACGGGACGACGCCCGGCAGGAGGCCGCGCTTGTCGTCGCGAAGAAGGCTGGTGAAGCTCGCGAGATGCTCGCGGGCGGTCCTGGCCTCCTACACCGCTGGCTGTGTCAGCAGCTCCGGAATATGTGGCTCACGGACCTTCGCCACCAGTCTCGGCACCTGTCCTACGAGGCGGCCCTGAACGGGGCCGACTATGTGGACGGGTACGACGAGCTGGAGGTAGCCGCGTAAGCGGAGGTGCGGCGTCGAGCAGTTGAATACGGCCAGGCAGGAGGCGCCAGTGGCTGATCAACTGCTCGTCTCCGCGCCTCCGCCCGCATAGGGTCTCCGCTGAAGCCCTGGCAAGTTCGGGCAAGTTCCTCGCTTCACGCCAGAGCCACGTGCAAGCTCTGGCATACGGCTCGTCAATGACGATCGAGGAGGTCATCATGGCTCTGATTAGGCTCGGCAAGGACCCGAACAGCCCTGACGGCAACTCGCCCACCATCTATGTGGACGACGAAACGGACAGGTATCTCGTCCAGGGGTTCAAGGTTCTGGACAAGAAGCGGCTCGGGCAGATGGACATCCCCGAGCACGAAACGGTGGTAGAGATCCCGCGCAATATGGTGCAGTTCTTCCTGCCGAGCGACAGGGAGTCTGCCGCTGAGGAAGCCAAGCCGGAGGTGAAGAAGGTTGTCGAGTCCCCCGACGTTTAAGGAGCTGTTCCGCGACTGCCAGAGGACAGCCGTCCACTTGGAAGCTCGCGACGCCTACAGCAAGACGGACTCCGCCTTCGTCGACTGGAAGGCCGGCAGGCCGATCGACCCGGCCGAGCGCTGGGCCGCCTGGCACTCGATCGTCTCGGAGGCGGCCTCGCGGGGAGTCAAGGTACGTCGGGCCCGCATCGTGTCGACGCCCGTGAGTGAGTACATCCGCTTCGAGCACGAGGTGACCGAGGGCCTCAACATTGCGGCGGGCGAGCAGGTGCGGTGGCTTCCCCGGCGGAGCGTCTCGGATCTGCTCGTCCCGGGAAACGACTTCTGGTTGTTCGATTCGCGGCTGCTGTACCTGAACCACTTTGACGGAGAGGGTGAGCCCACAGAGCCCGAGATCACCGAAAGCCCGGAGATCGCGAAGCTCTGCGAGTCGGCCTTCGACGCCATCTGGAGCAGGGCGATCCCGCACGCAGAGTTCGAAGCACGCTGAGCACCTCGCATAGGACCGTCACCCCAACATGGAACCGGCATCTTCGAGCGCGCGGGAAGCCCGCAAGGCGCTAGGGAAACGCCTCGCAGAAATCCGGAATACCGCCGGATTGACCAAGCGGGCCCTTTCTGTGAATTTGGGTTGGCACGAATCGAAAGCATCACGCTTCGAGAGCGGCACACGGGCGCCCTCGGAGCGTGATCTTCGCGATTGGTGCCGAGCCTGCGGTGCAGATAGCGAGGTGGAGGATCTTGTAACGACAGCCCGCGGAATCGAGGGCATGTACGTCGAGTGGCGCAACATGGAAGGTAACGGGCTCAAATGGGCCCAGGAGTCCACCCTCCCTCTGTGGGATCGGACGCAACACTTCCGGTTCTACTCGCCTTGGCTCATTCCCGGACCTGTGCAAACGGCTTCCTACATCAAGGCACTATTGACTTCCATCCGAGACCGTCGCGGTGTGATTGACGACGTGGACTCTGCTGTTGAAGTCCGGCTGGAGAAGCAGAAGATCGTATACACGCCTCGCACATTCGCCATCCTCCTGGAGGAGAGTGCCCTTTACCACCGTGTCGGCGGAACTGAGGTGATGGCTGGCCAGCTCGGTTACCTCCTGAGCGCCATGGCCCTGCCGAGGGTAAGTGTCGGCATCATTCCGCGCATCACCAACCGCCCCCTCATGCCCGTCGAGGGCTTCTTCATGTTCGACGACCACACAGTCAAGGTCGAACTGGTGTCGGCACACCTGACGGTCATCCAGCGGCACGAACTTGCCATGTATGCAAGGACGTTCGGTGATCTAGCCGATCTGGCCGTCTACGGCTCAGCCGCGCGTGAACTCATCACCGCAGCCATCGATTCTCTGGAGTGAATGCCTGGCAAGTACCGGCAAGCTCCTGGTGTCTCGCGCACTCCTCTCTCTAGCTTCATTGGCAAGGTTCCAGAACTTGCCCGGAGGAGGCACTGATGGCTTTGGCAAGTACCGGCAAGGCGATGAGGGTGACCGAGAACGCCTTAGCCGACAACCTCCCTATCGACGTTGAGGAAATCTCCTCGCGCACCGATGTGGCCCTCACCATGCGGATGGACTCCACGCTCCGCGCGGACATCTACAGGGTCACGCCGGCCATCGTGCGACACCTGAACGTCCTGCTCGACCAGAACTTGGGGGCGGACGAGGACACGGAGGTACGGGCGCTCGTTCGCAAGGGTCGCGACTTGCTCAACCCTGCGAACCGCCCGACCGCGGACGCCCCCGCCTTCGGAGCGTTCATCTACCTCCGGGATGCCGCCCTGCTCACGCGACGGCTCCTCTGGGTCTACGTCCAACGCAACGAGCTGGACGCGCCGTGAGCGTCAAGGAAGACCAGATCATTCGGGAACTCTCCCACTACATCCATGAACACCCCGCCGACGAGACGGCGTTAATGCCGCTGTACGACGCGGCCCTCGATCACTCGCGACGCCGAGCCTGCGCACACGACCAACGCTGCCCCCTCGTGATGACGGCTGCGGTCGTCGTTGACGAACAGGACCGCATCCTGTGCCTGCGGCATGAGGGCGGCTACGCCCTCGCGGAGGCGGAGCCGGAGGACCGAGACGACTCGCTCAGCGAGGTGGCCCTCCGCCTGCTGGCCGAGGAGGTCGGCATCCGCTACCTCTTCCGGGCGGCCTCGGGCGCGGTGCTCCCCTCGGGGATCGAAACGGGTGCAGCGGCCTGGGTGCCCCTTGCCGAAGTCGGCATCCCGGCGCTCCGCAGCCGCCTGGAAAGCTTTCTGATCGGAACCTGATGAGCCACCGAAACCAGCAACTCGACTGCGTCATCAGTGTTGTGGCCCTCGGTGGCGCCCTCCTGCTGGCCATCTGGAGGGGCTGATGTACGCCAAGTACATTCCCCCTGTCGGGACGGTCGAGCAGGCGAACAAGCCCCCGACCGATGTCCGGATCGGGGACTGGCTGTACCTCGACGACCGCTTTCAGCGAGTCCGGGACATGCGGGCCGCTGGCGCCTCCGCCCACCGGGTTCTCCACTTCGCCGGGCGCCGCCCATGGATCATGCGGAAGCCCCGGACCGTCTACCGGCCTCTCAGATCTCTCTGACCACAGCCCATCCGAGCAACGCCTTACCCCTCTCACTTCACGCTGCGAGGAGCTTCGCCATGCGCTTCCGCAAGATCCATGGAGCAGGCAACGATTTCGTCCTGCTCTCCGACCTCGCCCCCGGCAGCATCAGGGAGTGGCCGAAGGAGGCCGAACGCCTCTGCGCCAGACCTGCGGGCGTCGGCGCGGACGGCCTTGTCATCAGCCACCTGGTCAGCAACGTGCCGGCCGTCCTCGAAGTCGAATGCTTCATGCCTGACGGCTCGATTGCGACGATGTGCGGCAATGCACTCCGGTGCTCCGCCTGGGCCGCACATCAGGACCACGGCTTCGGCGAGATGCGCCTCCGCATGGCGGGGGTGATGCACGAGGCTCGCATCACGGACGACTCCGTGTGGGTTACGGCCGAGGTCGGCATGATCGACCCGCGTCGCGTACAGACCGTGATCAACGGCAAGCCGACCTGGTTCGACGGCGTGCACACCGGTACGGAACACGTCGTCGCCATCGTGGACGACGTGGACGCCATCGACACGGTCACGGTCGGACGCCTCATCCGGCACCATGCCGCCCTCGCGCCATTAGGGACCAACGTCAACTTCGTCCAGTCCCTCGACGGCCAGACGCTCAAGATCCGGACGTACGAACGCGGCGTCGAGGCGGAAACCCTCTCTTGCGGCAGCGGAGCCGTCGCCGCCGTCGTCATCGCCGCGATGCGCGGACTCGTTGCCCCGCGCACCGTCACCGTCCACAACCGTGCTGGCGAACCGCTCACGGTCCGGCCCCACAGCAGCCGACCCAAGCGGACGCAATGGGTTGGCGGTCCGGTCACCAACACCTTTGAAGGGGTGCTCGCATGACTCACTTTCTCACCTCCAGCTCGAAATCCGCGATGCAGGAGGCCACCGCGACTCTGCGCGGCTGGCAGCGCGACCGGCAGGGGCTCAAGGTCGCCCTCGTCTATGGCCCGGTATCCGCCGAGGACAGGCTGTACCACTCGAAGTGCCCCGTCGAGCAGCGGTCCGTGACCGCTCTGGGCGAGGCTCTGGACGAGATCGGCGCGCGGTGGACGGTGCTGGACCCCACCCAGCCCGACTTCATCGCGGAACTGGTCTCGTACGACGTGGCCCTCTCGAATCTGCACGGCCCCTACGGCGAGGACGGCCGCCTTCAGGGGTTGCTCGACTACCTCCGCGTGCCCTACTGCGGCAGCGGGGTCGCGGCCTCCGCGGTGGCCGCTGACAAGATCCTCTGCAAGCGGATCATGCTGACTCTCGGAGTTCCGACGCCCGGTTGGCGGGTCTGGTCCGGCGGCCCGGTCAACTGGGGCAGCCGGGCCGTCATGGTGAAACCGCCCTTCGGCGGGTCCAGCGTGGGCATGAGCTTCGTTCGCGACGCGGTCGACCTGCCCCGCGCGCTCACGGAGGCCGCTGGCGAAAGCGGCCACGAAGTGCTCGTCGAGGACTACGTGATCGGCACCCCTGTGACCGTGGGCCTGCTGGAGCTTCCCGGCGGCGCGGTCGTCGCGTTCCCGCCGCTGGCCACCGAGGCGACCGAGGCCGAGTACTACGACGCCGACACCAAGCTCGACGTGGACTCCAAGGGCGCCGTCACCGTCCGCGTCGCCGAGCTGGAGCCCGTGGCACTGAATCGGATCACCAGGGACGTCCGGACGCTGTGGGACGGGATCGGACTGCGCGGCTCGGCGCGCATCGACTTCATCGTCACTGAGGACGGTGACGCCTACGTGCTGGAGGTCAACAGCACGCCGGGCATGTCCCGTGACAGCAACTTCGCGGTCGGTGCGGCAATGGTCGGACTCACGCACTCTGATGTCGTACTGGCGATGCTCCACGAGGCCCTGGCCCGGCCGCCGTACGATGTTCCCCTGCCCACTCCCGTGTTCTCCAGCACCACGGCGACGCGGGAGGCCGCCGTCTCCCTGTAGGAGCCCTGCCGCTGTGCCGCGTGTCCACGATGTCCCCCTGTGCCGCCAGCTCATCGCCCCCTCCGAATGGGATCTACACGGGGGGTGGGCACTCGGGGACAGGATCGAATGGTCCAACCGGGCGTGCGGCCTGGCGTCGCTTCGTATGATCCTTCTCGCCTACGGGCAAGAGGCACCCACGGTCACGGAGCTCCTGAAGATCGCGGTCAAGCACGAGGTTCTCACGCCCCGTGGAGCGCTCCACGCAGGTGTGGCGAGCCTGGCGAGCGACCTGGGAGTTCCGTCGACCGCTGAGCCGGTGCCGGCCGAGGAGCTGCCGAGGCGGCTCGACTCCGCACCGCTGATCGTGTCCGTGACCGAACAGCTCCCCGAGGACGGGCGTAGGGGTGGTCACCTGATCATCCTTCGAGGCTACGAGGACGGCCCGGACCCGGTCATCCGCTTCCGCGACCCATCGGCCTGGGGGCAGAAGCACGACCGTGTCCCGCTCAGCCGCCTGGCCCACTCGTACACCGGCCGTGCGATCACCTTCGCGCCCCTGATCGACGGAAAGTCCTGATGACCGAGACGGACGGCGGAACGAACGAGGCCGAAGGCGGCCGGAAAATCGCCGTACTCGGGGAAATGCTGGAGCTGGGAGACCAGTCGGTCGAGGCTCACCGCGAGATCGGCCGCTTCGCCGCCGAGGTCGGCGTTGACCTTGTCGTGGCGGTCGGCGGACCCAACGCGAAGCAGCTCGCCCTCGCGGCGGGGGCCGCTGGCGTGCCCGAGATCGCGTTCGTCGCGGACAACGCGACCGCTGCCAGGTTCCTCGAAGGCACGCTCAAGCCCGGTGACGTCGTACTGGTGAAGGCATCACGAGGCGGGATGCTCTGGCAGATCGCGCAGCAGCTCACCGGGCAGCCGGTCACCGGACTGTGACGGCGTACGAGGCGACTTTCGCCCTCCAACGGGGGCCTTTCACCGCCACACGATCGCCACACAGCATCGAGAAACAGTCAAAAGAAACGGACAAACGGCCCTAAAACAATCTGGGGCCTGTCCGGGAAGTAAAAACCCCTCTGACCCACAAACATGCAGGTCAGAGGGGGTCCCCCTCCCTTGGGGGAGGGGTGGCGCAGACCGACACAGGCTGTACGCCGGGTTCTGTCGCCCGGAGACCTCGCGGTCACCGGGGAGACGGCCATCCATCTAGGACCGGCGTTGCCGCCGGCCTCGTGCGGTCTACCCGCGAACTCGGGCGGGCAGCCCTCGAACGTTCGCGCAGGGCCGTTCGTCCTGGGACGAGCGGCCCCTCTTGACCTTGCTCCGGGTGGGGTTTACCTAGCCGCCTGAGTCACCTCAGGCGCTGGTGGTCTCTTACACCACCGTTTCACCCTTACCGGGGGCCGAAGCCCCAGGCGGTCTGTTTTCTGTGGCACTGTCCCGCGGGTCACCCCGGGTGGGCGTTACCCACCACCCTGCCGTGTGGAGCCCGGACGTTCCTCGGCGGGACACGGATGTCCCGACGCGGCCGTCCGCCTGTGTCGTTCTGCGTGCGCCCATGCTACCCGGGGCCGGAGCCGCCGCCCGCCCCCGGCCGACCCCCGGCCGGGCGGGGGTCGGGCGGCGGGCCGGGTCAGGCCGGGGCGAAGAGGATCTTCGCGGTGCCCGGGTCGGCCTCGGTGAGCCGGACCCGGATGCGCTCGCCCAGCGGGAGTTCCCGCAGCGGTGACTCCACCCGGCCGACCACCGCCGGGTCCTCCAGGTGGACCGTCCCCACCAGCGGCTCCCGCTCCTTGACGTCGATCACCGTGGCCTCGAAGGTCTCCCCGACCCGGTCCTTCAGCAGGGCCGCCTCGACCAGTTCCACACACTCCCGCTCCACCGTGTTGGCCAGCCGGGTGCCCGCCGCCATCTCCTGCGGGAGCGCCGCCAGGGCCGCCACCGCCCACGGCGGCGGCTCCTCGCCCGCCACCGCCGCCACGCACAGCTCGCCCGCGTACCGGTCGGCCAGCCTGCGCAGCGGCGCGGTGCAGTGGGCGTACGGGGCCGCCACGGCGGCGTGGACGGCGTGCTCGGGCCGCTGCCCACCGGTGAAGACGGTGTAGCCCGCGCCCCGCAGCAGGGCCGTGCACTCCTGGAGGAACGCCGCGTGGGCCGGGCGGCGCGGGTCCAGGGAGCGCACCAGCTCGGCGTACGGGAGGTGGTGCGGCCAGTCGATCCGCAGGGCGGCGGCCGTCCGCCGCAGCCTGCCCACCGCGCCGTCCGGGGCGGTGGGCAGGGTCCGCAGGACGCCGGTCCCGGCGGTGAGCATCAGCGTCGCCGCGGCCATGCCGGTCATCAGGGAGATCTGCGCGTTCCAGCCGTCCGCCGGGAGCGGGGCCCGGTAGGCCAGGGTGTAGGCGCCGCCGCGCTCGACGACCTCCTGTTCGGGCACGTTCAGCGAGATGCCGCCGCGCTCGCGCTCCAGGGCCTCGCGGAGCCTGCCGACCACCTCCAGCAGGGTCAGCGGCTCCTCGGCGGTGCCGGTGGTGAGGGCCTTCTGGACGCCCTCGTAGTCGAGCTTGGCCCGGCTGCGGACCAGGGCCCGCCGGACCTCGGCGGTCTCCACCCGGCCCTCCGCGTCCAGGTCGAGCCGCCACAGCAGGGCCGGCCGGGTCTGCCGGGGGAGCAGGCTGGCCGCGCCCTCCGAGAGCAGGGCCGGGTGGAGCGGGACCCGCAGGTCGGGGAAGTAGAGGGTCATGACCCGGCGGTGGGCCTCCGCGTCGAGCGGGCCGCCCGGGGCGACGAAGGCGGCGACGTCGGCGATGGCGTAGTGCACGCGGTAGCCGCCGCCGGGGCGGCGGGCGAGGTGCATGGCCTGGTCGAGATCGACGGAGTCCGGGGGGTCGATGGTGAAGAGGGGGATGCCGGTGGCGTCGAGCGCGGGCAGGCGCGGCTCCCGGGCGGCCCGCCCGGCCTCGGCCAGCGCCTCGGCCGGGAACTCCCCGTCCGCGCCCAGCGCGGCCCGCAGTTCACGCAGCGCGGCGCGCAGGGCGGCCCCGTCCGCGGCGGCCATGTGCAGATGACGGCGTGGCATGGACCGAGCGTAGGACGGTCCGGGCCGCGCGGCGCGGCGGCGGCCCGGCCCCGGCCCGCCTCCGGGCGGTACGGCGGGCAGAGCCGCAGGTCCGGTCTGAGCCGCAGGTCCGGGCGGTGCGGCGGCCCTGCGGGCTTCCCGGCGGCAGCCCTTACGCTGGCCGGGGGCGCCCCCCCCACGTCGCGCCGTACCGAAGGAGAACCACCGTGCTCGTGCTGCTGCCGCCGTCCGAGGGAAAGGCCGCCGGGGGCTCCGGCGCGCCGCTGGAGCTGGGTGCGCTGTCGCTGCCCGGCCTGGACCCGGCCCGGTCGGCGGTCCTGGAGGAGCTGGTCGGGCTGTGCGCGGCCGACGAGTCCAAGGCGCGCGAGGTGCTCTGCCTGAGCGAGGGGCTGCGGGGCGAGGTGACGAAGAACGCGGAACTCCGCTCGGCGGTCGCCCGCCCGGCGGGCGAGATCTACACCGGTGTGCTCTACGACGCGCTCGGCCTGGCCGGCCTGGACCCGGCGGCGCGCGCCCTCGCCGAGCAGTCGCTGCTGGTCTTCTCCGGCCTGTGGGGCGCGGTGCGGATCACCGACCGCATCCCCTCCTACCGCTGCTCGATGGGGGTCCGGCTGCCGGGGCTGGGACCGCTGGGCGCGTACTGGCGTACGCCGCTGGCCGAGGTGATGCCGCGGGCGGCGGCCGAGGGGCTGGTCCTGGACCTGCGCTCGTCGGCGTACGCGTCCGCCTGGCGGCCCCGGGGCGAGGTGGCGGCGCGGACCGCGACCGTACGGGTGCTGCACGCGCAGGTGGTGGACGGGGTGGAGAAGCGGTCGGTGGTGAGCCACTTCAACAAGGCGACCAAGGGCCGGCTGGTCCGGGACCTGCTGCTGGCCGGCGCCGTCCCCGGGACTCCGGCGGAGCTGGTCACGGCCCTGCGGGACCTGGGCCACGTGGTCGAGGGCGGGGCCCCCGCGAGGGCGGGCGCCGCGTGGTCCCTGGACGTGGTCGTCACCCACATCCACTGAACCACCGGTCACGTGTCACCCGTCGCAGGTGACACGTCAGGCGCTACGGCCGCTGGTCATGGGCCCCCCGGCCGGGGCCCGGGGGGTTCAGCGGCCCAGTGGCCAGGCCACGGCGGCCGGGACCTGGTCGGAGGCGCCCGCGTACCGGGCGCAGGCGTCGGTCAGGGTCTCCAGCAGGGTGAGCGGGTCCGGGAGGGGGTGCTCCATGCCGCGCAGCCAGCTCACCGCCAGCTCACCGGGGAGCGCCGCCGGGGGGACCAGGACGTAGCTGCCCCGGCAGTGCCAGCGCAGGCCCGGGTGCTCGTCCATCGTCTCGGGGTGACAGTCCAGCTCGCACGGCCACCACTCGTCCTCGTCCTCGGGGGTGCCGCGGGTGGCGGTGAAGAAGAGCATCCGGGCCCCGTCGCCGGTGCCGCCCGACTCGGCGACGGGTCCGACCTCGATCCCGGCCGCCAGCAGTCGGCTCAGGGCGCCGAGCCCGGCCTCCAGCGGGACGTCCAGGACGTCGTGGACCATGCCGGTCGCGGTGACGAAATTGGCCTGGGGCTGGTTGCGCGCCCAGCGCTCGACCTGCGCGCGGTCGGTGGTCGACTGGGTCTGCCAGGCGAAGGAGAGCGGATGCCGTGCGGGGGTCGGACAGCCGATCCGGTCGCACGAGCACCGGTAGCCGACGGGATGCGCGGCGGGGGCGAGCGGCAGACCGGCGGCGGCGACGGCCAGCAGGAGCGCCTCGCGCTCCAACCCGGCGTCCTCGGCGGCGGGTTTCTGCCGCCTGCGCAGCCACTGGGAAATCCTGCTCTGCTCGCCGCGTTTGACGCGGCCGGACTCGGACCCCATCTGTCCCCTCACCTCACCGTTGCCCCCGGCGGACCCTCACATGGTCCCACCATCCTGCGCCCCGGGTGACCGGACTCCTCGACCCGTCCCGGGCCACCCGCAGAAAGCCCCCACATAACCACATCATTCGGTCGTACGTTCTCGGGTGGTCCGGGGGACGGCGGCCGGACAGCGGCCGGGCGCCGGGCGCCGGGCGGCCGTACGGGCGGTTCTCTCCCTCTCATCTTCTGATCAGGTTCCCCTTCTGATCAGGTAAAACCACCGGGCGGCTCCGTGCGCTTCCCGCCCTGAGGAGAGACGATTCGCTCCACCACCCGTCATGAGCCGATGACGGGTCGTGAGTCGTGAGGAGCCTTCTTTGCGCAGAGACGCCACACCCCGGCGCTACCTGATGTGCCCACCCGCACATTTCAAGGTCACCTACTCCATCAACCCGTGGATGGACCCCACGAAACCGGTGGACCTGCCCCTCGCACAGACCCAGTGGGAGGAGCTGAGGGACCGCTACCGCTCGCTCGGCCACACCGTCGAGACCCTCGTACCGGACCCCGCGCTGCCCGACATGGTCTTCGCGGCGAACGGCGCCCTGGTCGTCGACGGCCGGGTGCTCGGCGCCCGGTTCGCCCACCCGGAACGGGCCGCCGAGGCGGAGCTCCACCTGGACTGGTTCCGCGACCACGGCTTCCGGGAGATCCGGGAGCCCGACCACGTCAACGAGGGCGAGGGCGACTTCGCCGTCACCGCCACCTACCTGCTGGCCGGGCGGGGCTTCCGCTCCAGCCCGCTCTCGCACGACGAGGCCCAGGAGTTCTTCGGCCGCCCCGTCGTCGGCCTGGACCTGGTCGACCCCCGCTACTACCACCTGGACACCGCGCTCTGCGTCCTGGACGGCGACGAGATCATGTACTACCCGCCCGCGTTCTCCCCGGGCAGCCGCGCCGTGCTCCGGCGGCTCTTCCCGGACGCGCTGACCGCGAGCGACGCGGACGCCGGGGCCCTCGGCCTGAACGCGGTCTCCGACGGCCGGCACGTGCTGTTCCCCCAGGCGGCGGCCGGACTGTCCGCACCCCTGCGGGACCGGGGCTTCGACCCGGTCCCGATGGACCTCGGGGAACTGCTCAAGGGCGGCGGCAGCGTGAAGTGCTGCACCCAGGAGCTACGGCCCTAGCGTCGCGGGCGGCGGGGCGGGACTGAATCCCCGCCGGGGTGTTCAACCATGCCGCGTGGCGCTGTTCCGCCTGATCAGCGCCGCGCGCACACCGGGGGGACCTCAGTGCCGTACGGCAGGCTGAACCCTGGTGCGGCTGGGGTGTTCCTCCTCGATGTCCGCGAGGAGGAACACCCCAGGATGGCCGGGCCACACAAGAAGTGCCGGGTGTTCAGCCTGTTCGGCAGCCGGTGATCAGGTGCTGGTGCACCTCACGCTGGTGATGAGTGCCGCAAACGCGGCCGGCTCCAGCAGGAGCGCCGGACCGTCCACGACCTTCGAGTCCCGGACGGCGATGGTGGCGTGAACCGTCCGACGGAGGTCGGCCACTTCGACGCACTGCTCGCCGCCGTCGCTGAAGGACGACTTGAACCATGCCGCTTCAGTCAGCTCGGAAGCGTGGATCGTCTTCTTGCTGGTCATGACGAGGTCTCCTCCATGATGGATCTGATTCTCTCCCGTGAGTCATCCACAGGAAGGGCGGCGCCCTGAATGAGCCCGAAGGCCGCTTCGTAGACCTTCACGTCGGCCGTCTTCTCGGTGAAGTTCCCACCGCGCAGGTTTTCGAGGTTGATCACCGTGGGCCAGGGGTACGGGAAGCGGACGATGTGGAAAGGTCCCACCATCCCGGGGTGTGGGTTGGCGAGTATCGGCATCACCTGGATGTGCACGTTCGGCAGGGACGTCATGTCGATCAGGTGACGTAGCTGTTCCCGCATGAGTGCGGGGTGAGTTGCCGACTTGTAGTGCAAGGTCGACTCGTGGATCACGGCCCATAGTTCAAGTGGGCCTCCGTGCCTGGTCGTATCGGTGAGGATTGCCTGTCGTTTCTTCCTCATCTCGACCAGGGCGTTGACCTCGCCAGCGGTCCGGGTGATCGCTGTAGCGGTGATGATCTCTCGGGCGTACTGCGGCACCTGGAGCAGACCGGGGAGAAGGCCCGGTGTGTAGACCCGGGTGGACTCGGCGTCCTCCTCCAAGCCGATGAAGTCGCGGTACGCCGTCTCGGGGAGGTCGCCATAGCTGGCCCACCAGCCGACTTTGTTGGCGTCGCGCGCCAGTTCCTCCATCGCGGTGACCACTGCCTCGTCCGTGACCCCGTATGCCTTGAGCAGCGGGGCGACATCCTTGATCGGCAGATGGGCCTTGGCGTTTTCGAGCCGATTGATCTTGCTGCCGTCCCAGCCCGTCGCGGCGGCTGCCGTGTCGGTTCTCATGCCGGCTTGGGTTCGAAACTCGCGAAGCGCGCTGCCGAGGCGTCGTCTGCGTACGGTCTGCACGAGCGGAGGTGTGGGCACGGGAGGTTTGACCTTTCTGCGGGCGGGCGGGGGGTAACGCGGGTTGGGCTTCCCTCTCCTCGGGTGTGACGGCCTCGCTCCGGGTAAGTCTGCCCGGATCTGGGGTGTGAAGTCGACAGAACATCGCTACACCCATTGGCAATTGGGCCGCAATGGTTGCAGCCATCGACGCGGCAGGTGCATCCTTCCATGGACGGCGAACGTAACTGTGCGTCAGGTAATGATCACTGCTGGTGTGCTGTCGTCGCTGCGCCGTGCGTGGCTGGGAACTGCTCCTGACCGCCCCGGTACGCCGAGGCCGATCATGCAGACGAGCCGGACACCACCCTCGCCTTGCCGCAGCTCCGTACACCACCTACTCGGACAGGTGTGGACCATGACACAGATGATCACCCCGCTCCTGTCTCCGTCGGTGACGACGGAGACAGGAGGTTGTACCTTCCGCCGGAACGCAGCAGATCTGACGGCAACCTCATTTCTGGTCGAGGGCCGGGCGGCTGACGGGTCGATGGCCGTCGTGGATGCCCAGCGGGTGGGTCATGTCCGGCGGATCGTGGCCGCGCGGCTCCGGTACCTCGGGCTGGCGGTGCTGCTGGACCCTGTCCTGCTGGTCGTCAGCGAGCTGGTGACGAACGCCGTCGAACATACGGCCGCCCCCGGTGGGTCGGTGACGGTCACGCAGGTGTTCGCGCGGGGTGAGCTGCATCTCCTGGTGCAGGACGACGGCCGTGGCCTCCCGCGGGTACAGGCCGCCGGGCCGGAGGCGGAGAGCGGGCGGGGTCTGTACCTCGTGGACTGCGTCACCGCCGAGCTGGGCGGGCGGTGGGGGCACTCACTCGGCACCGGGACCGTCTGGTGCGTGATCCCCGTCCCCCGCGCCGGCCCGTAGAACCCCTTCGCCGTACGGCCCCAACCCCCGGCACCACCATCCCTGTTCTGAAGGACGAACCGATGTACGAGGTCGGCAGGCGCGGATTACCCGTGGCCGTACCGAAGCCGCTCCCGGCCCGCTCGTCCGGCGGGGGGCGTGAGGGGGGCCGGGCCCGGTGTGCGGGGCCGCCGTCGTCCGCTACCTCCACGCCTGCGGATGGAAGGACGTGCACCCCCGTGACCCTGTGCGAGAGCGTTCAGTTCCGGCCGTGCTCCCGTGGCTGTCTCGCCCCGCAGCGAACAGCGCAGTCGTGGGGTCGGTGGCTGACTGGCGCCACCGCACACCGGCCACACCATGCGGAAGTTCTACGTTCGGCGCCCCGGCTGACACCCCGCTGAGGGAAGGTCCGCCTGGTGCGTCCAACCACTCCACCACGACAAGAGACAGGTAACCGAATGACTCGATCCACCGCGTCCGCCGAAGAGCTGCGTACCGCGATGGCGGACCAGCTCGTCAAGGCGGGCGACATCCGCAGCGAACGCGTCGAGGTCGCATTCCGAACCGTTCCCCGACATGCGTTCGCCCCCGAGGCGACGCCGGAGAAGGCCTATGACCCGCAGGACATCGTGGCCACGAAGAGGAACGAGCACGGCGTCATCATCAGCTCCATCTCCGCCCCCTCCATTCAGGCGATGATGCTGGAGCAGGCCGAGGTCCAGCTGGGGATGCGGCTCGGTGAGGTCGGCTCGGGCGGCTACAACGCAGCCCTGATGGCCGAGTTGGTGGGTCCGGACGGCTCGGTCGTCACCATCGACATCGACTCCGACGTCACCGATCGCGCCCGGCGGCTGCTCGACGCGACCGGCTACAGCCAGGTGGAGGTGCTCCTGGCCGACGGCGAGCATGGCCTGCCCGACCACGGAACGGTGGATCGGCTGATCGTGACCGTCGGGGCCTGGGACATTCCCCCTGCGTGGACCGATCAGCTGGCCGAGGACGGCCGGCTGGTGGTGCCGCTGCGCACGCGCGGTCTGACCCGTTCGATCGCCTTCGACCGTGACGGCGACCGCCTCGTGTCCCGATCGGCGGAGGTCTGCGGGTTCGTCACCATGCAGGGCGAGGGCGAGCACAACGAGCGACTCCTGCTCATCCGGGGCAAGGAGATCGGCCTCCGCTTCGATGACGGCCGGCCCGCCGACCCCGACGCCCTGAACGGCGTGTTCGACACCGACCGGGTGGAGAAGTGGACGGGGGTCACCGTCGCGCCGGCGGAGCCGATCAAGGGCATGCAGATGTGGCTGGCCACCGCCCTGGACGGCTTCTGCCTGATGTCGGTGGACGCCGAGCTGGACACCGGCCTCGTCGCTCCGCAGAACAAGCGGGCCAACATCACCCTCCTGGACGGCGACTCCCTCGCCTACCTGGCCATCCGCCGGACCGGGGGCGGCGCCGAGTTCGGCGTGCACGGCTACGGGCCGAACGCGGACGCGGTGGCCGAAGCCCTCGTGAAGGAAGTCCAGACCTGGGACCGCGACTACCGGCGGGCAGAGCCGGTCATCTACGCCTATCCGGCCGGCACCCCCGAGGCCGACCTGCCGGCAGGGCGGGTCATCACCAAGCGGCACCGCCGCATCGTCATCTCCTGGCCCGAGCAGGGCCAGGCCGGCAAGAGCACCACCACCGAAATGGAGAAGTGATCATGACTCAGCAGATCCCGCAGGCCACGACCGGCGCCGGCGAGTTCAACCTCGACGTGCGGGTGGTCGAGGCCGGGGCACCCGTAGCGAGTCTCCTGCTGGACACCAGCGACAACTGCGGCAGTACCTGCGCCAACGGCGCCACCGCCTGCGTCTCCGTCAGTGGCGAAGCCGCCTGATCCGGTGTCACCGCGAGGTGAGGTGGAGCACCAGCGCCGGCCGCGCTGCTCCGCGTCACCTCCGAAGTACCCGCCGCCGGGCACACGGCCGTGTGCCCGGCGGTACCACACCAACAGCGAGGGGGCCCAGGTCATGGCGGGCGGAGCGCGGCTGTACCGGCACACGGAGGCCCTGTTGGTGCGGGCCACCACTCATCCCGGGACGGGAGTACCGGAAGCGGACGTAGACCTGTCCGGACCCGGGGCCGCCGAGCGCGGCCGGACCTGGCTGGTGGCTGTCCGGGAGCATCCGCAGGCTCGCCAGGCGCTCGAAGCCGCGAGCCCCGTCCTGGCCGCGCAGACCGCCGCCGTGCTGGCCGCCGACTCGCCAGGGGCGAAGGAGGTGCAGAGGCTGGTGCACTCCACCGCCGCTTACCTGTTGCGCTGGCAAGGCCGTGCAACCCCCTTCGGGCACTTCGCCGGAGTGGCTCCCGCGCGTATCGGCCCGCAGCCACAGGCCCGGTGGGGTAGCGGGCATCGTGCCGTACTGCGCCCGGACGCCGTCTGGCTAGGGGCGGTCGCCGACCAGCTCACTGCCGACCCCGAGGTCCTCAAGAGCCTGCCCATCGCTGCAAACCCGGCCGCCGTCACCCGGGGCGGGCGGATCGTCGCCCCCGGCCGTACGCCGGACAAGGGGCTGGCCCCGCTGGAGGTGTCGGTGGCGGCCACCGGCCCCGTGTGCTCCGCGCTCGCCGCCGCCTCCACCCCTGTCGTGTTCGCAGACGTGGCCAAGGCCATCTCCCTCGACTTCCCCCACGCCGACAGCGCCACCGTCCACGGGCTCCTGGCCCAGCTCCTGGAGCACGGCGTGCTGCTGTCTGCTCTGGACGAGGTGGCCACCGCCATCGACCCCGTTGGCGCCCTGCACGCCGTGACCGCTCTTGCGGGGCAGATGACCGGGAGTCCCGCGCCGTCGTGGGCGGACACCGCCCTCGACGCTGACATCACCGTCCCCGAGGCGGTCCTGTCGCAGGTCGAGAGGGCCGCGTCCGTGCTCGTACGGCTCTCGCCGTATCCGGCGGGTACGCCGACGTGGAGGGACTACCACGGGCGCTTCCGGCAGATGTACGGGGACGGTGCGGTCGTGCCGGTCGCCGAGCTGGTGGGCGATGCCGGACTCGGCCGGCCGTCCGGCTACCTCGGCGCCGCCCGCCCGGTCCCGGCCCGGATGCTGTCCACCCGTGACGAAGCGTTCCTCGCTCTCGCCCAGCAGGCCGCCCTCGACGGGGCCCGGGAGGTGGTCCTCACCGAGGCGCTCCTCGCGGAACTGGGCGTGGTGGAGGTGTCCGGGATGGTTCCGCCGCCGTGCGTGGAGATGGCGTTCGAGCTCCACGCCGATAACGCGGAAGAGGTACGGCGGGGCAGGTTCGAAGTGTGGCTGACCTCAGCGGCCCGACCTGCCTCCTCCATGGCCGGACGGTTCGCCGACCTCCTGCCCGGCCCCGACGCCGATCGGCTGGCCGCCGCCCTCGCCGGGCCGCCCGGCCCGCTGCCCGCGCAGCTGGTCTTCCCGGCCCGCAGACGCCGCAGCGCCAACGTCACGCGTGTTCCCCGCCTGCTGGAGCACACCATCGCGCTCGGCTGGCCCACCCCGGGGCACGGCAGCATTGCGCTGGACGACCTCGCCGTCACCTGCGACCCCGACCGCTTCCACCTGATCCGGGCCTCCACCGGCCAGCTGGTCGAGCCCCGCGTTCTGCATGCGCTGGAGCCTCGCGTGCTGACGCCGCCGCTGGCACGGTTTCTCGCCGAAGTCGCCGGAGCCCACCGCACTCTCTGGCGGCTTCCCGACTGGGGCGCCGCCGCCCGTCTGCCCTACCTGCCCCGCCTGCGGCACGGCCGGGCCGTCCTCGCCCCGGCCCGCTGGCTCCTGGCCGCCGCCCAGCTGCCCGGCCCCTCCGCCGAGCGGCCCGCGTGGGAGGAGGCGTTCGACCGCTGGCGTACCCGGCAGAAACTCCCGGCCCGTGTCGTGCTCGTGGAGACGGAGACGCGACTGCCGCTGGACCTGGACGTGCCGCTGCACCGGGAGCTCCTTCGGGCCCGCCTCGCCAAGGCCCGGGAGGTCGAAATACGTGAAGCGCCTTCCCCGGCCAGGGGCTCCACGTCGCCTTCCGCGGGCGGGTTCATGGGCCGCGCCCACGAGTTCCTCACCGTCCTGCACACCACTGCCCCCACCGTCGTCCGGCCGGCCGCGCTCGTCGTTCCGGTGCCGGTGCCGGAGTTACCCGGCTCCTCCAGCACGGTGTGCGCCCGCCTGTACGGGCACCCTGGCCGACAGGACGAGATCCTCACCGAGCACCTGCCCCGGCTCCTGGCCGGGTGGGACCCGACCCCGCTGTGGTGGTTCACCCGCCACCACGACCACGACCCCCACCTGATGCTCCTCCTGCGGCTCGCCGACCGGGCCGTATATGGGCAGGCCGCCGAGCGACTCGGCGACTGGGCTGACGAGCTGCGCCGCCACCAGCTCGCCTCCCGCCTGGACCTGACCACTCACCGGCCGCACAGTGCCCGCTTCGGCCACGGCCCGGCCCGTGAAGCCGCCGAGCAGGTCTTCGTGGCGGACACCGCCGCCGCGCTCGCCCAGATCACGTATGCCGTGCGTGCCAGCGTCCCGGCTGAAGCAGTCACCGCCGCCTCCCTCGCCGACCTCGCCACCGCCTTCGCGCCCACCCCCGGTGACGGATGGTCCTGGCTGGCCGCGAACCTGCCGCGCGAGCGCGGCCCCGTGGACGCCGGGCGGCCACGGCACACCCTGGCCCTCGCAACGGCTGACGCCGACTGGCGCCGTCAGCCGGACGGGCAACCTGTCACGGCCGCGTGGGCGGACCGCGCCGAAGCGCTCACCGCCTACCGGCAGGCCCTGGCCGCCGAACGCGACCCGATGACCGTGCTGCGCGCGCTGCTCCAGCTCCATCACGTGCGTGCCCTCGGCAGCGGCCCTGGCGCCGAGCGGACCACCCACCGTCTCGCCCGTGCCGTCGCCCTCGGGCACACCCACCGTCGGAAGGCCCGCCCGTGAACGCGGCAACCGTTCTCCAGGCCCGATACCGCCACCTGCACGCCCCCGACGAAGGGCAGGACCCGGCGCTCGCGCAGTCACTGGCCAAGGGCCCGGCCGGGGTGGCCCTGTGGCACATCGAACAGGCCCTCACCGGCACCGGTGGCTGGGAGCCGGTGAAGGCGTGGCTGTCTGCCGCGACCCGGGCCGAGGTGACCGCCGCCGACTCCGCCTGCCTCACCTACGGGGCTCCGGCCTTGGCGTTCGTCCTGCACGCGGCCGGCGCGGACGGACAGGACCGTTACCGCACAGCCCGTGACCAGCTCGACGTGGCCACCACCGCCCTCGCACACCGGCGCGTGGCAGCCGCCCACGCCCGGATCAGGGGCGGCGAACCGGCGGCGTTCGCCGAGTACGACCTCCTGCACGGGCTGACCGGCATCGGTGTGCACCTGCTGCACCACACCCCTGGGGATGACGCCCTCGCCGCCGTCCTCTCCTACCTGGTCGCCCTGACCAGGCCGCTGGCCGTGGACGGTGAGACGCTGCCGGGCTGGTGGTGCGCCCACGACCCCCGCCGCCTTCATGCTCCCGGCGGGCACGCGAACTTCGGCATGGCCCACGGCATCACCGGCCCCTTCGCGCTCCTCGCCCAAGCCCTGCGCCGGGGCGCAGTCGTGGACGGGCAGCGCGAGGCAGTCGCCACCGTCACTGCCTGGTTCGACCGATGGCAGCAGCATGACGATCACGGCCTGTGGTGGCCGGAGACGATCACCCGCCAGGAAGTCGTCGCCGGACGGCCGCAGGTGACGGGCACCGGGCGACCGTCCTGGTGCTACGGCACCCCTGGCATCACCCGTGCCCTCCAGCTCGCTGCCATCGCCACCGCCGACATCGGCCGCCAGGAGGCCGCCGAGAACGCACTGGCCGCCTGCCTCTCCGACGAACGCCAGCTCGCCCACCTCGCCGACGCCGGCCTGTGCCACGGCACGGCCGGCCTGTTCCAGACCACGTGGCGTGCCGCCCGGGACGCCCGGACGCCCATCCTTGGTGCTGCCGCCCGCCGCCTCGCCGACACGTTCGCCGGCCAGCGCGCCTTCGAGGACACCGCCTTCCTCGAAGGCGCCGCCGGGCAGGCCCTCGCCCAGGCCACCGCCCTGCACGATCGTGCCCCCGCCTCCCGCTGGGACGCGTGCCTTCTCATCGACTGATCCGACCTCCAGCCGACGCAGGTGCTCCGGCCCGCACCCGTCGGCCGCCGTGCTTCCCACCTTCCGCGGAGAGGACCCGAGCCCCCGATGAACACTCCGTACGTCTCCCAGCAAACTGAGGACGCGGTCCTTGCCGTCCTGGCCGGACAGCCGATCCTTGCCATCGCCGCCCGTACGGGCATCGCACCCGCCGAACTGGGCGACGCCGTCGCCCTCTACCGGGCCGCCGGACGCGACGCCCTGACCGAACAGGCCGCCCGGCTCGACTGGTACCAGGTCCGCGTCGAGTTCCCCGACTGGAGCCGCTGCGAGGACGCCGCCGCCCTCCTCGCCGGAAGGCTCGCCGCCGCCGAGCAGACCGGCCTCGTAGGTGCCTGGTGGTTCGTGCGCAAGGCCCCCCAGTGGCGGCTGCGCGCCCTGCCCGGACCGCACGGCCCCGAGCGGCTGCGCCACGTCCTCGCCGGCACCCTTGACGTCCTCGTGGAACAGCAGACCATCACCAACTGGTGGCCGACCGTCTACGAGCCCGAAGTTCCCGCCTTCGGCGGCCAGGCCGCCATGGACATCGCCCACGCCCTGTTCCACGCCGACAGTGCCCACGTACTCGACCACATCCAGAACGCCGAGCCGCCCATGGGCCGCCGCGAACAATCCGTTCTCCTGCTCTGCGCACTGTTCCGGGCCGCGGGACTGGAATGGTTCGAGCAGGGTGACGTCTGGGACAAGGTCTCTCGTCTACGGCCGCTTCCGGCAGACGTGACGACCGCCCGGCTCACCGAACTCGGCAACGATCTCCGCACGCTGATGAACACCGATCCCTCCCCTCTCTTGGCCCCCGGCGGCACGTTGGAAGCCGTCGCCCCGTGGATGGCCGCCTTTGAGACCGCAGGACGCGCCCTCGGCGAGGCGGCAGCAGCCGGAACCCTCGAACGCGGCCTGCGGCAGGTACTCGGGCACCACGTGATCTTCCACTGGAACCGGTTCGGGCTCACCGCCCGCGCCCAGGCCCTCATTGCCCACGCTTCCACACACGTCGTGATGGCCCCGCTCTCCGCTCTCCGCTCTCCGCACTCAGCGGCGACCGCGGTGACATCCTCGTCGCCGACGTGAGCGGCCAAGGCGACATCGCCGCTGTGCATTGCCGGCGTGGCGGGGGGCGTCGTCGAGACTATCGACGTGGTGTGGGTGCCCAGAAAATCGGTGACCCGCTTCATCCCCGTCATCGCCCCCACCAGCCCGTCGTGCCGCCTGCTTGAGCTGGGTCGGCGGGGAGGGGCGCCGGCCCAGCTGATGGAGAGCAAGAGCGCGGGCGCCGGTTCGCGGCCGGGTGTCAGTGCTCCGTGGGGGCCGTGGGGCGGTCGCCGTGGCCCTCAGGGGTGGGCGGCGGCCACTCCTGGCCCCAGTCGGCGTCCCGCGCCGCCCTGTAGAGGCCGCCGTGCCGCTTGGTCACGGTGGCCCGGGTCAGGCCCGTGTCCTGCGGGCCGCACAGCTCCAGCAGGACGAGCCCCTTGCGGATCTGCGGCCTCCGCGTGATCCGCGAGGCGGCGGGCTCCACCGGGAAACGCGTCGCGGCCACGTAGCTGAACTTCTCGTCCTCGTAGGCCAGCGACCCGCCCTTGACCTTCCGGTGCAGGGAGGAGCGGCTCACCCGGGCCGAGAAGTGGCACCAGTCCTGGCCCGGCTCGATCGGGCAGCTCCCGTCGTGCGGGCAGGGGGCGGCGACCTTCAGCCCGGCCTCGATCAGCTGGTCGCGGGCCTCACGGATGCGCAGGTAGCCCTCCGGCGTGCCCGGCTCGACCAGCACCACGGCCCCGCCCGCCCGCGCCGCCTCGGCGACGACCGCCCGGCGCGCCTCGGGCGTCAGCTCGCCCAGGACGTACGAGACCGTCACCAGATCGGCGTCGGGGAGGCTGATCCCGGTGCCGATGACGGCCTTGCGCCACTCGGCCGCGCGCAGCGCCGGGGACCCGGAGGCCGCCGCCAGCTCCTGGCCGAGGGCGAGCGCGGGCTCCGCCCAGTCCAGCACCGTGGTCCCGCGGGGCCCGGCCCAGGTGGCGTCCACCGCCCAGGTCGCGGCGCCCGTGCCGCCGCCCACGTCCACGTGCGAGGCCGGCGCCCACCCCGGGGCCGCCTCCGCGAGGCCGTCCAGGGCGGACCGTACGGCCTCGAAGGTGGCCGGCATCCGGTACGCCGCGTACGCCGCCACGTCGGAGCGGTCGCGCAGCACGGGGACGTCGGTCGGGGTCTGCCCCCGGTAGCTGGCGATCAGCCGCTCGACGGCGGCCGTGGCCTGCTTGGGCGGGAGCCCGTCGAGCAGCCCGCCCAGCGCGGTGCGCAGGGTCCCGGCACTGGTGGGCACGGAGGGGAAGGCGGAGGGGAAGGCAGAGGGGGAGTCGTTCACCTGGGAAGTTTACGGCGCCCCCGGTCCCGCCCCGACGGCCCGGGACCCCTCAGGCTCCCGGGGCGCCCCGGCCCTGCGGCTACGCGGAGAGGGGCGCGGAGGGCTCGCGGGTGCGCCACGGCCGGCACAGGGTGAGGAAGCAGCCCACCGACAGCAGGGAACACACCAGCTGCACCAGCGCCATCGGCACCGCCGTGCGCTCGCCCGCGATCCCGACCAGCGGCGAGGCTATCGCCCCGATCAGGAAGGAGGAGGTGCCGAGCAGCGCGGAGGCCGATCCGGCCGCGTGCGGGGTCCGCATCAGCGCCTGCGCGTTGGTGTTCGGCAGGACCAGGCCCATCGCCGACATCAGGACGAACAGCCCGGCGGAGACCGGGACCAGCCCGACCCTCCCGAAGACCCCGGCGGACATCAGCAGCAGGGCCACCGAGGCGAGGGTGATGATCCCGAGCCCGACGGTCAGGGCCTTGTCCAGGCTGACCCGGCCGACCAGCAGCTTGCCGTTGATCTGGCCGACGATGATCAGGCCGATCGAGTTGAGGCCGAAGAGCAGGCTGAACGTCTGCGGCGACGCCCCGTGGATCTCCTGCACGACGAAGGGCGAGGCCGCGATGTACGAGAAGAGCACCGCGAAGGCGAAGCCGCCGGCCAGGGTGTAGCCCGCGAAGACGCGGTCGCCGAGGAGCCCGCGCATGGTCCGCAGCGCGGCGCCGACGCCGCCGGTCTGGCGGCGTCCGGGCGGCAGGGTCTCGTCCAGGCGGCGCCAGACGACGAGGGTGAGGACGGCGCCGACACCGGTGAGGACGACGAAGACCCCGCGCCAGTCGGCGAAGCGGAGCACCTGGCCGCCGATGAGCGGGGCGATGATGGGGGCCGCGCCCGATATGAGCATCAGGGTGGAGAAGAACCGGGCCATCTCGAAGCCGTCGTAGAGGTCGCGGACGACGGCCCGCGCGATGACGATCGCCGCCGCCCCGGCCAGGCCCTGGAGCAGCCGGAAACCGATCAGCAGTCCGGTGGTCGGGGCCAGGGCGCAGAGCGCGGTGGCCAGGACGTAGACGACCATGCCGGCCAGCAGCGGCCTGCGCCGCCCCCACTTGTCGCTCATCGGGCCGATCACGAGCTGGCCCAGGGCCATGCCCGCCAGGCAGGCGGTCAGGGTGAGCTGGACGGTGGCGGCCGGGCTGTTCAGGGCGGTGGTGACCTCCGGCAGGGCCGGGAGGTACATGTCCATGGAGAGCGGGGGCAGGGCGGTGAGCCCGCCGAGGATGAAGGTGACGAGCAGTCCGGTGCGGCGGGCGGCCACCAGGGGCGCGACCGGCGCGACCGGTGTGGCCGGTGAGATCGCCGGGGCCTGTGCGACCGGTGCGGAGGGGGTCCCGGGCGGCGCGTTCTCGGGGTGCGCGGCGGGCCTCGGGACGGAGGGCGTTCGGGGCGGCTGCTCGTTCGGGGCGGCTGTCGCGGGGCCTCTCTCCGGCATGCGGGACTCCAGTCTGCTTGTCTTGTTGTCTTGTTTTCACACCCCTGGCCGGTCCATGCTCTCAGTTGCCCGGGGCACCTGTGGACAGCCCGCCACCGGCGGGCGACGGCCGCCGGGGATATGTGCCCGGGCGTGGCGCGTCGCAGATCATGGCGGTATGACCGCCACCGAAGTACTGCGCTACGCCGCCTTCTCCGCCGACCCCGAGGGCGGCAACCCCGCCGGGGTCGTGCTCGACGCGGCGGGGCTGGACGAGGCGGGGATGCTCGCCGTCGCCGCCTCGCTCGGGTACAGCGAGACCGCGTTCCTGACCGCGCCGCCCGAAGGGCTGGGAGGCGCGGACGGGCGGGCCTTCACGGTGCGGTACTTCAGCCCGGTGGCCGAGGTCCCCTTCTGCGGGCACGCCACCGTGGCGACCGCCGTGGCGCTGGCCGAGCGGACAGGGCCGGGCGAGCTGCTCTTCGCGACGCGCGCGGGGACCGTCCCGGTGACGGTCACCGCCGGGGACGGCGGGCTGCGGGCCGTGCTGACCAGCGTCGAGCCGTACACCGAGGAGGTCGCGGCGGCCGACCTCGCCGAGGCGCTGGCCGCGCTGGACTGGCCCGAGGCCGACCTGGACCCGGCGATCGAGCCGCGGATCGCCTACGCCGGGGCCCGGCACCTGGTGCTCGGCGCCGCCACCCGGGACCGTCTCGCCCGTCTCGACTACGACTTCGACCGGCTCGCCGGGCTCTCCCGCCGCCTGGACCTGGCCACCGTGCAGCTGGTCCACCGCACGGGCCCGGCAGAGTTCCACGTACGCGACCCCTTCCCGGTCGGCGGCGTCGTCGAGGACCCCGCCACCGGCGCCGCCGCGGCGGCCTTCGGCGCGTACGCCCGGGAGCTGGGCCTGGTCCCGCCGAGCGCGGTCCTCACCCTGCACCAGGGCCAGGACATGGGCCGCCCGGGGCTCCTGACGGTCGAGCTGCGGGCCGGCGACCCGCGGGTGCGGGTGGGCGGCGCGGGCGTACGGATTCCCTGACGCGCCCGGCCTGACGCGCCCGGCCGGGCCGGACGCCCCGACGGGTGTCCGGTTCCGGCACGGGGTCACCCCCGGTCCGCCGCCGGGCCGGTGTTCCGCCGCCGGGGCCCCACGGCCGGGGCCAGGAACAGCGCCAGCACCGGGACCAGGTACAGCGCCCACACCGTGAGCTGGAGGACGGTGGGGTCGGGCTGGAAGTTGAGGACGCCCTTGAGCAGGGTCCCGTACCAGCTGTCCGGCGGGACGGCGGCGCTGACGTCGAACGCCCTGTCGCCCAGCCCGCCCAGGAAACGGGCCTCCTGGAGGTCGTGCACCCCGTACGCGAGGACGCCCGCGGCCACGACCACCAGCATGCCCCCGGTCCAGGTGAAGAACTTCGCCAGGTTGATCCGCAGCGCCCCCCGGTAGAACAGCCAGCCCAGGACGACCGCCGTGGCGATGCCCAGCAGCACCCCGGCGAGCGGCGCCGAGGAGCCCTCGCCGCTCGCCCGGACCGACGCCCACACGAAGAGCGCGGTCTCCAGCCCCTCCCGGCCCACGGCCAGGAACGCGGTGGCCACCAGCGCGCCGGTGCCCATCGCGAGCGCCGCGTCGAGCCTTCCGTGCAGTTCGCCCCTCAGGTGCCGCGCGGTGCGCCGCATCCAGAAGACCATCCAGGTCACCAGGGCGACCGAGAGGACCGACAGGGTGCCGCCCAGCAGCTCCTGCGCCTCGAAGGTCAGTTCCCGGGTGCCGAAGGTGAGCAGCGCGCCGAAGGCCAGCGAGAGCGCGCAGGCGGCCGCGATGCCCGTCCAGACGGGCGCCAGCGCGTCCCGCCGCCCGGTCTTCACGAGGTAGGCGACGAGGACGCAGACGACCAGACTGGCCTCCAGTCCCTCGCGCAGGCCGATCAGATAATTGCCGAACACGGCGGTTCCTCTCCGGAGGGGTTACGCGAACAGCGTCCGGCCCCACCAGTCGTCCGTGTCACGGACGCCCGGCGGGACGGCGAAGACGGCCGAACCCACGTGCTGGATGTATGCGTTGAGCGCGTCGCCGCGCGCCAGGGCGCGCTGCACCGGGACGAACCCGGTGCGGATGTCGCGCTGGTAGCAGAGGAAGAACAGGCCCGCGTCGAGGCGGCCCAGCCCGTCCGTGCCGTCGGTGAAGGAGTAGCCGCGGCGCAGGATCGTCGCGCCGCCGTTGCTGTCGGGGTGGGCGAGGCGGACGTGCGCGTCCGGTTTCATCGCCTTGAGGAACGGCTCGTCGTGCTCCTCGGACCTCCCCACGGGGGCGCCCTCGCCCTTGTCGCGGCCGAAGACGTCCTCCTGTTCCTGGAGGGAGGCCCGGTCCCAGGTCTCGATGTGCATCCGGATGCGGCGGGCGACCAGGTAGGAGCCCCCGGCCATCCAGTCGCTGCCGTCGCCCGGGGCGGCCCACACGTGCTCGGCCAGCGCGGCCCGGTCGGTGCCGGAGACGTTGCGGGTGCCGTCCTTGAACCCCATCATGTTGCGCGGGGTCTGCGCGTCGGGCGTGGTCGAGGAGGTCTTGCCGAAGCCGAGCTGCGACCAGCGCACCGCGACCCGGCCGAAGCCGATCCTGGCCAGCTGGCGGACGGCGTGCACGGCCACCTGCGGGTCGTCGGCGCACGCCTGGACGCAGAGGTCGCCGCCGGAGCGGGCCGGGTCCAGGTTGTCCCCGGGGAAGGGTTCCAGGTCCGCCAGGGCCTGCGGGCGCCGCCGCGCCAGGGCGAACCGGTCCCGGTCGAAGAGGGACGGGCCGAAGCCGACGGTCAGGGTGAGCCGGGACGCCTTCAGGCCCAGGGCCTCGCCCGTGTCGTCCGGCGGGGCCTGCGGCGGGCCGCCGAAGCCGCCCCCGCCGACGGGGTGACCGGCCGTCATCAGCCGGGCCGCCGCGGTCCACTCCTCCAGGAGCCGCACCAGCTCGGCGCGGTCCCCGGTCGTCACGTCGAAGGCCGCGAAGTGCAGCCGGTCCTGGACGGCGTCGGCGATCCCGGCCTGGTGCGCGCCGTGGAAGGGCACGGCCGTCCCGGCGGCGGCCGGCGCCGGGTCCGGGCCGCCGTGGAGGGCCGCGACGGCGCCCCCGGCGGTGGCGGCGCCGAGCGCCAGCCCGGCCCCGCCCCAGCCGAGGACGGCCCGCCGCGAGGGCGTGGCCCGCCCGCCCGCGCCCTCACCGGTGGCCGCGCCCGTCGCCGTGCCCCTGTCCTTGCCGGGGTCCTTGCCCGTTCCCGGGTCCTCGCCGTTGTCCGGTTCCGGGTGGTCCGGTGCCGGCTGCTGTGCCTCGGCCATCTCTCGGTCTCCCGCCCGCTCCGCCGTCGTCCGCCGCTGTCCGCTGTCTGCTGTCCGCCGCCGTCCCGCGTCTACTTCACGACCGCCGCGGCCAGCTTGGACAGCGGCTCGGCCAGCGCGTTCACCCCGTCGGAGAGCTTCTTGCGGTCTGCCTCGCCGACCTTCTCGTAGGAGGTGAACTCGTACGAGCCCTTGTCGGCGCGGTACGTGTCCAGCAGGGCGCCCAGCGCCGCGAACCGGGTGTCCAGCACCTTGGCCAGCTCCGGGTCGTTCTTCGCGGCGACCGGCCTGAGCAGCTCGTACGAGGTCTGCGCGCCTTCCAGGTTGGCCTTGAAGTCGACCAGGTCGGTGTGGCTGTAGCGCTCCTCCTCGCCCGTCACCTTGCCGGTGGCCACCTCGTCGAGCAGCTCCTTGGCGCCGTTCGCCATCGAGGTGGGGGTGATCTCGGCCTGGCCGACCCGCTTCTGCCACTGGGTGAGGTCGCTCATCAGGGTGTCGGCGAGCTTCTTCTCCTCGTCGCCGATCCTGCCGTCCTGGAACAGCGCCTTCTCCAGGCGGTGCCAGCCGGTCCACTCCTGGCCGGCCTCCAGGCCGTCCTCGCGGACGTCGACCTTCGGGTCGATGTCGCCGAAGGACTCCGCGACCGGCTCGGTGCGCTCCCAGCCGATCCGGGAGGGGGCGTACGCCTTCTTCGCGGCCTCCACGTCACCGGCCTTGACGGCGTCCGCGAAGAGCCGCGCCTTCGGCAGCGTCCCGTCGGCCTGCTCCTGCACGTACGTGCGGTACGCGGCGACGGCGGCGTCCTGCTCGGGGCTGCGCTTCTCGCCGCCGCCCTGGCCGGTGGCCCTGACGGCCTGGCGGATGCCGTCACCCTTCATGCCGGGCTTGCAGACCAGCGCGTAGTCGCCCGCCTTGATCTCGGCGGTGATGGTGGCCTTGGTGCCGGGGCCGATGTTCTCGCGTTCGGCCACGATCCGGTCGTCGGGGAAGAGGACGTAGACCTCGGTGACCTTGGAGCCCTTGTTCTCGACCTCGACGGTGACCTTGCCCGCCGGGAACTCGGTGCGGGAGACCTCGCACGCGCTGTCGCTCGCGTCGACGCGGAGCGCGCCGGAGCCGTCCGCGCCGCTCTTCTCGGCGCAGCCGGTGACGGCGGTGAGTGCGGCCAGGGAGGCGACCGCGGTGATGGCGGTGAGGCGGGCGGGGCGCATAAGGGGGCTCCTGGACGTCTGACGGGGGGCCGTCCCGGGAACGGAAAGGCGGGTTAGGCGGACCTAACCTAACCGAGGCCAGCCGGGCCCCGACCCGCTTTCCCCGTGATGCGGCTCTCACCTTTCGTCCCCGGACACGGGCCCGTCACAGACCGTCCATGACGGCCCCATGACCCGGTCAAGCAGCGGTCAAATCACCCTCGCGCCCGCTCCGGCCGCCCGCTCCGCGCCCGCTTCCGGACCTCTTTCCCGGCCTGTTCCCCGGCCTGTTCCCCGGCCCGTTTCCACGCCCGCCCGCGCACCCCGTACGGGGATCACCAGCGGGGCCCCGGTGCGCGGGTGCGGGAGCACCTCCACCGGCTGCCGGTAGACCCGGCTGAGGAGCGCGTCCTCGAACACCTCGTCCGGGGGCCCCTGCGCCGCGATCCGCCCGCCGTGCAGGACGGCGGCCCGGTCCGCGTAGGCGGCGGCCAGGCCCAGGTCGTGCAGGACGACGACGACCGCGTCCCCGGCCGCCGCCCGCTCCCGGCAGAGCCGCAGCACCAGTTCCTGGTGGCGCAGGTCCAGGGCGGCGGTCGGCTCGTCGAGGAGCATCAGCGGGGCCCGCTGGGCCAGCACGCGGGCCAGCGCGACCCGGGCCTTCTCCCCGCCGGAGAGCGCGCTGAAGGGGCGGGCGGCGAAACCGGCCACCTCGGTGGCGGCCATGGCGGCGGCCACCGCCTCCTCGTCCGTGTCGGCGAGCGGGGTCCCGGCCCAGGGGGCGCGGCCCATCCGGACCACGTCCCGCACCGGGAAGGGGAAGGAGAGCGCGGCGGCCTGGGGCAGGACGGAGCGGCGCAGGGCGAGTTCGGGGGCGCTCCACGCGCCGACCGGGCGCCCGTCGATCCGTACGGCCCCCGAGTCGGCCGGCAGGTCCGCGGCGAGCGCGGCGAGCAGGGTGGACTTCCCGGCGCCGTTCGGCCCGACCAGGGCCAGGACCTCACCGGCCCGCGCGGTCAGGGTGATCCCGGCCAGCACCTCGCGCCGTCCGAGCCGTACGTGGAGCCCCTCGGCCCCGGCGAAGGGCGCGCCGGGGGCGGGCCGGGCCGGGACCTCGCGCCGGCCCCGGCGCAGGAGCGTGCTCAGCGTGCCGGTCATGCCCAGCCTCCTTGCTTGCGGCGGGTGCGGCGCAGCAGCCAGAAGAAGAACGGGCTGCCGATCAGGGCGGTCAGGACACCGAGCGGCAGCTCGGCGGGCTGGGCGAGGGTACGGGCGGCCAGGTCCCCGGCGACGAGGACCACGGCCCCGCCGAGCGCGCTGCCGGGCACCAGGAAACGGTGGCCGGGGCCGTTGGCCATGCGCAGCAGGTGCGGCACGAGCAGCCCGATGAAGGTGATGACCCCGGCGACGGCGACGGCGGCGGCCGTGAGCAGGGCGACGACCAGGACGAGGGCGAGGCGCAGCCGTTCCACGTCGACGCCGAGGTGGCGGGCGGGCCGTTCGCCGAGCGCGAGGAGGTCGAGCCGGCGGGCGTAGAAGGGGGCGGCGAGCAGTCCGGCGGCGGCGCAGGGCAGGACGGCGAGCACCTTGGGCCAGGTGGCCTGGGCGAGGGAGCCGAGCTGCCAGAAGGTGATCTGGTTGACCTGGCCGCTGTCCGCGAAAAAGATGAACAGGCCGATGAGGGCTCCGGCGAAGGCGTTGACGGCGATGCCGGTGAGGATGAGGGTGACGACCTCGGTCCGGCCGCCGTCGCGGGAGAGCAGGTAGACGGCGCTGACGGTGACCAGGCCCGCGACGAACGCGCAGAGGGGAACGGTCCAGTTGCCGAAGAAGGTGAGCCCGAGCGCGATGGCGGCGACGGCGCCGACGGCCGCGCCCGCCGAGATCCCGATGACGCCGGGCTCGGCGAGCGGGTTGCCGAAGACGCCCTGCATGAGCGCGCCCGCGCAGCCGAGGGAGGCGCCGACGAGCAGCGCGAGCACGACGCGCGGCAGCCGGACGTTCCACAGCACGCTCTCCCCGACCCGGTCGAGCGGGGCCCCGCCGAGCCCGGCCCGGTGCTGGACGGAGGCGAGCACGTCGCCCAGGGGGATGGCGTAGGCGCCGCTGCCCGCGGAGACGAGCGCGAGGACGAGGAGGGCGGCGACGAGGGCCCCGGTCAGGAGCAGCGTGGTCCGCGCGGAGCCCCGGCGGGGGGCGTCCCCGTCGGCCTCCCGGGCCGGGCCGCCGCCGGGGGCCGCGGCCACCGGTGCGTCGGGGGCCGTGCCGGGCGAGGGGGTCCCGGGGGCCCCGGTGTCCGGGGCGCGGGTGGGCTCGTAGGAGAGGGGCACGTCAGGAAGCCTTGCCGTAGAGCTGGGTGACCAGGGAGGAGAGCACCTGGTCGGTGCGGGGGCCGTAGTTGAGCAGGACGCCGTCGTCGACGGCGATCACGCGGCGGTCCATGCCCGCGGGAGTCTGGGCCACGCCGGGGATCTTGACCAGGCCGTCGACCCCGCCGACCGAGGTGAGGCCCTTGGACATGACCAGGATCGCGTCCGGGGCGGCGGCGGCCAAGGCCTCGCTGGTGATCGGGGTGAAGTCCTTGCCGAGTCCGGACTCCTTGCCGGTGTCCACCGCGCCCGCCGCCTCCAGCAGCGAGGCGGCGCCGGAGTCGGAGCCGCCCAGCAGGTAGACGGAGGCGGTGCCGCGCAGGTAGAGGAAGGCGACCCGGGGCTTCTTGCCGGAGGCGGCCGGGATCTCCTCGCGGACGGCGTCGATCCGTTCGGCGGTGCGCCGGTTGAGCGCGGTCCCGGCCTCCTGGACGCCGAGTGCGGCGGCCACGGCCCCGATCCGCCGGGGTACGTCCTCCAGCGCCTTGGCGGGGGCGATCACCAGCACCGGGACGCCGGCGTCGCGGATCTGCTGGATCGCCTCGGCGGGGCCGGTGGTGGTCTCCGCGAGGACCAGGGTCGGGCGCAGCGAGAGCACGCTCTCGGCGGAGACGTCGTGGCCCCGCGTCACCACCGGCAGCGCGGCGGCCTGTTCGAAGGTGGCGGTGATGTCACGGGCGACGACCTGCCCGCCCAGGCCCAGGGTGTGGACGATCTCGTTGAGGCTGCCGGTCAGCGGGACCAGCCGCTCCGCCGAGGTGACGCTCACCCGGGCGCCGTCCGCCGAGGCGACGGTCACCGGCAGGGCCGGGACGGGTGCGGGGGCGAGCGGTTCGACCCGGTCCGGGGCGGTCGCGGAGCGGGCGGGGGCGCCCGGAACGGTTGCGTCCGGGGTGGTGGTGGCCGTACCTCCGCAGCCCGTCACGGCCAGGGCCAGGGCGGCCACGGCGAGCGCGATACGGGGGAAGCGGTGTGACGCGGCGGGCGTAGGCACGAAGGCACCGTCCTGATCGTCCGACTGGAGTTCTGGTGACCGGGGGGTTCCTCACCCCGACCGGGATAGCTTAGGTTAGCCTAACCTTGTTTGCCAGACCCTGGAGGGGACATTCATGTCCGCAAGACCCGTCCGTGTGTGTGCCGTCGCCCTGTTGGCGGCCCTGCTGGGAGCCCTGCTCCCGGCCACCGCCGCGCAGGCCGCGGGCCGCACCGTCCAGGGGGGTCGGCTGGACTGGGGCCTGAAGTCCTCCTTCCAGAGTTATGTCACCGGCCCGGTCGCGAAAGGCGGTTTCCAGCTGAAGAGCGGAGCCGCCACCGTCGGCGGCAGCCTGTTCCGCTTCCACTCGGCGACCGGCTCCTACGACCCCGACTCCGGCGAGTTCAGCGCCACCTTCACCGGCGGCGTGACCTTCACCGGCCACCAGAAGCCCGACGGCACCCACGAGCTGGACATGACCGTCAGCCGTCCCACCGTCAGGATCTCCGGCGGCGACGGCACCCTGTACCTGGACGTCACCAGCAAGGCCAAGGGCAGCGGTGCGGTCAGCACCCAGTCCCAGGTGCCCTTCGCCCGGCTCGGCCTCGGCGGGATCGACATGAGGGGCGGCACTTCCCCGATCGCCCTCACCAACATCCCCGCCACCCTCACCGAACAGGGCGCGACCTCCTTCGCCGGCTACTACGCGGCCGGGGTCCAGCTCGACCCCGTCTCGCTCTCCGCCGACGTCCTGGCCCCGGCCGCCGGACAGCCCGCCCAGCAGCCCCGGCCCACGCAGCCGCCCGCCACCGAGCAGGCCCCGTCCACCGCGCCCACACAGGGCGCCTTCGCCGACGCCGCCGTCGACTGGGGCGTGCGCCGCACCTTCCGCGAGTACGTCACCGGCTCCATCGGGCAGGGCCGGTGGACCCTGGCCGAAGGCGCCCAGGACGGCGGCGCCCTCTTCCGCTTCCCGCAGGGCAAGGGCTCCTACGACCCCGCGAAGGGCGCCCTGGCCGCCGCCTTCGCCGGAACCGTCCACTTCACCGGCGCCCACCTGGACCTGAAACTCGGCCGGATGGGCGTCGCCGTGGAGAACGGCAAGGGCGTCCTGACCGCCGACGTCACCACCGCCGGGGCCACGAAGAACGCCGTCCCCCTCATCGAGTTCGACGCCAAGGGCATGAAGACCGAGGGCCGGCTCGCCACCCTCACCGAAGCCCCGGCCACCCTCACCGAGGGCGGCTCCCAGGCCTTCGGCTCCATGTACAAGGCGGGCACCGAGATGGACCCCGTCTCGCTCGCCGTCGCCCTCGACGCCACCGCGCAACTGCCCGCCCTGCCCGACCTGGGCTCCACGGCCCCGCCGACGCCCACGCCGCCCGCCCCGGCCACCGCCGCGCCCTCGCAGGAGCCCGTGCCCACCGCCGCCGCGCGGCAGTCCCC
This sequence comes from Streptomyces sp. NPDC051567, assembly GCF_044454165.1. NCBI lineage: Bacteria > Bacillati > Actinomycetota > Actinomycetes > Kitasatosporales > Streptomycetaceae > Streptomyces > Streptomyces sp. NPDC051567. The sequence continues at coordinate 164,689 of NZ_JBITDK010000005.1, read as the reverse complement.
GGCCGCCGGGCTGTACGTGGCCCTGGGCGTGGCCCTGCTGGTCCTGGCGGGCGGGGTGATCTTCCTGGTGCTCCGCAAGCGCCGCACCGCCGCCACCGCCGCTGCTTCCGCTTCCGCTTCCGGGGAGGCGACCGGCCCCGCCGCCCCCGGCCCCACCGACGCGCAGCAGCGCTGACCCCCCCTCACCTCACCCCCACCCCCCCCACACACACCTTCCTCCCCTCCCTCCTCCCTCTCCCTGTTCCCCCCTCTTCCCTTTTCCCTTCTCCCTCTTCACCGTTCTGCTCAGTTCTGCTCAGGAGATCCACCGTCATGACCTCCCCCCGCCGCTCGATCACCGTCGCCGCAGCCATCCTGACCGCCGCCGCCCTCGGCACCGGAGCCTTCGTCCTGCCCGCGACCGCCGCGACCTCCACGGACACCGCCCCGGCCGCCGACCGGGCCGCCGACCGGGCCGCCGCCCCGGGCCTCGTGCCCAAGGCGGGCGGGGCCCCGCCCGCCCCGTTGAAGATCATCGCGGGCACGCTCGACTGGGGTGTGGTCAAGTCCTACCGGGACTACGTCACCGGCATGGCGAAGGGCAGGGCAACCGCCGCCGACGGGGCCACCGTCAACCCGGACGGCAGCTTCCGGTTCGGCGCGCCCACCGGCCAGTACGACCCGGCCGCCGGGCACGTGGTGAAGGCCGCCTTCAAGGGCAGCGTCACCTTCACCTCCCCCGCCCCGCCGGCCGGCCACGGCTTCGAGGTCACCCTCTCCGACCTCCGCATCGACACCGGGACCAAGAAGGTCACCGCCGACGTCACCAAGAGCGGGGCGACCGCGCAGGACGTCCCGCTCGCGGACGTGGCCTTCGGCGGCCGGTCGATGGAGAGCCTGACCACGACCCTCACCCAGGAGGCCGCCGACCAGCTCGGCTCCTCCCGCTACAAGGGCCTCGCGGGCGACCCGCTGACCGCGGCGCTGAAGTTCGAGACCCCGCCGGTGGTGCCCGAGCCCACCGCGCCCACCACCGCCCCCGACCCGACGGGGACCGGTACCGCCCCCCTGGTCCCGGAGACCACCAACTCCCCGGCCCCCACCGCCACGCAGACCTCGCCCCCGGCGGCGGACGGCCCGCAGAAGGTCCTCAGCGGCAGGCTGGTCTGGGGGGTGAAGGAATCGTTCCGCAGGTACGTCATCGGCGACCCGGCGAACCCCTCCGGCACCATCACCCCCGGCGGCGGGGCCGCCAGGAGCGGCACCACCTTCTCCTTCGCCTTCGGCAAGGGCGAGCTGGACGCCAAGGCGCGGAAGCTGGCCGCCGCCTTCGAGGGCGACCTGCGGTTCCACTTCCCCGGCCACGGACTCGACCTGGCCTTCAGCAACATCCGGGTCGTCGCGGACGGCAGGACCGGCACCCTGGTCCTGGACGTCAGGACCGCGACGGGCGTCAAGAAGGACGTCCCCTTCGCCACGCTCGACCTGTCGGCGACGGACTACACGACCAAGAACGGGCTGCTGGAACTCGCCCAGGTCCCCGCGGTCTTCACCGAACAGGGCTCGGCCGCGTTCGCCAACGACGGCTCGGTCCACGACGACTACAAGCCGGGCAGGCCGATGGACGCGCTGAACCTCTCCGTGGCCGTGGACAAGGACGCCGTCCTCCCGCCCGCGCCCACCACCGGCGGTACGGGGACCACGGGCGGCTCCCCCGGCACCACCACGGGCGCCGGCACGACGGGCGGCTCCGGCTCGGTCGGCGGCTCCGGTTCCGGCTCCGCGGGCGGCTCGGTCGGCGGTTCCGCGGGCGGCAACCTCGCCGCCACGGGCGCCGAACTCCCGGCCGCGGCCCTGCTCGCCGCCTCCGGCACGGTCGTCGCGGCCGGCGCGGGCGCGGTGTACCTGGCCCGCCGCCGCCGTACGGCCCGGCTCTGACGGTACGGCCCGGCTCCGGCCGGGCCGACCGCAACCGAACCGTGTTTCAATTCCGGCGTGAACGATCTCGACGTGCTCAGGGTCTTCTGCGCGGGTGACGGCCGCCACGGCAACCTGCTCGGAGTCGTCCGCGACGGCCGGACCTGCCCGGACGACGCGTCCCGGCAGGCGCTCGCCGCCGAACTCGGCTACAGCGAGACGGTGTTCGTCGACGACCCCGAACGCGGGGTCGTCGACATCCACACCCCCGGCACGCGGATGTCCTTCGCGGGGCATCCGCTGGTCGGGGTCGCCTGGCTGCTGGACATCGAGGAGCTACGGCCGCCGGCCGGGCCCGTATGGGCCCGCGACGACGGGGAGTTCACCTGGATCACGGCCCGCGCCGAATGGGTCGAGGGCAAGCGCACCGAGCAGTACGCGAGCGCCGCCGAGGTCGAGGCGCTGCCCGCCCCGCCGCCGGGCGAGGGCTGGCTGTACGCCTGGGCCTGGGAGGACGAGACGGCGGGCCGTGTCCGCGCCCGCGGCTTCCCCCGCAGACATGCGTGCGGCGACGGCCGCTCCTGCGGTCCCGGGGCCTGCCCCGGGATGCGTGTCGTCGAGGACGAGGCCACCGGCTCGGCGGCGCTCCTGCTGACCGCCCAGCTGGACCGGGCCCTGAACATCACCCAGGGCGCGGGCTCGCAGATCCTCACCGCCCCCGGCCCGGACGGCACGATCGAGATCGGTGGCCGCGTCCGCTTCGCCCCGGACGCCCCCGGCCTCTGACCGGCGCGGGGACGGTGCGGGGCGACGGCGGGGCGACGGCAGGGGGCCGGGGGGGGGGGGGGGGGCCCCCGCCCGCCCCCCCCGGGGGCCCCCCCCCGGCGGGGGGCGGGGGGGGGGCGCCGGGGGGCCCCCGGGGGGGGCGGGGGCCGGGGCGCCCCCCCCCGCCCCGGCCCCCTGTGGAGCACCCCGCAGGGGCTACGCGGTGAGCGGGAAGCGGTCGCCCAGCTCGCGGAAGACCGCGCCGTTGAAGTCGAAGGCGCGCTTGCACTCGTCGATGATGCGCTGCTTCTCCAGGTCGTCCGCGTCGATCGCGTCCAGCAGCTCGCGGTAGCCCCGCTTGAAGGCCGCCGGGTTGGAGATGTCCGCGAAGACGTAGAACCGCACGCCGTCGCCCTTGCGCTCGAACCCCCAGGTCCGCTCCGCCTTGTCGCGGATGATCTGGCCGCCGGAGAGGTCGCCCAGGTAGCGGGTGTAGTGGTGGGCGACGTATCCGCCCGGCCATTCGGCCGCGCACCGGGCCACGCGGTCCGCGTACGCCCGGGTCGCGGGCAGCGCCACCACGGTCGCGCGCCATTCGGGGCCGAGCAGGTGCGCGAGGTCGCGCTCGATCTCGGCGACCCGCATCAGCTCGGGCTGGATGAACGGCCCGGCCACCGGGTCGTCGGCCAGGGAACCGGCCGCGTCCTCCAGGGCCCGGTACACGAACCACAGCTGTTCGGTGTAGCGGGTGTAGGCGTCCACGCCGAGCCGTCCGCCGAGCAGGTCGCTCATGAACGTCGAGGTCTCGGCCTCGGTGTGCTGCTCGTGCGACGCGACGCGGATGACCGTAGAGAAGGCGTCCACAACGGACCTCCGGAGAAAGGGGAAACAGACGTGGCAGCACCGCCGCCACGCCTGATCTTCCTACTTAGGTATGCCTAAGTCAATCCGTTCCCGACGGCCTGTCGGTAAAAACTGACCCTCTCCCGGCGCGTCTCCCGGACCGGGAGACGTCCCGGGTCACGGCAGGGTCAGGATCTCGGCCCCGGTGTCCGTCACCACGAGCGTGTGCTCGAACTGCGCGGTCCGCTTGCGGTCCTTGGTGACGACCGTCCAGCCGTCCTCCCACATGTCGTACTCGTGGGTGCCCAGCGTCAGCATCGGCTCGATGGTGAAGGTCATGCCGGGCTCGATGACGGTGGTGGCGTGCGGGCTGTCGTAGTGCGGGACGATCAGGCCGGAGTGGAAGGAAGAATTGATGCCGTGCCCGGTGAAGTCCCGGACCACGCCGTAGCCGAACCGCTTCGCGTACGACTCGATGACCCGGCCGATGATGTTGATCTGGCGGCCCGGCCTGACCGCCTTGATCGCCCGGTTCAGCGCCTCGCGGGTCCGCTCCACCAGCAGCCGCGACTCCTCGTCCACCTCCCCGCACAGGTAGGTGGCGTTGTTGTCGCCGTGCACCCCGCCGATGTACGCGGTCACGTCGAGGTTCACGATGTCGCCGTCGCGCAGGACGGTCGAGTCGGGGATGCCGTGACAGATGACCTCGTTGACCGAGGAGCACAGCGACTTCGGGAAGCCCCGGTAGCCCAGCGTCGAGGGGTAGGCGCCGTGGTCGCACATGTACGCGTGCGCGACCCGGTCCAGCTCGTCGGTGGTCACCCCCGGCGCGATCAGCTTGGCGGCCTCCGCCATCGCCTGCGCGGCGATCCGGCCGGCGGTGCGCATGGCCGCGATGGTCTCGGCCGTCTGCACCTCCGGTCCGGTGTACGGCGTGGGCGCGGGCTTGCCCACGTACTCGGGCCGGCGGATGTTTCCGGGAACGGAACGGACGGGGGAGAGCTCGCCTGGTACGAGCAGTGACTGGCCAGACATGCAGACGAGTGTATCCAGCGGGGATGGGGCAGCATGGCGGCAGAGAGCGGTACCGAGAGGAGCCCGACGACGATGGCCCTGTTCAAGAAGCGCCAGGTGGGGAAAGCGGGCGAGTGGTACTACTGCCTCGTCCACAAGAAGGTCGAGGAAGGCCCGGAGTGCCCGGCCAAGGACCGCTTCGGTCCCTACGCCACCCCGGAGGAGGCGAACCACGCCATGGAGACCGCGCAGGAGCGCAACCTCGAATGGCAGAACGACCCCAAGTGGAACGACACGCCCCGCGAGGAGGGCGACGGCACCACACCCGCGCCCTGACCCCGGCCGGAGCCGCCGCCCAGCCGCCGGTAGCGGCCCCGGGCCGGGGGCCCCGGCCCCGCGCGGTCACCAGCGGCTGGGCGGCGGCGAGGTCAGCTGGTCGGCCAGCCGCGCCAGCCGGTCCCGCAGCCGGACCGGCCCGCGCTGCGCCGGCAGGCTGTTCTCCCCGGCCGCCGCGCTGACCAGGTGCTGGACGGTGTCCAGATCCAGCTCGGCGCCGCCCTGCGGCACCGAGAGCACCTCGTGCGCGAGCACGCCCAGATCCGGGTCCCCGCCGTCCAGGGAGAGGACGGTCGCCCCCGCGCGCCGGGCGTCGTGCACCCGCTCCAGCAGCCCCTCGCCCGGCCGCTCCGGGGCCACCACCAGCAGGGTGTGCCCGCGCCGGGCCGCCGCCAGCCGGCTCAGCCCCACCGACAGGTGCGGCGGCTCCCCGGCCCGCACCCGGTGGCGCACGAGCGTCGGCGCCAGCTCCGGCAGCCCCGACCAGGCGGCCTCGTCCACCAGGTGCGCCGCCATGTGCCACGGCTCGTACTGCTCGGTACCCACCAGCAGCAGGTTCCCGCCGGCCGGCACCACCGAGCGCCGCAGCGAACCGGCGAACCGGCGCGCGGCCCCCGGCCACTGGGTACCGGCCAGCACCTCGCGCAGCAGCGCGACCCTCACGGCGTCCATGGCCGCATCCTCCACCACCCCCCGGCGGCGCGGGAGCGGTTGGGCCCGGCTCACCCGTTCGGCCCGGTACCCGGCAGTAGGCTCGCCCCCATGACTTCCCCGACTTCCTCAGACAGCACGCAGAAGCCGCCGGCCAGGGACCCCTGGGAGCTGCCGGACGTCTCCGGCCTCGTCGTCGGCGTCCTCGGCGGCACCGGTGACCAGGGGCGCGGTCTGGCCTACCGGTTCGCCCGGTCCGGCCAGAAAGTGATCATCGGCTCCCGCGCCGCCGAACGCGCGCGGGCCGCCGCCGGGGAGCTGGGCCTGGGCGTGGAGGGCGCGGACAACGCCGAGTGCGCCCGGCGCAGCGACATCGTGATCGTCGCGGTGCCGTGGGAGGGCCACGCCAAGACCCTCGCAGCGCTGCGCGAGGAACTCACCGGCAAGCTCGTCGTGGACTGCGTCAACCCGCTGGGCTTCGACAAGCAGGGCGCCTACGCCCTCCAGGTCGAGGAGGGCAGCGCGGCCCAGCAGGCCGCGGCCCTGCTCCCCGGCTCCCGGGTCACGGCCGCCTTCCACCACCTCTCGGCGGTCCTGCTCCAGGACGCGTCGGTGGCGGAGATCGACACCGACGTCCTGGTCCTCGGCGACTCCCGCGCGGACACCGACCTCGTCCAGGCCCTGGCCGCACGCATCCCGGGCATGCGCGGCGTCTTCGCCGGACGGCTGCGCGGCGCCCACCAGGTGGAGGCCCTCGTCGCCAACCTGATCTCCGTCAACCGCCGCTACAAGGCCCACGCGGGCCTGCGCGTCACCGACGTCTGAGCCGCCCCGCGCCGCCCGCCGCCGTTCGGGCCGCCCGGCCCTCCGGGGAGCGCCGCGAGGCCCTCCCCGGAGCACGGCGGGCATGGGGGACACTGGAGGGGCTCGACCCGCCCCGTGCCCCCGAGGAGCCCGCCCCATGCCCCGCCTTGCCGTCTTCGCCGTTGTCGTCTGCGCCCTCGCCGTGGCCGCGGCCGTCGTCGCCTTCGCGCAGGGCAGTCTCCTCGGCATCGTCTGGGTGCTGATGGCCGGCCTCACGTCCAACATGGCCTGGTACTACGTGCGCAAGGCCAGGGCGGCGAAGACCGCCGAAACGGCCTAGATCACCGGCCCTCCTCAGGCGCCGGAGGCCGGGACCGTGCAGAAGGAGTCCCGCGCGTCCTCCCAGAAGCGGTACAGGCCGTGGCCGCAGTACGTGTCCAGGCCGGAGACGCCCAGGACGGACAGCAGGTCGCGCACCACACCGAAGAAGACCTCGTTGACCCCCGGAATCCACAGCAGCGCGATCACCCCGATCAGGGCGAACGGCGCCAGCGGCGCCAGCTCGCGGCGGATGCGGGGGGAGAGCCAGGGCTCGATGATCCCGTAGCCGTCCAGCCCCGGCACCGGCAGGAAGTTCAAGATCGCCGCCGAGACCTGGAGCAGGGCGAGGAAGGCCAGCGCGAAGCGGAACGCGGGCGGCACCCCGTCCAGGGCGCCCAGCCAGAACGGGGCCGTGCACACGACCGCGAAGACCACGTTGGTCAGCGGACCCGCCGCCGAGATGGCGCTGTGCTTCCAGCGGCCCCCGATCCGGCCCCGCTCGATCTGCACCGCGCCGCCCGGCAGACCCAGCCCGCCCAGGATCACGAAGACCACCGGCAGCACGACGCTGAGCAGCGGATGCGCGTACTTCAGCGGGTTCAGCGTGAGGTAGCCCTTGGCACCGATCGACAGGTCACCGCTGTGCAGGGCGGTGCGGGCGTGCGCGTACTCGTGCAGGCAGAGGGAGACGACCCACGCCGAGGTCACGAAGAGGAAGACGGCGAGCCCCGCGCTGTGCGCGTAGTCCGTCCACACGGCCCAGCCGGTGACCGCCATGACCGCGACGACCCCGAGGAAGACGGAACTGATCTGTCGCTCGCCGCGACCGCCCTGATGACCCATGCCGCGCAACCTATCCCGCGCGGGAGGAGCGGACGATGTCGGGGTGAAGCCCGGGGCCGGTGACAATGGGCCGGTGCGCTACGCGATTCTCGGCACCGCCCAGGCCATCCACGACGACGGGACCCCCGTCGCCGTCGGGGGAGCGCGCCTGCGGGCCCTCCTCACCGCGCTCGCGCTGCGGCCGGGCCGGGCGGTACCGGCGGGCCTGCTGGTCGCCGAGGTCTGGGACGAGGACCCGCCCGCCGACGCCGTCGCCGCGCTCCAGGCCCTGGTCGCCCGGTTGCGGCGGGCCCTCGGGCACGCGGCCGTCACCTCCTCCGAGGGCGGCTACCTGCTCGTCGCCGCGCGCGAGGACATCGACCTGTACCGCTTCGAGCGACTGGCCCGCGACGGCGGCGCCGCCCTGGCGGCCGGTGACGCGGCCGGGGCCGCCCGGCTGTACGAGGAGGCCCTCGGCCTCTGGCGCGGCCCCGCCCTGGCCGACCTCCCCGACCCCGTCGCCGAGGCCGCCCGCTGGGAGACCGTACGGGCCGACGCGCGGCGCGGCGCCCTCGCCGCCGCCCTCGCCCTGGGCCGGGCGCAGCAGGTCCTGCCGGAGCTGACCGCCCTCTGCGCGCGGGAACCGCTGGACGAGCCCTCGCAGGCCCTGCGCATCCGGGCGCTGCACGAGGCCGGCCGCCCCGCCGAGGCCCTGGCCGCCTACGACACCGTCCGCCGGGAGCTGGCCGCCCGCCTCGGCACGCGGCCCGGACCCGCCCTGCGCGCCCTCCACACCCGGCTCCTGGCCGCCGGACGGCCCGGGACCCCGGCCGCCGGAGCCCCCGCACCCGCCCCGGAAGCCCCCGCCGGGGCCCCCGCACCCGCACCCGTGCCCGCCGCCGTGCCCGCCCCGGGGAACCTGCGGGCCCGGCTCACCACCTTCGTCGGACGGGAGGAGGACATCCGGGTCATCGGCGACGACCTCGCGCGGGCCCGCCTCGTCACCCTCCTCGGACCCGGCGGAGCCGGCAAGACCCGGCTCTCCCAGGAGGCCGCCGAGACCCACGCGGCGACCTTGGCCGGGAAGACCGCGTGGCCCGACGGGGTGTGGCTCGTCGAGCTGGCCCCCGTGGACGACCCCGAGGACGTCGCCGAAGCCGCGCTCGCCGCGCTCGGGGCGCGCGGGACCAAGCTGCGCGGCGCCGCCGCCGAGGAACTGCGGGCCCTGACCGACCGGACCGGGGACGACCCCCTCGGCCGGCTCGCCGAACACTGCGCCCGCCGCCGCCTCCTGCTCCTCCTGGACAACTGCGAACACGTCGTAGGAGCCGCCGCCGAGCTGGCCGAACGGCTCCTCACCCACTGCCCCGGCATCCAGGTCCTGGCCACCAGCCGCGAGCCCCTGGGCGTGCCGGGCGAGTCGCTGCGCCCCGTGGAACCCCTGCCCGACCCCGTCGCGCTCCGGCTCTTCGCCGACCGGGGCGCCGCCGCCCGCCCCGGCTTCCGCGTCGAGGACGACCCCGGAGCGGGCGCCGAGATCTGCCGACGGCTGGACGGACTGCCCCTGGCGATCGAACTCGCCGCCGCCCGGCTGCGGCTGCTCTCCCCGCGCCAGATAGCCGACCGGCTGGACGACCGCTTCCGGCTCCTCACCGGCGGCGCCCGCACCGTCCTGCCCCGCCAGCAGACCCTGCGCGCCGTCGTCGACTGGTCCTGGGAACTCCTGGCCGCCCCCGAGCGGGCCGTCCTGCGCCGCCTGTCGGTCTTCGCGGGCGGCTGCGACCTCACCGCCGCCGAAGCCGTCTGCGCGGACGCCTCCTCGGACGTCACCGACGTCACCGCCGCTCTCGGCCTTCTCGTCGACAAGTCCCTCGTCCTGGCCGAACCGGCCCCCGCCCCCGCCGACGGCATGCGCTACCGCCTCCTGGAGACCGTCGCCGAGTACGCCGCCGAGCGGCTCGCCGAAGCAGGCCGGGACCGCGCCGACACCGAACGCCGCCACCTCGTCCACTACCGGGAACTGGCCCGCACCACCGAACCGGAGCTGCGCACCAGCGGCCAGCGCGCCGCCGCCGTACGGCTCTCCACCGAGTACGAGAACCTCCGTACCGCCCTGCGCCGAGCCGTCGCCGCCCGCGACACCGACGAGGTGCTCTGCCTCGTCCACTCGCTCGTCTCGTACTGGCAGATGCACGACCTGCGCACCGAGTCCCGCCACTGGGCCGACGCCGCGGCGGCCCTCGGACCCGACCCCTTCGCACCGCCCTCCACCCCCGCCGAACCCGTGTACGAGCGGCTCGTGGACACCCCGCCGCCCTACACGGGCGAGCTGCTCACCGAGGCGTGGCGCGGCATCCGGCTGATCCACCTCGCCGCCCGCGACCAGAACAGCGGCAGCTGGCACTCCGAGGAGATCCAGGCCCAGGTCGACAACGTGCTCGCCGTCTACCGCCCCGGCCTCCCGCAGACCTGCCGGGCCCCCGGCACCCTCTGGATCTACGCCGTCATGATCGCGGGGGAGGCCGGACTGCTCCGGCGCGTCGTGGAGGAGACCGTCACCACCGCCCGCGCCCTCGGCTACCGCTGGGAACTCGCCTCCGCCCTCCAGTTCCGCGCCAACATCCTGGCCAACCGCACCGACTGGGACGGTGACGCCGCCCACGACGCCGAGGAGAGCCTCGCCCTCTTCCGCGAGCTCGGCGACGACTGGGGCTGCGCCGAGGCCCTGTCCGCGCGCGGCGAGGCCCGCGAGAGACGCGGCCGGTACGCCCTGGCCACCCAGGACTTCCGCACGGCCATCGAGCACGCCGAACGCCTCGGGGCCAGGGCCCAGGTGACCGTCCTGCGGGTCCGGATGGCCGGGACCCTGATAGAGGGCGGCCAGGGCGAGGAGGGCGAGGAGATCCTCACCGAGGTCCTCGCCGCCGGGGGCCGGCACGGCAACGAGGCCATGCCCGCCGCCCGGCTCTTCCTCGCGGGACGCCTCGGCCGCACCGGCCGGACCGCCGAGGCCCGCACCCAGCTCGTGCTGTTGCGCGAGGAGTTCGCCTTTGGCGCGTACGCCATCTTCGACGGCTTCCTCCTCGGCACCCTGGCCTGGCTGGACAACCAGGACGGCGAGTACGAGGAGGCCCTCGCCCTGCTCCGGCAGGCCGCCGGGACCATGGGGGACCCGCTCGCGCAGATGATCGCCCCGCACCAGCCCGCGGTGTACGTGATGACCGCGGCCCTCTCACTGGCCTCGCTCGGCGGCCACCGGCGCTCCTACGACGCCGCCCGCCTCCTCGGCGCCTACCGGGCCCACGTGCCGCCCGCCCACTTCCCGGTCACCACCGAACGCGAGGACGCCGCCCGGGCCGAGGAACTGGCACGGGCGGCGCTGGGGGACACCGCGTACGAGAAGGCGTACGCGGAGGGCGGCGGCCTCACCCTGGACGAGGCCGCCGCCCTGTTCTGACCCGCGGTTCTCGCGAGGGGCCCCGGGCCGGGGCGCGTCGGATCAGGTCTTCTGACGGAACTTGCGGACCGCGAGCGGCATGGTGACCGCCGTGATGAGGAGCGACCAGGCCAGGACCATCCAGACCGAGTCGGCGACCGGACCGCCGTTGATCAGCCCACGGGCCGCGTCGGCCAGGTTGGACAGCGGGTTGTAGTCCGTGAAGGACTGCAGCCAGCCCGGCATCGTCGACGGCGGGGCGAAGATCGAACTGCCGAACTGCAGGGGCATCAGGACCAGCATCGCCACGCCCTGGACCGCCTGCGGGGTCTTCATGGTGAGACCGAGCAGGATGAAGATCCACATCAGGGAGGAGCCGAAGACGGCCGCCAGACCGATGGAGAAGAGCAGCTCCGGCACCGAGGTCTTGATCGACAGGCCCAGCAGGAAGCCGACGCCGAGCAGGATCGCGATGGCGACCATCATCCGGCCGATCTCGACCACGATCTTGGCTATGAGCACCGAGGACCGCGCTATGGGCATGGACCGGAAGCGGTCCATCACGCCCTTCTTGAAGTCGTCGTTGACGCCGGTGCCGACCCCCATGGCGATGTTCATGCCCATCATCGCCATCAGGCCCGGGACCACGTAGTTGACGTACTGCGCCTGGTTGCCCTTGCCCGAGATCGCGCCGCCGAAGACGAAGACGAAGAGCAGCGTGAAGATGATCGGCATGAACAGGACGTCGAACATCGACTCCGGGTCCTGCTTGATCTGGAGCGCGTTGCGGCGGACCAGGGCACCGATGTGCCGCAGGTTGGCCCGCAGACCGATCCGGCCCTCGCCCGCGAGCACGGGCCCGGGGGCCGGGGCGGACATGCGGGCGGCGGGCTTCGTCGTGGTCACGGTGCTCATGCGGCGACCTCCGCGGTCTGCTCGGCGGAGGAGAAGTCCTCGGCGCTGGAGGGCTTGTGCCCGGTGATGGACAGGAACACCTCGTCGAGGCTGGGCAGGTAGGTGGAGAGGTCGGCGACCGGGTACCCGCGCCCGGCGAGCAGGCCGATCACGGCGGTCAGCTGCTGGTCGCTGAGGATCGGGACCAGCAGGACGCCCTCGTCCGGCACGGCCTGGGAACCGGCCACGCCGTCCAGCCCTGCCTCGGCCAGCGCACGGGCCATCCCCGGCAGGTCGGACGCCGAGACGGGCCGGATGCGCAGCGTCCGGCCGCCGACGCGCGCCTTCAGCTCGTCCACCTTGCCGTTGGCTATGACCTTGCCGCGGTCGATGACCGTCAGCTCGTCGGCGAGCTGCTCGGCCTCCTCCATGTACTGGGTGGTGAGCAGGACGGTGGCCCCCTCGGCGACCATCCGCTGCACCTCGTCCCACACCTCGTTGCGGGTGCGGGGGTCCAGGCCGGTGGTCGGCTCGTCCAGGTAGAGGACGGCCGGGTGGCCGATCATGGAGGCGGCCAGGTCGAGACGGCGGCGCATCCCGCCGGAGTAGTGCATCGCCGCCTTCTTCGCGGCCTCGGTGAGCGAGAACCGCTCCAGCAGCTCGTCGGTGCGCCGCCGGGCGTCCTTGCGCGACAGGTCGAGCAGCCGGCCGATCATGTAGAGGTTCTCCCAGCCGGAGAGCTTCTCGTCGACCGAGGCGTACTGGCCGGTCAGGCCTATGGTGCGGCGGAGCTGCCGGGGCTGGCGGACCACGTCGTAGCCCGCGACGGTCGCCGTTCCGGCGTCCGGGACGATCAGGGTGGAGAGGCAGCGGACCAGGGTGGTCTTGCCGGCGCCGTTGGGCCCGAGGACACCGAGGACGGTGCCTTCCCGGACGTTCAGGTCGACCCCGTCGAGGGCCTTGGTCTCGCCGTAGTGCTTGACCAGCCCCCGCACCTCCACGGCGTGGGGATTCTTGTCGTTTCGCGTCATGTCCCCATGGGAACACCCGCCACCGACAAAGCACCGACAGGCGACCGACACCCCGGCCGCCGGGCCGCGCGGTCCGCCGTCGGTGATCTGTCGGTCCTCTGCCGGTGCTCCGTCACGGACCTGCCGGTTTCCGGCCGGTGTCCCGTCGGCGGCCCCTCCCGGTCCGGCGCGGGGCGCACCCCGGACCGTGAGCCGTCTCACGTGAGGCGGTTCGCGTGAGACGGCTCACGGGGCACGGCTCAGTGGAAGGCGTGCTCCTCCTGCGGGAACGCCGCGCCGACCACGTCCTCGGCGAACGCCTTCGCCGCGTCCCCCATGGTCGCGCGCAGGTTCGCGTACTGCTTCACGAACCGGGGCAGCTTCCCGCCGGTCAGGCCCATCATGTCGGTCCACACCAGGACCTGCGCGTCGCACTGGGCGCCCGCGCCGATACCGACCGTCGGGATGTGCAGGGACCGGGTGACCTCGGCGGCCAGCTCGGCGGGGACCAGCTCCAGCACCACCGCGAAGGCACCCGCGTCCTGGGCCGCCTTGGCGTCGCGCAGCAGCTGGTGCGCGGCCTCGTCGCCACGGCCCTGCACCCGGTAGCCCATCGCGTTCACGGACTGCGGGGTCAGGCCCAGGTGGGACATGACCGGGATGCCGGACCGCACGATCAGTTCGGTCTGGCGCAGCGAGCGCTCCCCGCCCTCCAGCTTGACCGCGCCGACCCCGGCCTCCTTGACGAGCCGGGTCGCGCTGCGCAGCGCCTGTACGGGGCCCTCCTGGTACGAGCCGAACGGCAGGTCCCCGACGATCAGCGCACGGCCGGTGCCCCGGACGACGGCCGCCGAGAGCAGGGTCATCTCGTCCATCGTCACGGGGACGGTGGTCTCGTAGCCGAGATGACAGTTGCCCATCGAGTCACCGACGAGCAGGACCGGGATGCCGGCCTCGTCGAAGACGGAGGCGGTCATCGCGTCGTAGGCGGTCAGCATGGGCCACTTCTCGCCGCGTTCCTTGGCGAGGGTCAGGTCGCGGACGGTGATGCGCCGGGTGCCCGTGCCTCCGTACAGGGTGGTGCCGGAGGTTTCGCGGGCAGGCGAAACGGCATGCGTCATGGCAACTGCTCCTTGAGTCATCTCGAGGCGCCCTCACGGCGTCCCCGGACTTACCCACCATGGTGGCACCCGTGCGGCCCGGGGCGGAAGTGGCCGAAGGCCCGGTCCGTCAATGTGCGCGTTTCGTGACAGCCGGAACTCCGGGCGCAAGGCCGTTCGTCCTCTCGGACGTACGAACGCGCCAGGCGGTCGTACGTACGGCACGGAAGGCTTCCCCCATCGCCTAGGGTCAAGGGGCGGGGACGGAGCGCAAGCACGGCAGTGAGGGCAGTGGTATGGCACAGGCGTACATGACGGAAACGGGAAACAGCGGTTCGGCCCCCGAGCCCTCCGCGTCCCGCTTCCGGCGCCGGCTGGCCGACCTGCGCGGTGACCGGGGCATCTGGCGGCGCGGGGTCGTGCTGGCCGTGACCGCCGTGCTGCTCTCGCTCGTCATGATCTTCCACGCCGATCTGCCCAACCAGGTCGGCAACCTCGGCAGCCTCACCGAGACCTTCCTCCCCTGGCTGGGCCTGGCGGTCCCGGTGCTGCTGGCCGCCGCCGTGTTCCGCCGGTCCGCGACCGCGCTGATCGCGACGCTGGTGCCGGCCGTGGTCTGGCTGAACCTCTTCGGCGGGCTGGTCGACAACAAGTCCGCTGCCGGCGGCAACCTCGTGGTCGCCACCCACAACGTCGACGCCGACAACCCCGACCCGCGCGGTACCGCCGAGTCCGTGGCCACCTCCGGGGCCGAGGTGCTGGCCCTGACCGAGCTGAAGGCGAGCGCCGTCCCGGTCTACGAGAAGGCGCTCGCGGGGACCTACCGGTACCACGCGGTCGAGGGCACCGTCGGGGTGTGGAGCAAGTACCCGCTGACCTCCAGCCGGCCCGTGGACATCAAGATGGGGTGGACCCGGGCCATGCGCACCACCGTGGACACCAGGAACGGGCCGGTCGCGGTCTTCGTCGCCCACCTGCCGTCCGTCCGCGTCAAGCTCAACGCGGGCTTCACCGCCAACCAGCGCGACAACAGCGCCGACGCCCTGGGCGCCGCGCTCGCCGCCGAACCGCTGAAGAAGGTCATGCTCCTCGGCGACCTCAACGGCACCATGAACGACCGCGCCCTCTCGGAGGTCACCTCCCAGATGCGCTCCACCCAGGGCGCGGTGGGCGACGGCTTCGGCTTCAGCTGGCCCGCCCAGTTCCCGATGGCCCGGATCGACCAGATCATGGTCCGCGGGATCAAGCCGGAGGCGTCCTGGAGCCTCCCGCGCACGGGCAGCGACCACCTCCCGGTCGCCGCCCGGGTCACCGTCAGGCCGTAGGCACCGCGGACGACGTACGCGTGAGGCCCCGGCCCGCTCCTGGAGAGCGGGCCGGGGCCTCACGCGTACGGGACCGCCCTCCGGGCCGGGCCGGGGCTACGCGTGCTCGCGCCAGCCGTTGGTGATGGGCAGGCGGCGGTCCTTGCCGAAGCCCTTCGCGGAGATCTTCGTGCCCGGCGGGTACTGGCGGCGCTTGTACTCGGCGGTGTCCACCAGGCGCAGGATCCGGGCGACCAGCTCGCGGTCGAAGCCCGCCGCGACGATCGGCTCCAGACCCTGGTCCCCGTCCACGTACAGCGCGAGGATCGCGTCCAGCACCGGGTAGTCCGGCAGGGAGTCCGTGTCCACCTGGTCCGGGCGTAGCTCGGCGCTGGGCGGCTTCACGATGGAGTTCTCCGGGATCGGTGGGGTCTCGCCGCGCTCGGCCGCGGCCCGGTTGCGGTAGCGCGCGAGCCGGAAGACGTCCGTCTTGTAGACGTCCTTGACCGGACCGTAGGCGCCGACCGAGTCCCCGTAGAGCGTGGAGTAGCCCACGGCCAGCTCCGACTTGTTGCCCGGGGCCAGCACGATGTGGCCCTCCTGGTTGGAGACCGCCATCAGCAGGGTGCCGCGCAGCCGCGACTGGAGGTTCTCCTCGGCGAGGCCGGTGAGGCCCAGCGCACCCATGTAGGCGTCGAACATCGGCTCGATCGGTACGGTCCGCAGGTGCAGACCGGTCCGCGCGGCCAGGTCGGCGGCGTCGTCCTTGGAGTGCTCCGAGGAGTACTTCGAGGGCATCGAGACGCCGTACACGTTCTGCGCGCCGATCGCGTCGCAGGCGAGGGCCGCGACGAGCGCGGAGTCGATGCCGCCGGAGAGCCCGATCAGGACCGAGCGGAAACCATTCTTCCGGACGTACGCGCGCAGGCCCACGACCAGTGCGTCGTAGATCTCCTCGTCGTCGTCCAGCCGGTCCGCGCAGCCGCCGGGGACGACCGGCGCGTACGGGGCCACCGGCTCCTCGGAGAGGATCACGCGGTCGATGCGCAGCCCGTCGTCCACCACGCCCTCGGGGGCGTCGGCGCGCGCGGCGGGCAGGTCGAGGTCGACCAGTACGCAGCCCTCGGAGAACTGCGGGGCGCGGGCGATGACCTCGCCGTCGGCGTCGACGACGATCGAGTCGCCGTCGAAGACCAGCTCGTCCTGGCCGCCGATCATGGCCAGGTAGGCGAGGGTGCAGCCGGCCTCCTGGGCCCGCTTGCGCACCAGCTCCAGGCGCAGGTCGTCCTTGTTGCGCTCGTACGGGGAGGCGTTGACCGAGATCAGCAGCCCGGCCCCGGCGGAGCGGGTGGCCGGGACCCGGCCGCCGTCCTGCCAGAGGTCCTCGCAGATGGCCAGGGCCACGTCGATGCCGCGCACCCGGATCACGGGCTGGGTGTCGCCCGGCACGAAGTACCGGAACTCGTCGAACACGCCGTAGTTGGGGAGGTGGTGCTTGGCGAAGCGCAGGACGACCCGCCCCCGGTGGAGCACGGCCGCCGCGTTCTCGGGGGAGCCGGCCGGGCGGCCGAGGCGCGGGGTGGCCTTCCCGGTGCGGTCGAGGTAGCCGACGACGACCGGCAGCTCGCCGAGCCCCTCGGCCGCCAGCCGCTCCGCGAGCCCGTCGAGCGCCGCGCGGGAGGCGTCGACGAAGGACGTGCGCAGGGCGAGGTCCTCGACGGGGTACCCGGTCAGCATCATCTCCGGGAACGCCACCAGATGGGCGCCCTGCTCGGCGGAGTGCCGGGTCCAGTGGACGACCGAGTCGGCGTTGGCGGCGATGTCGCCGACGTGCGAGTCGATCTGATTCAGAGCGAGGCGAAGTTGAGGCACGGGCCCAGTGTAATCGTCCTTCTGACGCGATGTCCTGGGCCGGGCCCCTGCGGGAAGCCCGGCAGGGGCCCGTAGGGGCCCGCCGGTCCACCGGGACCGGCCGGGCGGACCGGGCCCGGGTGCCCGGGCCGCCACCCGGCCGGGGGTCAGCCGATGGGGCCGCTGAACTTCACGTCGTTCAGCATCGTGCCCGCCGAGACGTCCGCGCTGATCGAGGTGGTGCCCTCGGGGACCTCGTAGGCGAGGATTCCGCTGGCGGACTCACCCGGCAGGATGGACCCCTTGACCGTATTCGGCAGGGTGCCGTCGTAGACGAGCTCGGCGGTCATGCCCTGGGCGTCGCGGACATGGGGCACCACGTAGATCATCTCGTGCGGCGCGGTGGAGTTGTTGGTGATCGTGACGGTCAGCTGGACCGCGTTCTTCACCTTCGTGCGGGCGTACGCGTCCTTCGGCTGGTACTTCTTCGGCGCCGAGAGGCTCACCTTGATGCCGCCGTCGTAGGCGAAGGTCTCGCCGAACGGCAGCGCGCTGGTCAGGCCCGGGACCTGGGAGGGCGAGGGCGTCGGCGAGGCGCTCGATCCGGCGGCCTCCTCCAGCTGCCGCTCGGTGATGGTGACGGCCTCGTCCACGACGACGGTGGTGAGGAAGAAGCCCCCGACGGAGGCGCCGAGGCCGAGGACCCCGAGGACGGTTCCGGCGATGGACATCGCCTTGCGCGGGGCGCCCTTGGAGGCGCGGACGACGGCCCCGATGCCGATACCGACGGCGGTCAGGGCGAGGACGGCGCCGAGCCAGAAGAAGAACGGGGTGGCGCCGATCAGGACGGAGCAGATCCCGAGGACGAGGGTGGCGACGGCCAGGCCGTTCGTGACCGGGGCGGCCTGCGGGTAGCCGGGGTACGGCATCGTGTGGCCCGCGCCGGGCGGACCCCACGGGTTGCCGGGACCACCGGGGCCACCGCCGTACGCGGGCGCGGGCGCCGTCGCGACCGGCGCGAACGCCGACGGCTCCGGTGCGGCGGGGGCGCCCGGGGCGGCAGGTGCGGCCGGGACCGGCTCCGGGCCGGTACCCGCGGCGGGCGCCACGGCCCCGGGGTCCTTCTCCAGCGACAGGGGGCGCGCGGCCCCCGGCTCCGGAGCGGGGGCCGCCCCGGATATGGACGGGTCCACGGGCTCGGTCGGCGGGACGGCCGGAGTGCCGGACGGGTTCGGGGGCGTGCTCATGCCTGGGGGTCCTTCGTGCGGGTCGGCCGGTGTGATCATCCCCAAGCCTGCCACGTGCCCCGGAGCGCGCCACCACGCCCCCGGCCCGGCCGCTACCTCTGGTAGCCGAGGACCGTCATCATCCCGGACTCCGCGTGGTAGACGTTGTGGCAGTGGATCATCCACAGCCCCGGGTTGTCGGCGTCGAAGTCCGCCGTCAGCGTCCCGTTCGGCAGGATCACCGCCGTGTCCTTGCGGGCGCCGCCGGGGCGGTTGCCGAGGGCGAAGGTGTGCCCGTGCAGGTGGAGCGGGTGCCACATCGTGGTCGCGTTGGAGAACTCCAGCCGGACCCGCTCGCCCGCCTTCACCGGGTGCCGCTGGTCGGGCGAGTACGGCTTGCCGTCGAAGGCCCAGTCGTACGCGGCCATGGAGCCGGTCAGCCTGATCCGTACCGTGCGGTCCGGCTCGCGCGGGGCCAGGGCGACCGGGGCCGCGGCCCTCAGCGTCTCGGCGGTCAGCGGGCGCCCGGCCAGCTCGGCCGGCCGGGTCGCGGCGGTGGGTGCCGTCCCCGGCGCCGTGCGCAGCAGCGCCAGCGCCGACCGCCCCTTGCCCTCGGCCAGCGCGGTGAGCGGGAAGACCCCGTCCCCGGCGGTGACCAGGACGTCGTACCGCTCGCCCATGCCCAGCAGCAGCGAGCGCGTCCGGGTGTGCTCCACCGGGAAGCCGTCGGTGTGGGTGACCGTCAGCTCGTGGCCGCCGAGGGCGATCCGGAACGCGGTGTCCCCGCCCGCGTTGATGATCCGCATCCGGACGCGGTCGCCGGGGCGCGCCTCGAAGACCGAAGGGTCCTCCGCCGTGCGGCCGTTGACCAGGTAATACGGGTAGGCGACATCGCCCGCGTCCTTGCCGAGGACGTCGCTGTCGGCGCCCATGAGGGCGCGCGAGGGCCCCTCACTGCCACTGGCGGCCGGTTCGGGCGCGGCGCCGTGGCCCGCGTGGCCGCCGGGGCCCATGCCCTTGCGGAGTCCGGCGAGGACGGCGTCCGGGGTGGAGCCGTCGACACCGTCGACCCAGTCGTCCAGGACCACCACCCACTCCTTGTCGTAGGCGAGGGGCTCCTTCGGGTCCTCCACGATGAGCGGCGCGTACAGCCCGCGGTCCTGCTGGACGCCGGAGTGCGGGTGGAACCAGTACGTCCCCGGGTGCGGGACGGCGAACTCGTAGGTGAAGGAGGCGCCCGGGGCGATGTCCCGCTGGGTCAGCCCGGGGACCCCGTCCATGTCGTTGCGGAGCGCGAGCCCGTGCCAGTGCAAGGAGGTGGCCTGGGGGAGGTTGTTGGCCAGGGTGAGGGCGAGGGTGCCGCCCGCCGTGACCCGGACCTCCTGGCCCGGCAGCCGGTCCCCGTACGCCCAGGAGCGGACGGTGCGTCCGGCGCCGAGGTCCAGCGGGGTCGCGGTGGCGGTGAGCCGGACCTCGGTCAGCGGCCCGGTGGCCTTGCGGGCGGCCTCGGCGGCCCGCACCTCGGGGCCGGAGGGGTCGACGTACCCGCCGGGGGAGGCGCCCGGGGCGGAGGGGGAGGGGGAGGCGCCGCCGTGGTTCATGGAGCCGTGGTCCGTGCCGGAGCCCCCGGCGCCGGAACAGGCGGCGAGCAGTCCGGTACCGGTGACGGCGGCGGAGGCGCCGAGCACGGCGCGACGGGAGGGAAGGAGGGAGGGGAGGAGGGTGGGAAGACGGGTGGGAAGAGAGCGCATGGAAGCACCTCGTGGTGTGGGTGGTGCGGTCGGAGGGACGCCGTCTGCCACCGCCCGCGGGCATGCCGGGGCGGCGGCGGGCTCCGTCCTATACGCGCAGCACCGCCAGCCGGGTGAGGAGTTCCCGGGGCGCGGGCGGATCGGGTCCGCGGGGGGTCCGGGCCGGGCCGCCGCCCGCGCCAAGCGCCCGGCGCGGGCGGCGGCGCGCGGCCGACCGGCCGAGCGCGAGCAGGACCAGCGCGGCCAGCACGGCGAGACACAGGGACATCGGGTCCATGCCGGGCCCGGGGGGTTCCTGGGCCGCCGCGGCGGGCACCCCGGGCACCCCGGACAGGGCCGCCGCGGTGGGCGCCTCGCCGGCGGTGTGCGCGGAGCCGTGCGCCGGGAGGGGCTGGGGCTGCGCCGGAAGGGGCTGGGGCTGGAGTGAGGGGAGTGGTGGGAGTGACTGAGGTGCCTGGAGGGGCTGGTGAGACGAAACCGGCTGCCCCAGGGCAACGGAGTGGGCCGCCGGAGCGTCATCCATGGCGTGGGACTCAGTCGGATGGCCCAGGGTGTGCATGGCGACGATGCCCAGCAGCAGCGCGGCAAGCAGCGGCAGCCGGGGCCACCGGGCGGCTCGCTGGGCACTGCGCGTCATGCACGGAACCCTACCCGGGGTGGGTATCCGATCGAAGGACCGACCCCGGGTCTGCATAGGATCAGTCACATTATGTCCCCTTCGCCCTCTGGCTCCCTCTCCTCCGGTTCACCTTCGGGAAACCGTGCCCCGCGCACCGCGGGCGCGGTCGCCGTCCTCCTCGGACTCGGCGCCGCCACCTACACCGCGTGGGTCCTCGAAGTCGTCCTCTCCACCGGCCTCGACCCCGTCAAGACCTACGTCAGTGAACTCGCCGCCCAGGACCAGCCGCTCGGCGGTCTCTTCCGGGCCACCGACTTCACCGCCGGTCTGCTCGCCTTCGCGGGCGGCCTGCTGGCCCTGTGGGGGTTGCTGAGGTCCACCGGCTCCCGCTACCCCTGGGCGCTCGCCGGCTGGTCCGGAGTCACCCTCTTCGGCGCGGCCACCGCCGCCGATGCCTGGCTGCCGCTGAGCTGCAAGCCCACCGTCGACCCCGAGTGCGCGGCCCGTGAGACCGCCGGGCTGGTCCCGGCCACCCATCAGGCCCACGCCGTCAGCAGCAGCCTCGCCATGACCGGGGCGATCCTCGGCATCGTGGCCCTCACCCTGGCCGCCCGCCGCTACGGCTGGTTCGCCCCGCTCGCCCGCTACGGCCCCGTGCTCGTCGTCCTCGAACTGCTCACCACCGTCTGGACCCTCTGCGCCATCGCCATGTTCACCGCCGGACGCGGGATATGGGCCCTCGGCGCCGGGCAGCGGCTCCAGGTCCTGCTGGTCGCCCTCTGGATCGGCCTGCTCGCCTACTCCGTCCACCGGGAGAACCGGGAGAACCGCAAGGTCCAGGAGAACGGGGACCACCAGGAGCACCGGGACCACCAGGAGCACCGGGACCACCAGGAGCACCAGGCGTGACAGCCGTGACGGGAACGGGCGAACCAGGCGAACGGGATGAATCAGTCGCCACCGCCACCGCCACCGCCACCGGCCGGTTCGTCCGGGTGGACGGGACGACGCTGCACGTGGAGGTGGCGGGCCGGGGGCCGGTCTGCGTGCTCAGCGCCGGGCTCGCCCTGGCCTGGTTCGACTGGGACCCCGTCGCCGCGCTCCTCGCCCCCCACCGCACCGTCGTCCGCTTCGACCGCCCCGGACACGGCCTCAGCTCCCCGGCCACCACGGCGGCGACCGCCGCCGGGGAGGCCCGCCGGATCGCCGCCCTGCTGGACGCGCTGGGCCTGGGCGGCGCCCCCGTCACCGTCGCCGGGCACTCGATCGCCGGGTTCCACGCCGAGGCGTTCGCCCGCCTGTACCCGGAGCGCACCGCCGCCCTGGTCCTGGTCGACAGCAGTGTCGAGGAGGAGCCCCGGGCGCTGCTGCCCGCCCCGGTGCGCACCGCCTTCGCCCGCCTCCTGGGCCGGGCGGTGACCGCCGCCGGGCTGCCGGCCGCGCTGGGTCCCGCCGCCCGCCGCGCCGCCGTACGGGGCTCCCGCGTCACCGGCGGCGACCCGGCCCCACGGGACCTCGTACGCCGCTGCTACCGGACCGGCCGGGTCTGGCGCGGGGCCCTGCTGGAGAACTCCGGCTACCTCGACACGGCCGCCGAACTGCTGGAGCTGCGGCGCACGCACCCGCTGGCAGCCCCGGCCACCGTCCTCGCCGGGTACGACGGCTCCGCCTCCGGCGCCGCCCTGCACTGGCTGGGCCGGCAGGCGGGCCTCGCCGACCGGCTCGCCGCCCGCTTCGAGGTCGCCGAACCGTCCGGGCACCTGGTCATGGCGGACCGGCCGGGCCAGGTGGCCCGCGCCGTCCTGGACACGGCCCGGCCCGCGCCGGACGCCTGAAACGGGCTCCGGGTCCAGGGCCGGGCGCCCACGCGAAAGGCCCCGGGGGCGGGTGTCCCCACCGCCCCCGGGGCCCTCACCGGCTACCCGCGCGGGCCGCTCACCCGCGCGGGCCGCTCACCCGCGCGGGCCGCTCACCCGCGCGGGCCGCTCACCCGCGCGGGCCGCTCATCCGCGCGGGGCGGCCCCGCGCCGGCCGAGCATGTCCGCCATCAGGGTGAGTTCCGACTGCTGCGCCGCCACCATGCCCTGGGCGAGCGCCCGCTCGGCCGGGGTCACGCACTGCCGCGCACACCCCTCGGCCATGGCCACGCCGCCCTTGTGGTGGTCGGTCATCAGCTGGAGGTAGAGCACCTCCGCGTCCCGGCCACCGGTCTCGCCCAGCCGCAGCAGCTCCTCCTTGGTGGCCATGCCGGGCATCAGCCGGCCGGACCCGGCCACGGCGGAGCCCATGTCGTGGGCCCCGCCCGCGCCGTCGCCCATGGCGTGGCCGCTCATGTCGTGCCCGCCGGTGCCATGACCGTCCGCGCCCTGCTCCGCGCCCTGCTCCGGGCCCATCCAGGACATCGGCGGCTCACCGGTCACCACCTTCGGCAGCCCCCACAGGTCCAGCCAGCCCAGCAGCATGCCGCGCTGGTTGGCCTGGGTGTTGGCGATGTCGTAGGCGAGGGTGCGGACCGCCTCGTCCTGGGTGCGGTCCCGCACGACGAAGGACATCTCCACCGCCTGCTGGTGGTGGACGGCCATGTCCCGGGCGAAGCCCGCGTCCGCCGAGTGGAGCCCCGGCGTACGGGACGGCGTACCGGAGGAGGAACCGCCGCTCGCGGTGGCGACCGTCGCCGCCGCGAACAGCAGCGCGAGGCCGACGGCCGTGCCCGCCGCCCAGTACGTCCGGCTCACTTCTCGGCCAGCCCGTTCGTGCAGGCCGCGCCCGGCTCCGGGGTCTGCGGGCCCTGCACGTACTTGCCGAGGAACTGCGCCACCCGGGGATCGGCCGCGCTGTCCACCGTCACCTGCTTGCCCCACGCGCTGAGCATGATCGCGCCGGCCTGCTCCTTGACCGGGCTCATCAGCGTGTACGGGGTCTTGCCCACCGTCTCGGCGAGCTTGTCCACCTCGCCCTTGGCGGCCTTCTCGTTGTACGTCACCCAGACCGCGCCGTGCTCCAGCGAGTGCACCGCGTTCACCTCGGGCACCGGGTTCTTGTAGACGTCGCCGTTGCAGTTCATCCAGCGGGTGTGGTGGTCCCCGCCGACCGGCGGGGTCATCTCGTACTTCACCGGGGTCTCGACGTGGTTGCGGCCGAGCTTGGCGGCCTCCCAGCTCTGCTCGCCGGTGACGGGCGCCGCGATGGCGGCCTTCGTGGCGTCGGCCTTCTGCTTCTGGTCGGTCATCACCCAGGCGCCGAAACCGACCAGACCGGCCACGACGGCCGCCGAGGCCGTGATGGCGATGGCCTTGTTGCGCCGGTCGCGTGATCTGTCGGCGGCGCGCATCTCGGCTATGCGTGCCTGGCGGGACTGGTTGTCCGGGTTCTTGCTGGCCATGTGCCCTGATGTCCTTCTGCTGAGGGGGGTGGAGGGTGCGTACGGGTGGTGCGCGGTACGGCGCCGGACCCGTCAGGTCCGCAGCACTTGGAGG
The DNA here is from genome assembly GCF_044454165.1 of Streptomyces sp. NPDC051567. Classification (NCBI taxonomy): domain Bacteria; kingdom Bacillati; phylum Actinomycetota; class Actinomycetes; order Kitasatosporales; family Streptomycetaceae; genus Streptomyces; species Streptomyces sp. NPDC051567. Next base: position 140,570 of record NZ_JBITDK010000005.1, on the reverse strand, counting down.
GCGTGGAGATCGGGGGCACGGACCGGGGCCCCGGCCGGCCGGCCCGGCCCGGGGTCCGCGGAGTGCGCGAGGACCGGGGGCCCGGTCACCACCACGGCCGTGGCGGGCGGCGGGACGGGCAGCACCCCCGGGGTCACGTGGGCGAGCGGCGAGCAGCCGGGAGGCCCGTACGGGGAGACGCGGACGGCCCGGGTGCCCTGGCCGTCCGGTGCCGCGGCGGCGGCCCGCGGCGGCGCCGCCGCGGGGGCCGCGACCGTCTGGACCACCGACACGACACGCGCGGGGCTCTGACCCGGCCGGGTGGCCTCGCCCGCCCGCGCGCACAGGAACAACGTGCCGGCCAGCGTCCCCAGGGTCACCAGCAGGAGGGCACGGCGCAGCACGGGCCGCCCGTGGCGCCCGCGCTGCGTGTCTTCCCCGCCCCCCATGGGCGCCGATGGTAATGCTCATGACGGTCCCGAGGTCAGTGCGGGGTGCCGTGACCTTTACCGGGTGCGTAATGTGGCGGAAACCACCGCTGGCGATACTGGGCCGGCCCCGCTGTGCCCCCGGCCCCCGGGGCGGTGGTGCACAGGCCGTCTGAACTGCGAGGATGAAGGCATGGACAAGCAGCAGGAATTCGTCCTCCGGACGCTGGAGGAGCGCGACATCCGCTTCGTGCGCCTGTGGTTCACCGACGTGCTGGGCTTCCTGAAATCCGTTGCCGTCGCCCCCGCCGAGCTTGAGCAGGCGTTCGACGAGGGCATCGGCTTCGACGGCTCCGCGATCGAGGGCTTCGCGCGGGTCTACGAGTCCGACATGATCGCCAAGCCGGACCCGAGCACGTTCCAGATACTGCCGTGGCGCGCGGAGGCACCCGGGACCGCCCGGATGTTCTGCGACATCCTGATGCCGGACGGCTCCCCGTCCTTCGCGGACCCGCGCTACGTCCTCAAGCGCATCCTGGCCAAGACCTCCGACCTGGGCTTCACCTTCTACACCCACCCGGAGATCGAGTTCTTCCTGCTGAAGGACAAGCCGCTGGACGGCTCCCGTCCCGTCCCGGCCGACAACTCCGGCTACTTCGACCACACCCCGCAGAACGTCGGCATGGACTTCCGCCGCCAGGCGATCACCATGCTCGAATCCATGGGCATCTCCGTGGAGTTCAGCCACCACGAGGGCGCCCCGGGCCAGCAGGAGATCGACCTCCGCTACGCCGACGCCCTCTCCACGGCCGACAACATCATGACCTTCCGGCTGGTGATGAAGCAGGTCGCCCTGGAACAGGGCGTGCAGGCCACCTTCATGCCCAAGCCCTTCTCCGAGTACCCCGGCTCGGGCATGCACACCCACCTCTCCCTCTTCGAGGGCGACCGCAACGCGTTCTACGAGTCGGGCGCCGAGTACCAGCTCTCCAAGGTCGGCCGCTCCTTCATCGCGGGCCTGCTGAAGCACGCCGCGGAGACCGCCGCCGTCACCAACCAGTGGGTCAACTCCTACAAGAGGATCTGGGGCGGCTCCTCCCGCACGGCGGGCTCCGGCGGCGAGGCCCCCTCGTACATCTGCTGGGGCCACAACAACCGCTCGGCCCTGATCCGCGTCCCGATGTACAAGCCGGGCAAGACGGGCTCCGCCCGCGTCGAGGTCCGCTCGATCGACTCCGGCGCCAACCCCTACCTGACCTACGCCGTCCTCCTCGCGGCCGGTCTCAAGGGCATCGAGGAGGGCTACGAACTCCCGGCGGGCGCCGACGACGACGTCTGGGCCCTCTCGGACGCCGAACGCCGCGCGATGGGCATCGAACCCCTCCCGCAGAACCTCGGCGAGGCCATCTCCCTGATGGAACGCAGCGAACTGGTCGCCGAGACCCTCGGCGAGCACGTCTTCGACTTCTTCCTGCGCAACAAGAAGCAGGAATGGGAGGAGTACCGCTCGGAGGTCACCGCCTTCGAACTCCGCAAGAACCTCCCGGTCCTGTAACGACAGCCCCCCCGCCAGCCCTCCCCACCCCCGGGCCGCCGGTCACCGACCGCCGGCCCGGAGTTGTCTCATTCTCCGTGGGCCGTCTCTGGGCCGTCGGATGCCGAGTCGGAGCCGTACCGCTGACCCGGGGACGTTGCCCCGGCCGGGCGGAGCTCGCGGTCCGGCCCTTGGAACGTACCAGCCTTGCAGCTTGCTCCTGAGCTGCGGGAATGGGCTGAGATGCAAGGAGCCACGGCCTCATCACGGCCTCTTGCCGCCTTCGAGTGGTAGCAAGAGGGCCCCCGTCCTGTGGTGACGGGGCGGGTTCGCCGCTGAGGGTTGAGGGCGGCGGGGTACGAGATGGTCACTGCTGGTCGAGCGCGCGGCAGCAGCCGGAACCTGTCGTGCCGACTAGAGGGCGTAGAACAGCTTCGTAGCGTCCTGGATCTCCGCGACCGCCCTGGCGAAGTCCTCCAGTACACCGCCCCACGGGTCGGCGATGCCGCCACCGAGGATATGCACGGGGCGCCCAGGCCCGACGAGGGTGACGGGCTGGACGGCTTCGGCGGTCTCCTCGTCCACCACGAGCAGGTCGTCTGCCCAGTCGAGCTGTTTCTTGTCCAGGAACACCCCGCGGTGCCCGGTGAGGTCGTAGCCGAAAGCGGCGGCGGCCTGAATCATGAGAGGGTGCGCGGGCTTGCCGACGTGCCAGTCGCGGGTGCCGGCCGAGCGTACGTCGAGGGTGCCCCCGGCCCGCTCGGCGATGATCAACGCGGCGATCGGGGACCGGCAGTGGTTGCCCTTGCAGATCACCAGGACCTTGCGGCGGGTCGGGCTCACGAGGGGTTCACCCGCTCGATCTCGAAGGTCAGCACGCCCAGCGTCTCCTTGTGGGGCGGGAAGATTGCGTAGATCGCTTCGAGCTGTTCGGCCTCGGTGGCCTTCGGGTTGACGGCCTCCAGGCGCTCGGTGTCGAACATCTCCTTGAAGGTGCGGTACCTCCCGATCCGCGTGACCTTGGTCAGGCAGTTGAGCTCGCGGCACGTGAAGTTGATCAGGTCTTCGACCCTGATCCGCTTCATCGACTCGTACGCGACGCGGACTTCGACGGTCTTCTCGCCGGTGGCGATCAGATCGAAGTACTGCCTGTAGATCGGCATGGTGCGCGGGCGCTTCGCCTGCGAGTTGTGCGTTGCAGGCTTGGGGGCACTCATCAGGGCTTCCAATGCGGTGGTCGTGTAGGACCGGAAGAAGTGCCTGGGGTCGCTCAGCACGAGTTCGCCGAGACCGGTCAGCGCTTCGACGTAGTCCTCTTGGGTACCAGGCCAGGCCGAGGGGTCGAGCAGCCACGCAGGGGTGCTGTCATCCTGGGCGAGTCCAGCTTCGGCGGCTTCGCGCAGCAGACTCTTGGAGAGCTTGCCACCGTCGCTGCCGAGGATCTGGGGGGTAAAGATCCGGACGGGCAGGGGACCGGCCGGCAGCCCGAGGGTCGCGTGCGCCCCGTCGACGAGCTGGCACCCGAAAGCCCAGTCGCCTCCCTTGACCATCACGTGGAGCGTGCGGTCGGGCCGGTAGGAGCGTTCCTTGACGACGTTGCGGTAGAGCGTGGCCAGGTCGAGGTATCCGCCGCCCAGCGGTGTGATGTCGGCTTCGTAGAGGCCGTGTTCGAAGCACACGGCCTCGAACAGAGCCCCGGCGTCATCCAGTTCCAACAGCCGCGTCCGGTCGGCGTACTTCTCCGCCCAGCCGCAGACGGGGCAAGGCAGCCGGATGTGGGCGCTACCGGTGTTGGGGGCAAGCCAGGAGCCGATGTCGTCCAGCAGCTCCAGGGTCCGCAGGAATTCGGCACGATACGCCGGGCTGTCCTGCTGCTGGGTGTAGGTGCTGACCGTGTACGGCACGTTCGTCCGGGTCTGGAGGGCGTCGAACAGCGGCAGGTAGTGCCGGGCGATGAGGGCTGTGATCTCGTCGGCGCTCAGACTGTGGACGTAGGCACGCTGGTAGCGCCGCCCGTCGGCCCTGGTCGTTTCCGCAGGGGAGTTGTCCAGCGCGCAGAATCCCACACTGGCCTCGATCCCGAACTCGTCGCGGGAGTGCTCCGCCAGCAGAAAGGCGAGGCTCTGGACGAGGTGGGTGCCGAGGTGTGGGCGCCCGTTGATTTGGGTGCCCACCGAGAAACTGATGCTCTCGATGTCCGAGGCCAGGATGCGGGGCCGCAGGACATCGACGGCGTCCTCAACGGCGTTGGCGAGCACCGTGTTCGGGGACCTGAACGTCGACATGGTCATGGCGCGCCTCCCTTGGGCTCGAACTTGGTCGGGCTGGTTACGACTTCGTGGTTGCGCCGGGGTTTGCGTCTGGCCATCGGTCTGTCTTCCTTCGCCGAGGTGGCGGGGGTGTGCGATAGACCGTAAGAACCCCGGTACCGCGTGCTCAACAAACTTGCGCCTTATTGCGGGTCATCACTCCAAAGAGGCAGTGGCGGCGGCGATCAGCGCTCTGGCCTTCGCTCCATAGACGGCCATATCGGACAGGCCCACGAAGGCCCGGATGTAGTCCGTGATCTCTCTGGGCTGGAGCACACTGACCTTCGCGGTCAGGGTCTCCACAGCCACCCGCTGATCATCGAACAGGTAGAAGGCTTCAAGGGGCCAGATGGCTCGCGGGCAGCCAGCCGGGATGATCCCGATGGAGACGGACGGCAGCGACATCAAGGTGAGCAGGTGGCCGAGCTGAGCGGCCATGTCCTCCGCGCTGCCGATCCTGGTTCGTAAAACCCATTCTTCGATCAGGACCGCGAACCGGCGTGCTCCCGTGTACATGAGCTGTGCCCGCGCTAGACGCGCTGGTACGGCCGCCGCAACGTCGTTCGGAGTGCCCTGGAAGTGAGTGATGGACTGCATGAGTGCCGTCGCGTACTCGGCGGTCTGGAAGAAGCCAGGGAGCACGTTCGAGACGTAGATCCGGAAGAGCCTCGTGCGCTCGTAGTCGCTGATGACCTTCTCTTGGGCGAGCATCATGCCGGAGCTGTTCCGTCGTCTCCACTCCTGGTACATCGAGTCGGCGGCGCGGGAAGCCGCGATCAGGTCAGGGACCCGGTCGCCGGCCCCGCAGGCAATGCACCAGGCCCTTATGTCGTCTTCCGACGGAGCGGCCTTGCCGGACTGGATGCGAGAGGTCTTGGCTGGGTGCCAACCACACAGGGTAGACAGCTCACCCCCTTTGAGTCCGGCGTCCTTACGGATCTCGACCAGTTGGTCAGCGATGGCCTTCCGTGTCGCGACAACGCTGGATGAAGGCGACGATGGCATGTGTTGTCCACCCAGTGGTTCGGAGCCGACTCAGATCTCGAAGACCTCGTGGGGTACCGCCCGCTCCCACACGGCCTCGAAAGCCCTCGTGCACAGTTCCGCGGTGGCCGGTTCCTCTGTCATCGCGTTCCGGGGATCAGCCCACTCACCATCACCGGTGAACAGGTTGAACCGCACGATCCGGCTGTCGAACAACCAGAAGTCGGCTCCCGGCAACGCAAGGTCCAGTGCCCGGCTTCGAGGTAGCCATCGGATCTGCTCGCCGGCTGCGATATTGGTGAACGTGTGGGAGTGCTCGTAGCGGATGTACTCGGTGACGGGTTCCGAGACGATCCGGGCACGCCGGATGGTCACTCCACGGGTGATGGTCTCCACCACGAAGTCATGGAATGGATGCCACCACTCGGCCCGGTTCTCCAGGGAGTACCGGTGCCCGGCCTTCCACGCGGCGAACTGGCCGGCCTCGTCAGCGACGCCGTACTGATCACGCATCTCCAGATGCACGGCCGACTTCTTCGTCTCCCGGAGCAGAGTCCTGAAGTCCGGCACGTTCGATTGCATCGCAAGCCTTTCTGATGAAGGGGATCATTTGCTCGGGGATGCTGATCACAGACTCGTGGGCAGGTACGCCGGACTTGTGACCGGCAACCCACTCGGTCTCACTGACCTCCGCGAGCTCGGCCCCAGTGAGGGTGTCGCTCTGGATCACGAGCCGACGCTGAGCCACGTTCGCCCAGACGGTGGGCGAGCCTTCCTCGTTGGTCTCAGGGTCGATTCCGAAGAGCTCCAGGCCCATGGCCACCTCTCCTGTCACGTAGCTTGCGCATTCTTGCGCTTGGAGTTGACGTGACCACCAGCATCTAGCGTCCCGGGCCGCCTTGTCAGGCGTTTCATTCTCTGTGCTGTTGCCCCAGCGGTGGGCGGCGAGGCTGCGGGCGGCGCTGGACCCACCCACGGGGAGTTTGTCGGCCGGGAGCCGTACACGGGCCATGAGGCGGCATCTTGCCGACCGTGTTCGAGGCGTCGACGCCAACGGGTTCCGCCCGTAGTTCTCCCCCGGAGCCCCCCCGTTCCCGCAACAGAGATGGGCCCTCGGTGTATGTCGGTGGTAGGGGCGCGGGACGGAAGCACCGCATCTGACCCGTCACGGCGGTTGCCGGGCTGCCGGGTCCCTTCGGCATGTGAGCAGGCGGAACCGGAGGAGGGCCGGTGCGGGGCCTACCGCTCGTAGGCCCACGCGCGGCCGGTCTGGCGGTACTCCTCGACCCGGATGGGCCCGACGCCGGGCCGCATCCTCGCGGTGTAGAGCAGCCCGTCCAGGTGGTCGATTTCGTGGTGGACGAGCCGGGCGAGCCCGCGTTCGTACACGGTGGTGACGGTGCTGCCGTCGAGCGCGGTGGTCTCCACGGTGATCCGCAGCGGGCGCGGGACCAGGCCCCGGACGTCGAAGAAGGACAGGCAGCCCTCGTACTGCTCGTCCGTCTCCTCGGAGGCCGCCGTGATGCGCGGGTTGAGGAGGACGATCAGCCCGGCGCCCGGTATGGCGGGGCGTACGGTGGCGGCCGCGCGGGCGATGCCGATCTGTGGAGCGGCGAGGCCCATGCCCTTGCCGCTGAAGTCATGGGCGCGGGCGATGCGGTCCATGGCGTCGGACAGCTGCCCGACGACGCGTGTAGCGGCGTCCTGGTCAGCGGGCAGCGCGAAGGCGCCCGCAGGCTCGGCGAGGATACCGACGCCGTGCTGGACGACTCCGAGATCCCGCATGCGCTGGCTGGGCTGTACCTCGGTCACCGTGACCTTCCCTGGTCCACGTCGGGTTCGGGCCGGGCCCGGAACTTCCATTCGAGACGGTAGCGGGCGTGGAGGGCGGGGCGGAAGCGCCGCCCCGCCCCCGGCAGCCCCCACCCGCCCCTGGCACAACCTTGGGCAAGGCTTGGCCAAGGCCACAGGTCACCGCGTGGTACGTCCCGGTGAAGCGGGGACCGGCTGCGGCTAGGCTCGGGCCGGGCACGCCGGACCAGGGCGGGCCGGACAGCGGCGACGTACGCGGGAGGCGGCGGGATGACAGTCCCGGGACGCAGGAGCAGCACTTTCAGCAGGCTGCTGCGCAACGGTTTCACCGACCCCTCGGCCGCGGCCCGGCTGCTCGACGCCGACGCGCTGGCCGCCGTACGCACCGACCCCGTCCTCCTCGACGCCCTCGGCGCCACCGCCGACCCCGACCTCGCGCTCCTCGGCCTGGTCCGGCTCGCCGAGGCGCAGCCGCCGCGGGAGCTGGCCGGGCTCCTCGACACCCTCGTCAGCGCCAAGCCGCTGCGCGACCGGCTGCTCGGTGTCCTCGGCGCCTCCGAGGCGCTCGGCGACCACCTGGCCCGCCACCCCCGGGACTGGCAGGCACTCGTCACCTACGAGGCCGCCGACCTGCACCCCGGCCTCCCCGAGTTCGAACGCGGCCTGGCCGACGCCCACGACCCCGTCGCCCTGCGCGTCTCCTACCGCCGCTGCCTGCTCTCCATCGCCGCCCGCGACGTCTGCGGCACCACCGACGTCGCCCAGACCGCCGCCGAGCTCGCCGACCTCGCCACCGCCACCCTGCGCGCCGCCCTGCGGATCGCGAGCGCCGCCGCCCCCGAGGACGCGGCGCGGTGCCGGCTCGCCGTCATCGCGATGGGCAAGTGCGGCGGCAACGAGCTGAACTACGTCTCCGACGTCGACGTCATCTTCGTCGGGGACACCGCCACGGGGCACGCGGTGGACGGCGCCGACGAGGGCCAGGCCCTGCGGGCCGCCACCCGCCTCGCCTCCCACCTCATGCGGATCTGCTCCGAGACCACCGTCGAGGGCACCATCTGGCCCGTCGACGCCAACCTGCGCCCCGAGGGCAGGAACGGTCCGCTGGTGCGGACCCTCGCCTCCCACCTCGCCTACTACCAGCGCTGGGCCAAGACCTGGGAGTTCCAGGCCCTCCTCAAGGCCCGCGCCGTCGCCGGGGACGCGACGCTCGGCGCCGAGTACATCACCGCCATAACCCCCCTGGTCTGGCAGGCCGCCGAACGCGAGAACTTCGTCGCCGACGTCCAGAAGATGCGCCGCCGCGTCGTCGACAACATCCCCGCCGCCCAGATCGACCGCGAGCTGAAACTCGGCCCCGGCGGCCTGCGCGACGTCGAGTTCGCCGTCCAGCTCCTCCAGCTCGTCCACGGCCGCGGCGACGCCACCTTGCACTCCGGCACCACCCTCGACGCCCTCCACGCCCTCGCCGCGGGCGGCTACGTCGGCCGCGCCGACGCCGCCCAGCTCCACGACGCCTACCGCTTCCTGCGCGCCATGGAGCACCGCATCCAGCTCTACCGGCTGCGCCGCACCCACCTCGTCCCCGAGGACGAGGGAGACCTGCGCCGCCTGGGCCGCTCCATGGGCCTGCGCACCGAACCCGTCGCCGAACTCAACAAGGCGTGGCGCCGGCACGCCTCCGTCGTCCGCCGCCTGCACGAGAAGCTCTTCTACCGGCCGCTGCTCGACGCCGTCGCCCAGCTCACCCCCGGCGAGAGCAGGCTCTCCCCGCGCGCCGCCGGCCAGCGACTGGAGGCCCTCGGCTACGCCGACCCGGCCGCCGCCCTGCGCCACCTCGAAGCCCTCGCCTCCGGGGTCTCCCGCAAGGCCGCCATCCAGCGCACCCTGCTGCCGGTGCTCCTCGGCTGGTTCGCCGACTCCGCCGACCCGGACGCCGGGCTGCTGAACTTCCGCAAGGTCTCCGACGCCCTCGGCAAGACCCCCTGGTACCTGCGGCTCCTGCGCGACGAGGGCGCCGCCGCCGAGAACCTCGCCCGCGTCCTGTCCGCCGGCCGCCTCGCCCCCGACCTGCTGATGCGCGCCCCCGAGGCCGTCGCCCTGCTCGGTGACCCCGAGGGCCTTCTGCCCCGTACGCACGAGGCCCTGGAACAGGAGGTCCTCGCCGCCGTCGGCCGCGCCTCGGACGCCGAGGCCGGGGTCGCCGCCGCCCGAGGGGTCCGCCGCCGCGAACTCTTCCGCACCACCGCGGCCGACATCATCGGCTCCTACGGCACGGAGGACAACCCGGCCGGGGAGAATCCCGGAGCCCTGGTCGACCGGGTCGGCGACGCCGTCTCCGACCTCACCGCCGCCACCGTCGCCGGGGCCCTGCGCGCCGCCGTCCAGAACCACTGGGGCGACACCCTGCCCACCCGCTTCGCCGTCATCGGCGTCGGCCGCTTCGGCGGCCACGAACTCGGCTACGGCTCCGACGCCGACGTCCTGTTCGTCCACGAACCCCGCGAGGGCGTCGACGAACAGGAGGCCGCGAAGGCCGCGCAGACCGTGATCGCCGAGATGCGCAGGCTCCTCCAGCTGCCCACCGCCGACCCGCCGCTGCTCATCGACGCCGACCTGCGCCCCGAGGGCCGCTCCGGCCCGCTCGTGCGGACCCTGTCCTCCTACGCCGCCTACTACCGGCGCTGGTCCCTGACCTGGGAGAGCCAGGCCCTGCTGCGGGCCGAGCCCGTCGCCGGGGACCAGGAGCTGGGCCGCCGCTTCATCGAGCTGATCGACCCGCTGCGCTACCCCGTGGACGGGCTGCGCGAGGACGCCGTACGGGAGATCCGCCGGCTCAAGGCCCGGATGGAGTCGGAGCGGCTGCCGCGCGGCGCCGACCCCGCCCTGCACACCAAGCTCGGCCGCGGCGGCCTCAGCGACGTGGAGTGGACCGTCCAGCTCATCCAGATGCGCCACGCCCGGTCCGAACCGTCCCTGCGCACCACCCGCACCCGCCGCGCCCTGGCCGCCGCCCGGACGGCCGGGCTGATCCCGGCCGAGGAGGCGCAGGTCCTGGACGAGGCGTGGGTGCTCGCGACCCGGGTCCGCAACGCGGTCATGCTGGTCCGGGGCCGGGCCGGGGACACCTTCCCGTCCGAGGTCCGCGACCTGGCGGCGGTGGGCCGCTACCTCGGCTACGCCCCCGGCCGGGTCGGCGAGATGCTGGACGACTACCGCCGTACGACCCGCCGCGCGCGGGCCGTCGTCGACGAGCTGTTCTACGGCTCGTAGAGCGGGCGCGGGCGGCCGGCGGCCCCGGGCGAGCGGAGAGCAGGGACGTTCACAGACCCCGGGGCGTTCACGGGGCCGGGGCGCTCACGGGCCCGGCCGGCTCACAGGGCCGGGCGGCGGCGGAAGCGGCCCAGCAGGGCCGCCGCCGGGTGCGGGCCGGGGAAGGCGGGGTGGCGCGGCAGCCGGTGGGGGAGGGCGCCGTACCAGGCCCGGGAGAGCGCGAAGCCGAAGGCCAGGCAGATCATCCCGCCGACCGCGTCCAGCCAGAAGTGGTTGGCGGTGGCGACGATGACGACGAGGGTCGTCGTCGGGTAGAGCAGGCCCAGCACCCGGGCCCACGGGACGGAGGCGACCGCGAAGATCGTCAGCCCGCACCAGAGCGACCACCCTATGTGCATGGACGGCATCGCGGCGTACTGGTTCGACATGTTCTTGAGGTTCCCCGAGGCCATGGAGCCCCAGGTCTGGTGGACCAGCACGGTGTCGATGAAGTTCTGCCCGTTCATCAGCCGGGGCGGCGCGAGCGGGTAGAGGTAGTAGCCGACCAGAGCGATCCCGGTGGTGGAGAAGAGCACGAGACGGGTGGCCGCGTAACGCCCCGGGTGGAGGCGGTAGATCCACACCAGCACACCGATGGTCACGACGAAGTGGAGCGTGGCGTAGTAGTAGTTCATGCCCACGACCAGCCACGTCACCGAGTTCACGGCGTGGTTGACGGTCTGCTCCACGGCGATGCCCAGGGAGCGCTCGACGTTCCAGATCCAGTCGGCGTTGGCGAGCGCCGCCGCCTTCTGCTCGGGCACCGCGTTGCGGATCAGCGAGTACACCCAGTAGCTGACCGCGATGAGCAGGATCTCGAACCAGATCCGCGGCCGGCGCGGGGCGCGCAGCCGGGAGAGGAGGGTGGGCTCGGGCGCCGGGCGGGCCTCGTCGCCTGTCACGGCGGGTGACGAGAGGTCCGTCCGGGTTTCCAGTGTCTTCACGCTCGTTTCACCCATGGGGGAAGAGTCTGCCAGACGCGCCCGTACCCCCGGTCATCCCTCCGGACGGTCTTGGCCGCACCGGTCAGCCCTACGGACTACGACCCCGGGGGGAGACCCTCAGGGTCTGCCGGGCCCGGCTTCGCGGTGCCGGCCGGGGCCCGAGGCGGTGGAGCCGCGGACGACCAGTTCGGGCAGGAAGACGAACTCGCTGTGCGGCGCCGGCGTCCCGCCGATCTCCTCCAGCAGGGTCCGCACGGCCGCCTGGCCCATCGCCTGCACGGGCTGGCGGATGGTGGTCAGCGGCGGGTCGGTGAACGCTATGAGCGGGGAGTCGTCGAAGCCCACGACGGAGACGTCCTGCGGCACCCGCAGCCCCAGCTGCCGGGCGGCCCGGACCGCGCCGAGCGCCATCATGTCGCTCGCGCACACCACCGCCGTGCAGCCCCGCCCGATGAGCGCGGTCGCGGCGGCCTGGCCGCCCTCCAGCGTGTACAGGGAGTGCTGGACCAGCTCCTCCGCCCCGGCCTCGGTGAGCCCGAGCCGCTCGCGCATCCCGAGCCGGAACCCCTCGATCTTGCGCAGGACCGGGACGAAGCGCTTCGGCCCGACCGCGAGCCCGATGCGGGTGTGCCCCAGCGCGGTCAGGTGGGTCACCGCGAGCTGCATCGCGGCCCGGTCGTCGGGGGAGACGAAGGGGGCCCGCACCTTGTCGGAGAACCCGTTGATCAGGACGTACGGGACGCCCTGCCCCCGGAGCCGGTCGTAGCGGCCCATGTCGGCGGTGGTGTCGGCGTGCAGGCCGGAGACGAAGATGATCCCGGAGACGCCCCGGTCGACGAGCATCTCGGTCAGCTCGTCCTCGGTGGAACCGCCGGGCGTCTGCGTGGCCAGTACCGGCGTGTACCCCTGCCGGGTCAGGGCCTGGCCGATGACCTGCGCGAGCGCCGGGAAGATGGGGTTGTCCAGCTCGGGCGTTATCAGCCCGACCAGACCGGCGCTGCGCCGCCGCAGCCGGACCGGCCGCTCGTAGCCCAGGACGTCGAGCGCGGCCAGCACGGATTCACGGGTGCCCGCGGCCACACCGGGCTTGCCGTTGAGCACGCGGCTGACTGTGGCTTCGCTGACCCCCGCCTGGGCTGCGATGTCGGCTAGCCGTGCGGTCACGGGATGGGACTGTACCGGTCGTACGTCACAAAGCCCACCACGTGCAGGCGTCCGCGGGGAGCACGACGGTGCGGCCGTCCGTCTCCACCGGGGCGCTGGAGAGTACGGGGCGTCCGGGCGCGGGGAGTTCCACCGGGACGGGCCGGCTGTTGAGGGTGCAGGCGAAGCCGGGGCGGGTGAAGAGGAGGACGCCCTCGGGCGCGGGCAGCCAGGTCAGCGGGCCCGCCTCGGGCGCCCCCAGGCCCGGCAGGGCGCGGCGCAGCTCCAGCGCGGCGCGGTACAGCTCCAGGGTGGAGTGGGGGTCGCCGGTCTGTGCGGCGACGCTGAGTCCGGCCCATTCGGGGGGCTGGGGGAGCCAGCTGCCGCCGGTGCCGAAGCCGTAGGGGGCCCGGTCGCCGGACCACGGGAGGGGCACCCGGCAGCCGTCGCGCAGCCCCTCCTGACCGGCGGTGCGCAGGAACGCCGGGTCCTGGCGGAGTTCGTCGGGGAGGTCCTCGACCTCGGGCAGGCCGAGTTCCTCGCCCTGGTAGACGTAGGCCGAGCCGGGCAGCGCCAGCATCAGCAGGGCCGCCGCCCGCGCCCGCGCCAGGCCCTGGGCCCCGCCCCCGTAGCGGGTGACATGGCGGACCACGTCGTGGTTGGACAGCACCCACGTCGTCGGCGCCCCCACGGAGGCGGTGGCGGCCAGCGACTCGTCGATGACGGTGCGCAGCGTGGGGGTGTCCCAGGGGCAGTTCAGGAAGCGGAAGTTGAACGCCTGGTGCAGCTCGTCGGGGCGCACGTACAGGGCGAGCCGTTCGGAGGTCGGCGCCCAGGCCTCGGCGACGCCGATCCGCGGGCCGCCGGCCGCCCCGGACTTCGGGCCCGGAGCGTAGGAGTCCAGCAGGCGGCGCCAGGAGCGGTGGATCTCGTGGACCCCGTCCTGGTCGAAGAAGGGCAGCACCTGGTCGCCGAGCAGCGTCAGCCGCTCACCGCGGCCGAGGTCCGGCAGGCCGGGGGCCTTGACCATGCCGTGGGCGACGTCGATACGGAAACCGTCGACGCCGAGGTCGAGCCAGAACCGCAGGACGGAGGCGAACTCGGCGGCGACCCCGGGATGGTCCCAGTTCAGGTCGGGCTGTTCGGGGGCGAACAGGTGCAGGTACCACGCGCCGTCGGCGGTCCGCGTCCAGGCGGGCCCGCCGAAGACGGACTCCCAGTCGTTGGGGGGCAGCTCGCCGTCCTTGCCGCGCCCCGGGCGGAAGTGGTAGCGCTCCCGGGCCCCCGGTTCCCCGGCGAGGGCGGCCCGGAACCACGGGTGCCGCTCCGAGGTGTGGTTGGGGACCACGTCCACGAGGACCCGCACCCCCAGCGCGTGCGCGGCCCGCACGAGCGCGTCCGCGTCGGCGAGGTCCCCGAAGAGGGGGTCCACGGCCCGGTGGTCGGCGACGTCGTAGCCGCCGTCCGCCTGCGGGGAGACGTAGAAGGGGGTGAGCCAGACGGCGTCGACCCCGAGCCGGGCCAGGTGCGGCAGGCGGGAGCGGACCCCGCGCAGGTCCCCGACGCCGTCGCCGTCGCTGTCCGCGAAGGAGCGCACGTACACCTGGTAGATGACGGCATCGCGCCACCAGCCACCGCTCGCGGCCGCGTTGTTGGAAGCGCTTGCAAGCCGGGAGTCGGTCAGCTCATGGGTCATACCGGGGTCAACGCGCGGGCACGCCCCCTGGTTGCGGGCCCGGAGCGTCGAAGGTGACTCGAACTAACAGCAAGCTACGGCAACCGTACGGACACACGGATGTAACGATCAGCGTCTCTTGCAGAAAATTGCCGCAAGCTCTTTCGGCCAGCTTTCAGGCTTGTTACGTTCCTGGCAACTCGGGACCGCGAGGGAGCGGCCGGGATCATCGAAGGAGTTCATATGCGGCGTGGCACTGTGGCCACCGCGCTGGTCGCGGCCCTGGCGCTCGCGGTGACGGCGTGCGGTGGTGACACCAGCGACAGCGGCGGTCAGAAGAGCGCCGGTGGGGAACTCGCCGGGACCGTCACCTGGTGGGACACCTCCGGCGATGCCGAGAAGGCCACCTTCCAGAAGATCGCCGAGGCGTTCACCGCGAAGCACCCGAAGGTGACCGTCAAGTACGTCAACGTCCCGTACGGCGACGCCCAGAACAAGGTCAAGAACGCGTTCAGCAGCGGCTCCGACGCCCCCGACGTGATCCGTGCCGACGTCGGCTGGGTCGCCGACTTCGCCTCCCTCAGCTACCTCGACGAGGTACCCGCCGCGACGGCCCAGAAGGTCGACGCCGAGTTCCTCCCGCAGGCCGCGGCCAGCGGCAAGTACGAGGGCAAGACCTACGCCGTCCCCCAGGTCATCGACACCCTCGCGCTCTTCTACAACAAGAAGATGCTCACCGAGGCCGGGGTCCAGGCCCCGAACTCGCTGGCCGACCTCAAGACCGCCGCCGCCGCTGTCAAGGCGAAGACCGGCAAGACCGGCCTCTACCTGCGCGGCGACGACTCCTACTGGGCCCTGCCCTACCTCTACGGCGAGGGCGGCGACCTGGTCGACGCCAGGACCAAGACGGTGACGGTCGACAACGCCGCGGGCGTCAAGGCCTTCGCCGCCGCCCGGGAACTGATCACCTCCGGCGCCGCGACCACCAACGCCACCGACGGCTTCGCCAACATGCAGACCGCCTTCAAGACCGGCCAGGTCGCGATGATGGTCAACGGCCCGTGGGCGGTGAAGGACACCTTCACCGGCGAGCAGTTCCAGGACAAGACGAACCTGGGCGTCGCCGCGGTCCCCGCCGGTTCCGTCAAGCAGGGCGCCCCGCAGGGCGGCCACGACCTCGCCGTCTACGCCGGGTCCAAGAACCGCGAGGCCGCCCACGCCTTCGTCGAGTACATGACCTCCCAGGAGGTGCAGGTGCAGACGACCAAGGAACTGAGCCTGCTGCCCACACGCACCGGCGCCTACGAGCAGCCGGACGTCAAGGGCAACGAGATGGTCCAGTTCTTCAAGCCGGCCGTCGACAAGGCCGTCGAGCGCGCCTGGATTCCGGAGAACGGCTCCCTGTTCGAGCCGCTGAAGGTCGAATGGACCAAGGCCGTGACCGGCGCCTCGACCCCGGAGGAAGCCGCCAAGGCCACCGGCGCCGAGTTCCGCAAGATCCTCAAGGGCTGGAAGTAGCGAGACCATGGCTGTTCACACCAGCCGTCCGGTGACCGGGGCCGCGGGCGAGGACACCGCCCGCGGCACGGGTCGCGGGACCGGCAGCAGCGGTAGCGGGAACCGTGGCGGGCTGCGGCGGGCGCTCGGGACCCACTGGTACGCCTGGACGATGGTCGCCCCGGTGGTGCTCGTCCTCGGCGTGATCATCGGCTGGCCGCTGGTGCGCGGCGTCTACCTGTCGCTGACCGACGCGAACGAGCGCAACGTCGCCCGCACCATCGGCGCCAATCACATCGAGGCGAAGTACGAGTTCGTCGGACTCGACAACTACCTCTCCGCGCTGGGCGACCCGGTCTTCCTGCAGCGGCTGGTGTGGACGGTCGGGTGGACCGTCGCGTGCGTCTCCGTCACCTTCGGCATCGGCCTGGCCCTGGCCAACATGCTCAACCGGGACTTCCGGGGCCGCGCCGCCTACCGGATGGCGCTCATCCTGCCCTGGGCCGTCCCCGGCTTCGTCTCCGTCTTCGCCTGGCGGTTCCTCTTCAACCGCGACAACGGCATCCTCAACAAACTCCTGGAGGGCGGCGGCATCGCGGGCGTCCCCTGGCTGGACGACCCCACCTGGGCCAAGTTCTCGGTGATCGCCGTCAACGTCTGGCTCGGCGTCCCCTTCATGATGGTGGCCCTGCTCGGCGGCCTCCAGTCCATCCCCGGCGAGCTCTACGAGGCCGCCGAGATGGACGGCGCGAGCCCCTGGCAGCGGTTCCGGTACATCACCCTGCCGGGGCTGCGCGCGGTGAGCATGACGGTGATCCTGCTCTCCACCATCTGGACCTTCAACATGTTCCCGGTGATCTTCCTGCTCACCCGGGGCGGACCGGGCGACTCCACCGAGATCCTGGTGACCCAGGCGTTCCGCGAGGCGTTCGTCCAGAGCCCGCGCGACTTCGCGGGGTCGGCGACCTGGGGCGTCCTGATCCTCGCCCTGCTCATGATCTTCGCGCTGGTCTACCGGCGCGCGCTGCGCAAGCAGGGAGAGGTGTGGTGACCGTGACCACTTCCACGACGCCCACGAACGCCACAGCCCCCGCCGCCCCCGCCGCGCGGACGGACGGAGCCGACGGCAACCGGCGCGGGCGCGGCCGGGGCAGAGGTCAGGGTCAGGGCCGGGGCCGGCGGAGCCCGCTCGCCTCCCTCGGCCTGCACGCCACCCTCGTCCTCGCCTCCGTCGTCGCCGTCTTCCCGGTGCTCTGGGTCCTGCTGACCTCGCTCAAGCCCGCCGAGGCCGCGATGACCACGGACTTCGTCAAGGAGCCCGGCCTCGGCAACTACCGCTACCTGCTGGAGTCGAGCCACTTCCTCAGCTGGTTCGCCAACTCCGTGCTGGTCGCGGGCGTCACCACCGTCCTCGGCGTCTTCATCGCCGCCACCACCGGGTACGCCGTCAGCCGCTTCCGCTTCCCCGGCATGCGCCCGCTGATGTGGACCCTGCTGATCACGCAGATGTTCCCGATGGCCATCCTCATCGTCCCGCTCTACAACCTCATGGGACAGCTCGGGCTGCTCAACCAGCCCGTCGGCCTGATCGTCACCTACCTCACCATCGCCGTGCCGTTCTGCGCCTGGATGATGAAGGGCTTCTTCGACACGATCCCGGTCGAGATCGACGAGTCCGGGCGGGTCGACGGACTCAACCCCTTCGGCACCTTCTGGCGGCTGATCCTCCCGCTCGCCAGGCCCGGCCTCGCCGTCACCGGCTTCTACGCCTTCATCACCGCCTGGGGCGAGGTCGCGTACGCCTCCGCCTTCATGGTCGGCGAGGAGAACCTGACCCTCGCCGGCGGACTCCAGACCTTCGTCACCCAGTACACCTCCAACTGGGGTGCGATGAGCGCCGCCTCCGTGCTCATCGCCGTCCCCGCCGCACTCTTCTTCGTCTTCGCCCAGCGTCACCTCGTCGCCGGGATGACGGCAGGCGCCACCAAGGGCTGACCACCCGCCTGCCCCTCCACACCGGCCCCGATCTCTCCAAGGACGACATGCCCCAGCACCTCGCCGACACCCTCCCCACCTCCACCGGCACCCGGCCCGGCTGGTGGCGCGAAGCGGTGATCTACCAGGTCTATCCGCGCAGCTTCGCCGACTCGAACGGGGACGGCATGGGAGACCTCGAAGGCGTCCGGAGCCGGCTGCCCTACCTGAAGGACCTCGGCGTCGACGCCGTCTGGCTCAGCCCCTTCTACTCCTCCCCGCAGGCCGACGCGGGCTACGACGTCGCCGACTACCGGTCCATCGACCCCATGTTCGGCACCCTGCACGACGCCGACGCCGTGATCCGTGAGGCCCACGCGCTGGGCCTGCGCATCATCGTGGACCTCGTCCCCAACCACTGCTCCGACCAGCACGAATGGTTCAAGCAGGCGCTCCGCGAAGGCCCCGGCACCCCGCTGCGCCGACGGTTCCACTTCCGCCCGGGGCGCGGCAAGGACGGCGAGCTGCCCCCCAACGACTGGGAGTCCGTCTTCGGCGGGCCCGCCTGGACCCGCACCGCCGACGGCGAGTGGTACCTGCACCTGTTCGCCCCCGAACAGCCCGACTTCAACTGGGACCACCCCGCCGTCCAGGACGAGTTCCGCTCCATCCTGCGGTTCTGGCTCGACCTGGGCACCGACGGCTTCCGCATCGACGTCGCCCACGGCCTGGTCAAGGCCCCCGGCCTGCCCGACCTCGGCCGCGACGAGCAGCTCAAACTGCTCGGCAACCAGGTGCTGCCCTTCTTCGACCAGGACGGGGTCCACGCGATCTACCGCTCCTGGCGCACGGTCCTGGACGAGTACACGGGCGACCGCATCGGCGTCGCCGAGGCCTGGACGCCCAGCGCCGAGCGCACCGCGCTCTACCTGCGCCCCGACGAGCTGCACCAGGCGTTCAACTTCCACTACCTGGGCACCGGCTGGGAGGCCGGGGCGCTGCGCACCGCCATCGACGACTCCCTCGACGCGATGCGTCCGGTCGGGGCGCCGACGACGTGGGTGCTGTCCAACCACGACGTGGTCCGCCATGTCACCCGGTACGGGGGCGGGCCGCAGGGCCTGGCGCGGGCGCGGGCGGCGGCCCTGCTGATGCTGGCCCTGCCCGGCTCGGCCTACGTCTACCAGGGCGAGGAACTCGGCCTGCCCGAGGTCACCGACCTCCCCGACGAACTCCGCCAGGACCCCTCCTTCTTCAAGGAGAACGGCCAGGAGGGGCTGCGCGACGGCTGCCGGGTACCGATCCCGTGGTCCGGCGACCGGGCCCCCTACGGCTTCGGCACCGGCGGCAGCTGGCTCCCCCAGCCCCCCGAATGGGCCGGACTCAGCGTCGCCGCACAGACCGGCGACCCGGAGTCGACGCTGGAGCTGTACCGCTCGGCGCTGCGGGTGCGGCGCGCGCACGCCGCGCTGGGCGCGGGCGACGCCGTCGCGTGGCTGCCCGCCCCGGCCGGGACCCTCGCCTTCCGGCGCGGGGACTTCGTCTGCACGGTGAACACCACCGGCGCGCCGGTACGGATGCCCGCCCCGGGCACGGTGCTGCTCGCCAGCGCCGCGCTCGGGGACCCGGACGTGCTGCCCGCGGACTGCGCGGTGTGGTGGCAGGTGTGACCCTCGCGCCACGGCTCACCGACATCGCCGCGCAGGCCCGGGTCAGCGAGGCGACCGTCAGCCGGGTGCTCAACGGCAGGCCGGGCGTGGCGGCCCCCACCCGCCACCGGGTGCTGGCCGCGCTGGACCTGCTGGGCTACGAGCGCCCGGCGCGGCTGCGGCGCCGCAGCAACGGCCTGGTCGGCCTGCTGATCCCCGAGCTGACCAACCCGATCTTCCCGGCGTTCGCGCAGGTCATCGAGCAGGCGCTGGCGGGCCACGGGTACACGCCGGTGCTGTGCACGCAGACCCCGGGCGGGGCCACCGAGGACGAGCTGGTCGAGCAGCTGGAGGAGCGCGGGGTCACCGGGATCGTCTTCCTGTCGGGCCTGCACGCCGACACGACGGCGGACCCCGCGCGCTACCGGCGGCTGGCGGCCCGGGGGGTTCCCTTCGTGCTCATCAACGGCTTCAACGAACGGATCAGCGCCCCCTTCGTCTCGCCGGACGACCGGGCGGCGGCGGAGATGGCCGTACGGCACCTGGAGGACCTGGGGCACCGGCGGATCGGCCTGGCCATCGGGCCGACCCGGTACGTGCCCTCCGCGCGCAAGGAGCAGGGCTTCACCGCGGCGCTGCCCTCGGCGGCGTCGCAGGGGCTGATCCAGCGCACCCTGTTCACGGTGGAGGGCGGCCACGCGGCGGGCGGAGCCCTGCTGGACCGGGGGTGCACGGGGATCGTGTGCGGCAGCGACCCGATGGCGCTCGGGGTGATCCGCGCGGCCCGGGAACGGGGGCTGCGGGTCCCGCGGGACGTGTCGGTGGTCGGCTTCGACGACTCCCCGCTGATCGCCTTCACCGACCCGCCGCTGACCACCGTCCGCCAGCCGGTCCGCGCCATGGCGACGGCGGCGGTGGGCGCCCTGCTGGAGGCGGTGGGCGGTACCCCGGTCCAGCGGACGGAGTACGTGTTCCAGCCGGAGCTGGTCGTCCGCGGCTCCACGGCCCAGGCCCCGCCCCCGCACTGAAGGACGGTGTGCGGCGGGAAGTCCTGGAGGAAACGGGGATACGCGTCGAGGTGGGCGGCCTCACCGGTGTCTACAAGAACATGGTGGTGGGCGTGGTGGCCCTGGTGTTCCGTTGCAAGCTCTCGGGGGGTGCGGTGAGGGTTCCCCGCTCCATCGCGGCGCCCGCCGCGCACAGCGCGTAGCGGTCCGGCGCCTCTTGCCCCCCTGATCCGCTGTCGGTCCGGTCCGGCCGCTGCCCGGGGCGTGCGCTGGTTCCGGCACGGGCCGGTGACGTGTGGGTTCGTGGGGGAAGCAGCTCGCCGGAGCAGGTGGGGGACCGCCGTGGCACCCCGGCGCGTCCAGCCGGAAACAATTCTGCAACCTCTTGCGCAAAGTCTTGCAACGCATGGGAGTGCCACCTACGGTCGCAGCCATCCCCACCCCCTTTCCTCTTCCGCCAGGAGGACCCACATGCCCAGCACCCCCGGAACCGCGAGAACCGCGACCACCGCGAGAGTCCCCACCCGCCGCCGCCCCCGCACCGTCGGGGCCCTGCTGGCGGTGACCGCGCTCGCCGCCGGAGCGCTCACCGTCCAGGCGCCGCGGGCGCAGGCCGCCCCGCCCGGGGAACGGGACGTCACCGCCGTCCTCTTCGAGTGGCGGTTCGACTCCGTGGCCACGGCCTGCACGCAGAGCCTCGGCCCCGCCGGCTACGGCTCCGTCCAGGTCTCGCCGCCCCAGGAGCACATCCAGGGCCCGCAGTGGTGGACCTCGTACCAGCCCGTCAGCTACCGGATCGCCGGACGGCTCGGCGACCGCGCCGCCTTCAAGAAGATGATCGACACCTGTCACGCCGCCGGGGTCGAGGTCGTCGCCGACGCCGTGATCAACCACATGGCCGCGGGCGACGGCACCGGCACCGGCGGCTCCGCGTACCGGAAGTACGACTACCCCGGCACCTACTCCGGCGCCGACCTGGACGACTGCCGGGACACGATCTCGAACTACCAGGACCGGGGCAACGTCCAGAACTGCGAACTCGTCGGCCTCGCCGACCTCGACACCGGCGAGGAGTACGTCCGCGGCCGGATCGCCGGATACCTCAACGACCTGCTCTCCCTCGGCGTCGACGGCTTCCGGGTCGACGCCGCCAAGCACATGCCCGCCGCCGACCTCGCGAACATCACGTCCCGGCTGACGAAACCGGGCGTCCACTGGAAGCAGGAGGCCATCTTCGGGGCCGGGGAGGCCGTCTCGCCGGACGAGTACCTCGCCAACGGCGAGGTGCAGGAGTTCCGGTACGCCCGCGACCTCAAGCGGGTCTTCCTGAACGAGAAGCTCGCCTACCTGAAGAACTTCGGCGAACCCTGGGGACACCTGCCCACCGCCAAGGCGGGCGTCTTCGTCGACAACCACGACACCGAACGCGGCGGCGACACCCTCTCCTACAAGAACGGCGCCGACTACACCCTCGCCAACGTCTTCATGCTGGCCTGGCCGTACGGCTCCCCGGACGTCCACTCCGGCTACGAGTGGAACGACAAGGACGCCGGACCCCCCAACGGGGGTGCGGTGAACGCCTGTTGGGCGGACGGGTGGAAGTGCCAGCACGCCTGGCGGGAGATCTCCTCCATGGTCGCCTTCCGCAACACGGCCCGCGGCCAGGCCGTCACCGACTGGTGGGACGACGGCGGCGACCGGATCGCCTTCGGGCGCGGCGCCAAGGCGTACGTCGCGATCAACCAGGAGGCCACGGCGCTGACCCGCACCTTCCAGACCTCGCTGCCCGCCGGCGGCTACTGCGACGTGCAGAGCGGCCGGCCCGTCACCGTGGATTCCACCGGCCGGTTCACCGCCACCCTCGGCGCGCGTACCGCCCTCGCCCTGCACGCCGGGGCCCGTGGCTGTACGGGCACCCCGGCGCCCGCCTCCGGGGCCTCCTTCGCGGTGGAGGCCGCCACCGTCCCCGGCCAGGAGATCCACGTCACCGGCGACCGCGCCGAGCTGGGCGGCTGGAACACCGCCGCCGCCCCGCGGCTCGACCCGGCGGCCCACCCCGTCTGGAAGCTCGACGTCCCGCTCCCGCCCGGCACGGTCCTCGCGTACAAGTACCTCCGCAAGGACGCCTCCGGCAACGTCACCTGGGAGAGCGGGCCCGACCGCACGGCCACCGTCCCCGCGAGCGGCAGGGTCACGCTGACCGACACCTGGCGCGGCTGACCCGCCCGCCCCGCCCGCCCCACAGGCCGGCCCCGCCCGCCCCACCGACCAGGGCCGCCCGGCACATCGTCACCCCGCCACCGCCGGGCGGCCCTCACCCCTTTCCGCACCAGCACCAGCACCAGCACCACAGAGATCTTTCCGCACCACAAGGAGAGCCGCCGTGAAACGCCCTGCCGCAGGAGTCCTCGCCGCCGCCCTGGCCGTGACGCTCCTGCCCGCCTTCCCCGCCGCCGCCGCCAACCCCCGGCCCCCGGCCCCGCCCTCGGACCGGAAACTGGCCGCCGAACCGGCCCGCCACGACCTGACCCGGGAGCAGTTCTACTTCGTCCTCCCGGACCGGTTCGCCAACGGCGACCGCCGCAACGACCGGGGCGGCCTGACCGGCACCCGGCTGGAGACCGGCTTCGACCCCACCGACAAGGGCTTCTACCAGGGCGGCGACCTCAAGGGGCTGACCGACCGGCTCGACTACGTCAAGGGCCTGGGGACCACGGCGATCTGGCTGGCGCCGGTCTTCAAGAACCAGCCCGTCCAGGGGAAGGGGAACGACGTCTCGGCCGGCTACCACGGCTACTGGATCACCGACTTCACCCAGGTCGACCCGCACTTCGGCACCAACGCCGACCTGGAACGCCTGATCGACAAGGCGCACGAGAAGGGGATGAAGGTCTTCTTCGACGTCATCACCAACCACACCGCCGATGTCGTCGACTACCGGGAGGGCTCCTACGACTACCTCTCCCAGGGCGCCTTCCCCTACCTGACGAAGGACGGCGTCCCCTTCGACGACGCCCAGTACGCGGCGGGCGGGCCGGGCGGGCCGGGCGGAGGCAAGTTCCCGGCTACCGGCCCCGGCACCTTCCCGCGCACCCCGTTCGTGCCCGGGGCGAAGAAGAACCTCAAGGTCCCCGCCTGGCTCAACGACCCGTCGATGTACCACAACCGGGGCGACTCCACCTTCGCCGGCGAATCCTCCGCGCAGGGCGACTTCTTCGGCCTGGACGACCTGTGGACCGAACGTCCCGAGGTCGTCAGCGGGATGGAGAAGATCTACCAGAAGTGGGTGGAGGACTTCGACATCGACGGCTTCCGCATCGACACCGTCAAACACGTCAACACCGAGTTCTGGACCCAGTGGGCCACCGCCCTCGACACGTACGCCGCCCGGCGCGGCCGGGACGACTTCTTCATGTTCGGCGAGGTCTACTCCGCCGACACCGCCGTCACCTCCCCGTACGTGACCCGGGGACGGCTCGACGCCACCCTGGACTTCCCGCTCCAGGACGCGATCCGCGCCTACGCCTCCCAGGGCGCGGGCGCCGGACGGCTCGCCTCCGTCCTCGGCGACGACTACCGCTACACCACCGACAAGGCCAACGCCTACGAGCAGGTCACCTTCCTCGGCAACCACGACATGGGCCGCTTCGGGACCTTCCTGAGGCAGGACCGGCCGGGCGCGGACGAACGGGAGCTGCTGGACCGCTACCGGCTCGCCAACGAGCTGATGTTCCTCTCCCGGGGCAACCCGGTGGTCTACTCCGGTGACGAACAGGGCTTCACGGGCCCCGGCGGCGACAAGGACGCCCGCCAGCCCCTCTTCGCGACCCGCGTCGGCGACTACCTCGACGACGACCAGCTCGGCACCGACCGCACCCACGCGAGCGACGCCTACGACCCGCGGCACCCGCTCTACCGGCAGATCAGCGCCCTCGCGAAGCTGACCCGGGACCACCCGGCGCTGCGCGACGGCATCCAGAGCGAACGCCTGGCCGACGGACCGGTCTACGCCTTCGCCCGCACCGACCCCCGCAGCCGCACCGAGTACCTGGTCGCCGCCAACAACGGCGCCGAGCCCAGGGCCGTGGAGATCGACGCCCCCGCCGGAGCCCGCTACCGCACCCTGTACGGCGGCAACGGCAACGGCAACGGCAACGGCAACGGCAACGGCAACGGCAGCGGCAGCGGCAACGGCGGCGGCGGCGAGCTGCGCGCCTCGGCGGCGGGCAGGCTCACCGTCCCCGTGCCCGCCCTCGCCTCGGTGGTCCTCCAGGCCACCGCCCCCCTCGCCGCCCCCACGACCCGGCCCGCCCTCACCCTGAAGGCCCCGGCCCCCGGCGCGAGCGGCACCGTGGAACTCTCCGCCGAGGTCACCGGCGGCTCCCTGAACCGGGTCGTCTTCGCCGCCCAGAGCGGCGACGGCCCGTGGCAGGTGCTCGGCTCGGCCGACCACGCCCCGTACAAGGTCACCCAGCACCTCACCGCCGCCCCCGGCACCGCCCTGCGCTACAAGGCCGTCGTCGTCGACTCCGCCGGACGCACCGCGAGCGCCCTCGCCGCCTCCGTCGCGGGCAGCGTCCCGCCCGTCGGGCCGCCCACCGCCGTCCAGCGCGACCACGTCGTCGTCCACTACAACCGGCCCGACGGCGACTACACCGACTGGCGGCTCTACGCCTGGGGCGACCTCGCCGACGGGGAGGCTGCCCCAACAACAGAACAGCCCGAAGGGCACGCCTTCACCGGCCGCGACGCCTACGGCGCCTTCGCCCACGTCAAGCTCAAGCCCGGCGCCACCTCGGTCGGCTACCTCGTCATCGACAAGAACGGCGTCAAGGACGTCGCCGCCGACCGCACCGTCGACGTGACCCGCACCGGCGAGATCTGGCTGGAACAGGGCAAGGAACCCGTCCGCACCGACCGCCCGGCCACCCCGCCCCAGGACACCACCAAGGCCGTCCTGCACTACCAGCGCCCCGACGGCGCCCACGACGGCTGGGGCCTGCACGTCTGGACCGGCGCCGCCACCCCCACCGACTGGTCCCGGCCCCTGATGCCGACGCGCACCGACCCCTACGGCGCGGTGTACGAGGTTCCCCTCGCCCCCGGGGCCACCTCGCTCAGCTACATCCTCCACAAGGGCGACGAGAAGGACCTGCCCACCGACCAGTCCCTGGACCTGAAGGCCACCGGCCACGAGGTCTGGATGCTGGGCGGACAGCAGAAGTACCTCCTGCCGCAGCCCGCCGCCTCCACCGCCGACCTCGACCTCACCCAGGCCCGCGCGGTCTGGATCGACCGCTCCACCCTCGCCTGGAACGCCCCGCCGGCCGCCGCCTCCGTCCAGCTCCTCGCCTCCCGCGACGGGTCCGTCACCACGGAGAACGGCGTCCTGAAGGCCCCCGGCGCCCACTGGCTGCGCCTGACGCGCTCCGCCCTCACCGACGCCCAGAAGCAGAAGTTCCCGCACCTGGCCGCGTCCACCGCGTTCACGGTCGACGCCCGCGACCGCGACCGGGTCCGCGAGGCCCTGCGCGGCCAGCTCGTCGCGAGCGCCCGCACCGCCGAAGGCGCCGTCCTCGCCGCCACCGGAGTCCAGCTCGCCGGGGTCCTGGACGACCTCTACGCCAACAACGCCCCGCTGGGCCCCGTCTTCAAGGACGGCCGCCCCACCCTCTCCGTCTGGGCCCCCACCGCCCAACAGGTCGCCCTCGAACTCGACGGCCGGACCGTCCCCATGCGCCGCGACGACACCACCGGCGTCTGGTCGGTGCGCGGCGAGCGCGGCTGGAACGGGAAGCCCTACCGGTACGCCGTGACCGTCTGGGCCCCCACCACCCGCCAGATCGTCCGCAACCTGGTCACCGACCCGTACTCCACGGCCCTGACCACGGACTCGACCCACAGCCTGGTCACCGACCTGGCCGACCCGAAGCTCGCCCCGCCCGGCTGGCGCGCCCTGCGCAAGCCGGACGCCGTCCCCTTCACCTCCGCGCAGATCCAGGAACTCCACATCCGCGACTTCTCCGTCGCCGACCGCACCAGCGGCCACCCCGGCCGGTACCTGGCCTTCACGGACACCGCCTCGGCGGGCATGCGGCACCTGCGCGAACTGGCGAAGGCCGGCACCTCCTACGTCCACCTGCTGCCCGCCTTCGACATCGCCACCGTCCCCGAGGACCCGCAGGACCGCACCGAACCCGCCTGCGACCTGGCGGTGTACGCGCCCGACTCGGCGGAGCAGCAGGCGTGCGTGGCCGCGGCAGCCGCGAAGGACGCCTACAACTGGGGCTACGACCCGCTGCACTACACCGTGCCGGAGGGCAGTTACGCCAGTGACCCCGACGGCACCGCCCGCACCGTCGAGTTCCGCAGGATGGTCCAGTCCCTGAACGGCGCGGGCCTGCGCACGGTCATGGACGTGGTCTACAACCACACGGTCGCCGCCGGGCAGTCGGACAAGTCGGTCCTCGACCGCATCGTGCCCGGCTACTACCAGAGGCTGCTGGCCGACGGCTCGGTGGCCACCTCCACCTGCTGCGCCAACACCGCGCCCGAGAACGCCATGATGGGCCGCCTGGTCGTCGACTCGGTCGTCACCTGGGCGAAGGAGTACAAGGTCGACGGCTTCCGCTTCGACCTGATGGGCCACCACCCGAAGGCCAACATCCTGGCCGTCCGCGCCGCCCTCGACGCCCTCACCCCCGCCGAGGACGGGGTCGACGGCAAACGGATCGTCCTCTACGGGGAGGGCTGGAACTTCGGCGAGATCGCCGACGACGCCCGCTTCGTCCAGGCCACCCAGAAACACATGGCCGGCACCGGCATCGCCACCTTCTCCGACCGGGCCCGCGACGCCGTCCGCGGCGGCGGCCCCTTCGACGAGGACCCGCGCGTCCAGGGCTTCGCCTCCGGGCTCTTCACCGCCCCGAACTCCTCACCCGCCAACGGCACCCCCGACCAGCAGCGGGCCCGGCTCCTGCACGCCCAGGACCTGATCAAGGTCGGGCTCTCCGGGAACCTCGCCTCCTACGCCTTCACCGACACCACCGGCCGCCGCACCACGGGCTCCGAGGTGGACTACAACGGCTCCCCGGCCGGCTACGCCGCCGCCCCCGGTGACGCCCTCGCCTACGCGGACGCCCACGACAACGAGACCCTGGCCGACGCCCTGACCTTCAAACTCCCGCCCGGCACCCCCGCCGCGGACCAGGCCCGCCTCCAGGTCCTGGCCATGGCGACGGCGGCGCTCTCCCAGGGTCCGGCCCTCTCCCAGGCGGGCACGGACCTGCTCCGCTCGAAGTCCCTGGACCGCAACTCCTACGACAGCGGTGACTGGTTCAACGCCCTGCACTGGGACTGCCGCGACGGCAACGGCTTCGGCCGCGGCCTGCCGCCCGCCGCCGACAACGCCTCCAAGTGGCCCTACGCGAAACCCCTGCTGACCGGGGCGCCGCCCACCTGCGCGGACATCACGGCGACCGCCGCCGCCTACCGTGACCTGCTGCGCATCCGCACGAGCGAACCGGCCTTCGCCCTCACCACGGCCCAGGAGGTCCAGTCGCGGCTGGCCTTCCCCCTCTCGGGCCGGGACGAGACCCCGGGCGTGATCACCATGACCCTCGGTGACCTGGTGGTGGTCTTCAACGCCACCCCCACCGCACAGTCCCAGCGGGTCCCCGCCCTCGCGGGCACCGGCCACGCCCTCCACCCGGTCCAGGCCGCGGGCGCGGACCCGGTGGCCCGGCAGGCGTCCTACGACACCGCGACAGGAGAGTTCACCACCCCGGCCCGCACCGTGGCCGTCTTCACCCGCACCACCGGGGCCGCTCACACCAGCGTGAGCTGATCGAGCCGCTTCTCCAGCAGGATCACCCCGTACACCCGCCCGTCCCCGGCCTGTTTGGAGGGGAACTCCCCGACCACCCGGTAGCCCGCACGCTGGTAGTACGCGAGCAGCCGGGGGTTGGCGGAGACGCAGTCCAGCCGCGCCCGCTCCCGTCCGGTCCTGGCGATCCGCCGCTCGGCGTGTTCGAGCATCCGCCGGCCGGCCCCGGCGGGCGCGGCCGTGCGCTCGGTCATCAGCCGGTGCACATAGCCCGCCACGGGCGGCTGGACACCCCAGGCGTCCTCGTCGGACCACCACAGCTCGTACGCCCCGCACACCCGCCCGTTGCCCTCCGAGGCGAGCCACACCTCCCCGTCGCGCATCTTCGCCCGGAAGTGCGCGACGTCCTTCTCCCCGGGCTTCCACTGCTCGATCCCGCGCTTGCCCATCCACCGGGCCGCCTGGTCGTAGAGCTTCACCAGCGTGCCGGCGTCCTTCTCCTCGGCCGGCCGGAACAAGATCCCGTCGTCAATGATCACGCGGAGATTATCGCCAGGTCTGTGATCACCCCGGACCCGGAATACTCCCCGACGCCTCTTGCGGCCCCACACCCGCCGTGCCCCCGGGCTCCCCCTGCGGGACGCCTTCCGGGCCCGGCACCAGCGCGGCGAGCCGGGCGACCAGCTCCCCGAACGGCCCGTCCGCGGGCTCACCGGCCAGCACCGGTACGAGAATCCGGGCCATCTCCGCGTCGTACGCGGCGCTCACGGCGGCCAGCGCGGCGAAGTCGTGCACCAGCTGCCGCTCCAGCTCGGCCCGCGGAATCCTGCGCCCGTCCAGCCAGATCAGCGCGGTGGACTCGGCGAGCGACACCCACGACCGCACCACCAGCTCCAGCCGGGCCGGCGGCGGGTCCTGGGCCCCCAGGTGCGAGAGGATCTGCTCGTACGCCGCCTGCCGCACCTCGTCGATCATGGCGTTGGTCCGGCTGCTCCCGGCCGCCGGACCGCCCCGCATCAGCGCCGAGAAACCGGGCCCGTGGTCGTCGACGAAGGAGAAGAACCGCCCCATGACCCGCAGCAGCCGGGCCCCGAGCGGCCCCTCCCGGGGCTCCACGAACCGTTGCGCCAGCTCGTCGGCGGCCCGCCGCAACGCCGCCTCGTACAGGCTCAGCTTGCCGGGAAAGTAGTGGTAGACGAGCGGGCGGGATATCCCCGCCGCCGCCGCGATCTCGTCGATCGACACATCGTCGGGCGACCGGTGGCTGAACAGCTCCAGAGCTACCCCGATCAACTGCTGCCGCCGCTCCTCGACACCCATCCTGCGCCGCACCCCGGTTGTCATGCGGACACCCTACTTCGCCCCTCCCCACCTCCGACGGGCCGCCGCCCGGGACGGGTTCACAGGTCTAGGACCAGGTGCCCGTCCCGGGCCCGGGAGACGCACAGGAGCATCGAGTCCTCGCGCTCCCGGTCGGTGAGGAAGGTGTCGCGGTGGTCCACGCCGCCCGCCAGGACGCGGTGCGCGCAGGTGCCGCAGAAACCCTGCCCGCAGGAGTACGGGGTGGCGGGCAGCTCCCGGCGGACCGCCGCCAGCGCGCTCTCGTCCGCCCCGACCTCCACCGTCCGCCCCGAGCGGCGCAGTTCGGCCGTGAAGGGCCGGTCCGCGCCGGACCCGCCCGCCGGGGCGAACCGCTCCAGACGCACCGCGGCCGGGTCCGGTACCGCCGCCAGGACCGCTTCCGCCAGCGGCCGGGGACCGCAGCAGTACACCAGGGTCCCCGGCCGCAGAGCGGCGAGCGGCGACAGGTCCGGCAGGCCCGCCTCGTCCTGCGGCACGACCGTGACCCGGTCGCCGTGGGCCGCCAGCAGCTCCAGGTACGGCATCGACGCCCGCGAGCGGCCCCCGTACAGCAGGGTCCAGGCGGCCCCCGCCGCCGTGGCCGCCCGGAGCATCGGCAGGACCGGGGTGATGCCGATGCCGCCCGCGACGAAGACGTAGGACCCGGCCGGGACCAGCGCGAAGCGGTTGCGCGGGGGCCGCAGCCGCAGCTCGGTGCCCACGGTGAGCCGGGCGTGCGCCTCGCGGGAGCCGCCCCGGCCCGCCTCGTCCAGGCGGATCGCGACCGTGTACGTCCCGGCCGCCGGGTCGCCGCACAGCGAGTACTGCCGGACCAGGCCCGAGGGCAGCAGGAGGTCCACGTGCGCGCCCGGGGTCCAGGAGGGCAGTGCGGGCGCGCCCAGGGTCAGTTCCACCACCCCCTGGGCCGGTTCGGCGCGGGCGAGGACCCGGACCCGCAGGGAGCGGCGCGGGGAGTGGCCCGAGACCGGGGTCTCCAGGGCGGGCAGGGGCCAGAGCGGGGAGCGGGCGATCCGCCGCCGCAGGGCGCGCCGGGCCAGCAGGGCGGTGCCCGCCGCCGCCGTGACCGCCAGGGTCCGTCTCACCGGAGCGCACCGCCGTTCGCCCCGGGGGAGGTGGCGAGGTAGGCCACCGCCTGGGCCGTCGAGCCCTCCCGCGAGGGGTGGTAGGTGCGGGAGAGGTAGGCCGGGACGGACCGCAGCATCGCGCCCGGGGCCGGGAGCAGGCCCTGGCGTCCGGCCCGCAGGTACTGGCCGAGGGAGGCCCGGCCGTCCGTCAGGTGCGGATCGTTCTCCATGAAGAAGCGGACGCCCCGCTGCCACAGGAAGACCAGCGCCGAGAACCCGGTGGCCCAGGTCCGGGCCCGGCGCGGGTAGCCGCCGTCCACGTGCTGGAAGAGGTCGAAGGCCACCGAGCGGTGCTCGACCTCCTCCGCCCCGTGCCAGCGCAGCAGGTCGAGCATGGCCGGGTCGGCGCCCCGCCGGTCCAGTTCGTCCGCGTTCAGCACCCAGTCGCCGAGGAACGCCGTGCAGTGCTCGATCGCGGCGATCATCGCGACCCGTTCCATCAGCCACCAGTGGCGGGCCCGCCCCGGCGGCAGGGTCCGGTCGCCGAGCAGCTTCTCGAAGAGCCAGTCCACCTGCGCGGTGTAGGGGGTCGGGTCCAGGCCCAGCCGTTTCAGGTGGGGGAGGACGTCGTCGTGCGCGGCGGCGTGCGTGGCCTCCTGGCCCATGAACCCGGTCACGTCCGCGCGCAGCCGCTCGTCCCGTATGTACGGCAGCACCTGCTTGTAGACGTGGACGAACCACCGTTCGCCCGCCGGGAGCAGCAGGTGCAGCACGTTGATGGTGTGGGCGGCGAAGGGCTCGCCGGGCAGCCAGTGGAGCGGGGTGTCCTCCCAGCCGAACGAGACGTCGCGGGCCGTGAGCGCGGTGTGCTGCGACGCCACGGGAGCGGGCGCGGGCGGCGTATTAGACATGGCGTCAATGTACTGAGGGGTGCGGACGAGGAGAACCCCTCGACGGGGACTTCCTCACCACCGCCCGCCCGGGGCCGGGCTCTCCCGGCCCCGGCCGCGCCCTACCGCAGGACGCCCGCCTTCGTGCCGTCCGTGAGTCTGCCCGACAGCTCGGCCTGCGCGCCCGCCGGGGCCTTCACCGCCAGCCGGCTGCCGGTCGCCGTGCCGCTGACACCACCGCCCGACGCCGACACCGAGGCGAACTGCGCACTGCCCGCCGCGAGGACGTACCACTGGCCCGACCGCGCCTTCCACAGCACACCCGCCAGCACCCGGGGCTCCCGCGGCCCGCACGCGGGCGACCCCTGCGAGCTGGCCGCCTGCACGGCCATCGGGGCCCGCGGGGCCAGGAACTGCGCCTGCACCCGGTCCGCCGTGCCCTGCCAGGTCGTGGCCCGGACACAGAGCCAGGTGGCCGTCCCGTCGCCCTCCGGCAGCGACTGCCGGGCGTACGCCCAGGAGTTGACCGCACGGACCCCGTTCGAGCGGGCCGAGGGCAGCAGACAAGCGGTCTTCGACCACTCCCCGAGTTCCGCCGCCCCCGCCACGTCCCGCTCCGCGCCCGGCGCGCCCGACGTCAGCCGGGCCGGGGTCAGTTCGCCGAGGTCGGTGACGAGCCGGGTGGCGCCGTCCCCGGTCAGGGCCAGGGCGTTCCAGCTCGTACAGGTGCCCCCCGGGGCGGGGCCCCGCACGGGCGGGGTGACCCCGTCCGGGGACGGCTTCAGCGCGACCGGCGCCCCGTCGGGCCGGAGCAGGTCCCGCAGGGCGACCCCGGTCACCCAGGGGGCGGTGAGGTAACGGACGTTGCCGTCGACCCGGCCGACCACCACCCCGGCCGCGGTCTCCGCCGAGGCGCCGTCGGTCCGGGCGAAGTCGAGGGCGGCGGCGGTGCCCCCGGCGCGCGGCTCGGCGTACCGCACCACCCGCAGGCCGTCGTGGAACAGGACCACGACGGCCTGGTCGACGTCGCCCGCGAAGAGCAGCTGCGGCGGACCCATCGGCGGCCCGGCGGGGGTGCCGGGGGTGACCGAGACGGCCACCGAGGCGCCGGGCCGGGCCCACACGGCCAGCGCCCGCCGCAGCAGCGCGGTGTCCTCGGTCCGCCCGCCCCGGGCGGGCCACACGGAGTAGCCGCTGAGGGAGGCCGTCCGCCAGAGCCCGGGCGCCACCCGGACCAGCCTGCCGGGGTCCAGGGCCTGCTCGGCGGCCCCGGCCCGCCCGCCCGCCGGGGCCCCGTCCCCGCCCGCGCCCCAGCCGCCGCCCGGCAGCACGAGCAGCGCCCCGCACACCGCGAGCGCGGCCCCGGCGGCCAGGGCGGCCCGCACCAGACGGCGGCGGCGCAGCAGATCGGTCGGCCGGGCCTGGAGCACGCACGGATCGAACTCGGGGGAGAGGAAGAGGCCGTCGTGGGCCGGGTCCCCGGCCCGCGCGAGGGCGGCGGCCGGGTCCGCGACCCCGGCCTGCGCGAGCAGCCGCACCACCTCCGCCCCGGAGAGCCGCTCCAGCGCCCGCAGCGCGCACGCGGCCCGGGCGGGGCCGTCGAGCGTGGCCAGCCACTGGTCCAGCGCCAGCTCCTCGGCGCCCCCCGCCCGGGGGAACAGCCGCAGCCCCCACACCTGCGGCAGCGCCCCCGGCAGCCGGACCCGCCGGGGAAGGGTGCGGAAGGTCGCCGGCACCCCGGCCTCCAGGGCCGCGCGCACCACCCGCAGCCGGACGTACGCGTACCCGGCCCCGGCAACCGGCTCGCCGGGGCCCGTGCCCCGCTGCCCCGGAACCCCGCCCCGCGCGCCCGCACCCCCGAACCGGCCGCGCGGCAGCGCCCGCTGGACGAGCGCGTGCGCGGTGAGCACCCGCCGGTGACGGCCCAGGCCGGGCGGGAGCACCAGATGGGCGAGCCGCACCAGCCGGGGGTAGTGCTCGACGATGGCGGCCTCGGCCAGCTCGACATCGGGAGCGGGGGGACGGGTGGCGGTATCCGGCGCAGTCACATTCAGCAGAACGAGCGAATCGTCCGATGGTCACCGGCCCCCGCCCCGCCCACCACGGCCCCGCCCACCACAGCCCCGCCCGGCCCGCCCCCGCGGACCGGTGGAACTCCCGGTCAGCCCACCAGCCGGGCCCGCAGCGCCGCGACCGTCGCGTCGTCGACACCGAGTCCCTCGCGCACGTACACCTCCATGGAGCCGTGGCGCGCCCGGACCTCCTCCAGCGCGGCCTCCAGGTACGAGGGGAAGACCCCCACCAGCGCGAGCGCGATGTCCGGGTCGCCGCCCGCCGCCGTGAAACCCTCGATCAGCGGCGCGAACGCCTGCTTGACCGCCGGGTTGACGGACAGGTACTCGGCCATCAGGGTCTCGTCGTCCGCGCCGAGCAGCGCCAGGATCACGGTCGCGCCCCAGCCCGTACGGTCCTTGCCCGCCGTGCAGTGGAACAGCAGCGGCCCGGCCCCGGGGTCGGCGGCCTCGGTGAGCAGCATCCGGTAGGCGGCCCGCGCCGACCCGGAGGCGACGAAGGACCGGTAGACATCGCCGAACAGCGCCCGCGCCTTGCCGTCGCCCAGGTGCTCCTCGGCCACCGCCGGGTCGGACAGCAGGTCCTTGAGCTGCGCGGCGGCGGGCACCTTGCCGGTGCTCAGCTTGTCGGCGAGGACGTCACCGACGAGGCTGCGGGCCCCGGCCGGCACCCGGTCGGGGTGGTCGGCGCGCTCGGCGTCGGTGCGCAGGTCGACGATCGTGCGCAGCCCCAGCGCGGCCACCGCCGGGTCGGCGTCGAGATCCAGCCGGTCGAGCTGCCCGGAGCGCAGCACCAGCCCGGGGCGGACGGTCCGCCCGCCGGGGAGCGGGGTGCCGCCCAGGTCGCGGAGGTTGGCGACAGTGGTGGCGGGGGTGGCGGTCATCGTGGCTGCTCCAGCGGGGTGCGAGGGGTCCGGGCCGGGCCGGTCGGGCACGGCACGCGGGATGGCGTTGCTCGTGTCATCAGGTGATCGGACGATTTTCGGACGTGGCGTGCCCGAAAGACAACCGGCACCCGTCGACGGCCGGCGCGATCCCCACCCCGACCCCCAGCGCCACCAGGTGCCCGGCATCGGCGAAGGTCCGCCCGCGCCCCGGCACCGGCCGCACCACGAGCGCCGGCAGCGCCCGGCGGAGAGGTTGTCGACATCGGTCGGGCAACCGAGCAGCAGCCGCTCCCGCTCCGCCCCGTCCATCCGCCCCAGGACGTACGCCCCGAGCCGGACCCCGCCCGCGTACACCGCGTCCAACGGCGCCGTCCAGGACCGTGGATTCCCCGCACATCATCGGGCACCGCCCTCTGGCGCGGACCACCGGGCCTCGTGGGACCATGTCCCGGCCATGTCCGAGAATCCCGCGCCGCTGCGCGCCACCCGGGCCGCGATGTTCGCGGCGGTGT
Organism: Streptomyces sp. NPDC051567; assembly: GCF_044454165.1. Lineage (NCBI taxonomy): Bacteria > Bacillati > Actinomycetota > Actinomycetes > Kitasatosporales > Streptomycetaceae > Streptomyces > Streptomyces sp. NPDC051567. Next base: position 105,711 of record NZ_JBITDK010000005.1, on the reverse strand, counting down.
GCACCGCCGTGGGCGCGCTGGGACACGCGCACATGTCCGGGACGGACGCCCCCCCGGCGGGCCTGCTGGCCGCTTTCGGGGCGACCGGTTCGCTCGCCTGGCTCGGCGCCGGACGGCGCCGGGGCCCGGCGGCCATCGCCGCCGCGCTCCTCACCGTCCAGGGCGTCCTGCACCTCGTCCTCTCCGTGAGCCGGACGCCCGGGCCGGCCTCCGGCCACCGGCACCCCTCCGGCACGGACCTGAGCGCCATGGCGACGGGGACCGGGCACGGTGGCGCCGGGATGATCGCCGCGCACCTGCTCGCCGGAGTCTTCTGCGCCGCCTGGCTGGCATGGGGCGAGGCCGCCGTCTTCCGGCTCCTCCCGGTCCTCGGCTCCGCCGCGCTGCTGGCGGCCCGGCCGCTCGCCCGCGCACTCGTCCTCGTACGGGCCCGCGTGGCCCCCGTGCCGCGCCCGCCCGCGCCCCGGCCCCGGTACGCGCCGCCGCGCCGGCTGCGCGGGGCCGTGCACGCCCACGCCGTCGTACGGCGCGGCCCGCCCCGGTGGCGCACCACCCGAGCCACGGCCCCCGGCCGGCCCGCCCACGCCTGAGCGGTGGACGGCGCGAGACCCGGGGCCGCTTCCCCCTGTCTTCGCCACCCTGAGGAACCCCATGTCTCTCGACGAGGTCCAGGACGTCCCCACCCGGGACTCCAGAACGCGGCACACCGCCGCCCGGGACACCCCGGCCGACCCCACCGGCACCGACCCCGCCGACACCGGGATACCGGGGCGCGGCGGCTGGGCCGCCCTGCGCCCGCTGATCCTGCGCGTCCACTTCTACGCCGGGCTGCTGATCGCCCCGCTGCTCTTCGTCGCCGCCACCACCGGACTCCTCTACGCCGCCTCCTGGCAGGCCGAGAAGATCCTCTACTCCGACGAGCTGACCGTCGACCGCGTCGGCGACCACGCCCTGCCCCTCGGCGCCCAGGCCGAGGCGGCCCGGTCCGCCGCTCCCCGGGGCGAGATCCTCTCCGTGTGGCCCGCGCCCGACGCCGAGGCCACCACCCGGGTGGTCATGGAGAACCCCGGACTCGCGGAGGGCGAGACCCTCACCGTCTTCGTCGACCCCTACACGGCCGAGGTCCGCGGCCAGCTCACCACCCTGGGCGACGCGCTGCCGCTGCGCGCCTGGCTCAGCCAGTTCCACACCAGCCTCCAGCTCGGCGAGTTCGGCCGCAACTACAGCGAACTCGCCGCGAGCTGGCTGTGGGTGGTGGCGCTGGGCGGGCTCGCCCTGTGGATCGGCCGCCGCCGCACCAGGCGCTCCCAGCTGGTCCTGCCGGACCGCACGGCCACCGGCCGCCGCCGCACCCTGTCCTGGCACGGGGCCGTCGGCCTCTGGGTCGCCGTGGGTCTCGTCGCCCTCTCCGCCACCGGCCTGACCTGGTCGCGCTATGCCGGTGAGAACATCGGGCAGCTCCAGGACCGCCTCGGCGGGGCCACCCCCTCCGTCTCCGCCTCCCTGGGCGGCGCCCCGGCCGACGGCGGCGACGAGCACGCCGGCCATGTCATGACCCCGGGCATGGAGATGCCCCCGCCCGCCCCCACCGCCGACGTCGGCATCGACCGGGCCGTGGCCGCCGCCCGCGCCGCCGGGGTCACCGAGCACCTCCGGGTGACCCTGCCCGCGCAGGGCAAGGGGTACGTGGTCAAGGAGCACGACCGGCAGGTCCCGGTCCACCTGGACGCCGTCGCCGTCGACCCCGCGGACGGCCGGGTGATGGACGAGCTGCGCTTCGCCGACCACCCCCTGCTCGCCCAGCTCACGCGGTTCGGCATCGACCTCCACATGGGGCTGACCTTCGGCCTCGCCAACCAGCTCGCGCTGGCCGCGCTCGCCGTCTCGCTGATGTTCCTGGTCGTCTGGGGCTACCGGATGTGGTGGCTGCGCAGGCCGACCAAGGAGCGCCGGCTCTCCGTGGGCCGGGCCCAGCCGCGCGGGGCCTGGCGGAAGCTGCCGGTGACCCTGATGACACCGCTGGCCGCCGTGACGGCCGCGGTCGGCTGGTTCGTCCCGATGCTCGGGATCAGCCTGCTGGTCTTCCTCGTGCTCGACGCGCTGCTCGGCCTCGTCGCGGCCCGCCGCGCCAGGGCAGCGGCCTGACGACGTCACGGCCTGACGCACCACGGCCCGGTGGGCCCGTACTCCTCGCGGAGTACTGGCCCACCGTCCGTCTGTCGTCCGTGCGTGTCCTGCGGTCCGGCCGCCGGGGCGGTCAGGGTGCGTACTTGTAGCCCACCCGGCGCACCGTCTGGATCGCCCCGCGGCGGGCCGTGCCCAGCTTGCGGCGGAGCCGGGCGATGTGGACGTCCACGGTCCGGCCGTCGCCGACGTGGCCGTAGCCCCAGACCGTGGTCACCAGCTGGTCCCGGCTGTGCACCCGGTGCGGGTGGGCGACCAGGTGGGCCAGCAGCTCGAACTCCAGGTACGTCAGGTCGAGGACCCGGCCGTCCACCTCGGCGGTGCGCTGGGCCGCGTCGATGCGGACCAGGGCGTCACCCGTGGTGGAGGCGGTCCCGGACCCTTGCGGGGCGGCAACGGCCTGCGGGGCGAAGGCGGTCGGCGGCTGCTGGTCGGCGGGGACGAGGACCAGGTAACCGACCATCGGCGGCTGGCCCGGCAGCGTCGGCAGGGTGTGCTGCGGGGCGGGCAGCCAGGTGGCGCCCGGCGGGAGCAGGTCCACCACCCGCGCCACCTCGTCCCGGTCCACGGCGCGCAGCCGGTGGCGCGGACTGGGAGGGAAGACGAGGGGCGAGGGCGCGGCGGAGGTCAGGGGACGGGTGTTGGCCATGAGTGGTCAGCTCTTTCACGCGAAGTGGTCGGCAGGAGACGTACGGACGTTCCTCGTACCGCGCGGACCGAAGGCTTCGGGGAGGGCCTGGTGGAGTTCCCGGAGGCTTTAGAGGGCCGGCGCGTTCTTCGCGCGACAACACACCCGATCGAAATCGTGGTCCTGCCGGGAAGGCCAGAACGGCTCGAGGTCGCTGCGACCGGTCGAGGTGTGCGGGTGGCTGGCCATGCGCCCATTCAAGCAGATGTGCGGAGCCCGGGGCAGACCTTGTCTCAGTCCGTGGATCGGAATCTCATATTCCGGGCCTGGGGGTGGGCGCGCCCCAACAGGGCGACGGCCGCCGGGCCTTGGGCCCCGGCGGCCGTCGGGCCGCTGCACCGGTCCCACCGGTCGCTCTCGTGCGGACCCGTCAGCCGCTCGTCGAGGCCCGCGCCGTGGTTCCTGACGTGGCCCATCGGCTTCGACCCCCGCCCGGTGCCCCGGTGCCGTAGCTGACGCCACGCGCCCGCCCGGGACGATCGGGGACGGCCCTCGGGCCGCGCCGTAGGCCGGGAGGGGCGTGCGGGGCGGGCGGGGTGCGAGGTTCGGCAGGGGAACGCCTGTCCGGGTGGGGCAGACTGGTCGGATGAGCATGTCGTCCGACGAGAATCCCGCCGCGCGCCCCCCGGCCGCCCCGTCCCCGGACCCCTCGGCGGGCGCCGCCGAGGGCCACCGCCCCCGGGTCGGGCTGCTGGGCACCGGCCCCTGGGCCCGCCGCACGCACGCGCCCGCCCTCGCCGCGCATCCCGGCTCCGAGTTCGCCGGGGTCTGGGGCCGCCGGCCCGAGGCGGCGGGCGCGCTGGCCGGGGAGTACGGAGTGAAGGCGTACGAAGACCCCGACGCGCTGTTCGCGGACTGCGACGTCGTGGCCTTCGCCCTGCCGCCGGACGTCCAGGCCCCGCTGGCCCTGCGCGCCGCCGCCGCCGGGTGCCACCTGCTGCTCGACAAGCCCGTCGCGACGACCGTCCCGGACGCCCGCGCCGTGGCCGACGCGGTGGCCCGCCACAGCGTCGCCTCCGTCGTCTTCCTCACCCTGCGCTTCGCCGAGCCCACCGCCGGCTGGATCGGTGAACAGGCCGGACGCACCGGCTGGTTCACCGCCGCCGCCCACTGGCTCGGCGCCGTCTTCCCGCCCGACGGCGCACCCAGCGCCTACGCCGACTCGCCCTGGCGCAAGGACAAGGGCGGGCTGTGGGACGTCGGCCCGCACGTGCTCTCCGTCCTGATCCCGGTCCTCGGCGAGGTCACGGCCGTCAGCGCCACCCGCGGCCCCCGCGACGTGGTCCAGCTGGCCCTGCGGCACACCTCCGGCGCCGCCTCCACCGCCGTCCTCTCCCTGGGCGCGCCGCGCGCCGCCGCCGGGGTGGGCCTGGAACTGCGCGGCACCGAGGGCGTGTTCGCACTGCCCGACTGGGACGACGTGCCGGGCGCCTACGGGCGGGCCCTGGACGCCCTGCTCACCGCCGCCCGGACGGGGGTGCCGGACCCGCGCGGGGCGGAGTTCGGGGCCCGGCTGACCGAGATCCTGGCCGAGGCCGAGGACCTGCTCCCGCCCGGCTGAGAGCCTTCCCGGCCCGGTCCCGCCCGGCTGAGAGCCTGCTCCCGCCCGGTCAGGCGGCCGGTCCGCGGTCCGGCCGGGCGGGCCGTCCCCGCCCCGCGAGCTGCGCGGACAGGGTCGCCGCCAGCGCCTCCAGGGCGCGGGCGAACGCCGCGTCCGGCGGGGCCGCGTACCCCACCACCAGCCCCTCGCGCGGCGGGTCGGGGTCCGCCGGGTGCTGGTAGCCGGAGAGCCCGTCCAGGGCCAGGCCCGCCGCGCGGGCGGCGGCCAGCGCCGGGACCTCCGTGCCCGGCGGCAGCTCCAGCACGGCGTGCAGCCCGGCGGAGATGCCCGTCACCCGGACCTCGGGGGCCCGTACCGCCAGCGCGGAGACGAGCTGGTCCCGGCGGTCGCGGTAACGCCTGCGCATCCGGCGCACGTGCCGGTCGTACGCGCCGCACTCGATGAAGTCGGCCAGCGCGAGCTGGTCCAGCGCGCTCGCCCAGGACTCCCGCTGGCCCTTCGCGGCCAGCACCGGGCCGATCAGCTGGTCCGGCACGACCAGCCAGCCGAGGCGGATCGCGGGGGAGAGGCTCTTGCTGAGCGAGCCCGCGTACACGACGTGCTCGGGGGCCAGACCCTGGACGGCGCCGACCGGCCGGCGGTCGTAGCGGAACTCGCCGTCGTAGTCGTCCTCCACGATCAGCCCCCCGGTCGTCCGGGCCCACTCCACGGCGGCGGCGCGCCGCGCGGGCAGCAGCCGCCCGCCGGTGGGGAACTGGTGGGCCGGGGTGAGCAGCAGGGTCCGTGCCCGCCCCGGCAGCCCGCCGGTCCGGGCGCCGTCCTCGTCCACGGCGACGGGGTGCGGGCGGACCCCGGCCGATTCGAGGATGCCGTGGTGGAAGGGGAGCCCGTACGCCTCCACGGCCCAGTCGCGGGGCCGGACGGTGGCCAGCAGCCGCAGCCCGTTGGCGAAACCGGAGCAGACCACCACGTTCTCCGGGCCGGTCCGCACCCCCCGCGCCCGGGAGAGGTAGGCGGCCAGCGCCCGCCGCAGTTCGGGGCGGCCCCGTGGATCGCCGGGGCCGAACGCCTCGGTGGGCGCCTCGGCCAGGGCCCGCCGGGTGCTGGCGGCCCAGGGCCCGCGCGGGAAGCAGGCGGGGTCGGGCTTGCCCTGGAGCAGGTCGTGGCGGGGCCCCTCGGGTGCGGGCGAGGTCTCGGCGGCCCGCACGGCGGCGGTCGCCGCGCCCTCGGTGACCCGGGTCCCGGACCCCTGGCGGGCGGTGAACCAGCCCTCGGCCACCAGCTCGGCGTACGCGTCGGCGACGACGCTGCGGGCCAGCCCGAGGTCGGCGGCGAGCGCCCGGTACGGCGGCAGCCGCGTCCCGCCCGCGAGCCGCCCGCTGCGCACGGCGTCGCGCAGGGCCTGCGCGAGCGCGGTCCGGCGGGCGCCCACGGCGGGCAGTTCGAGGTGCAGGTCGGCGCCCGAGCCGGTGCCGTCGTCACGGTCGGGGCGGTCGTCGGGGACGCTCACGCGGGGAGCTCCGGGGCCCGGCCGGTGCGGCCCAGGGCCTCCCGGACGGCCTCCTCGGAACGGGCGACCACGGCGGTGCCGTCCGCGGCGGTGATGATCGGGCGCTGGATCAGCGCCGGGTGCGCGGCCAGGTGGGCGATCCAGCGCCCCCGCGCCGCGTCGGTCGCCTCGCGGGGCAGCTCCCGCAGGCCGCCCTCCCCGGCCGAGGGGTCCGCGGTCCGCGCGATCTCCCACGGCTCCAGCCCGAGGCGGCCGAGCACCTCGCGGATCTCGTCCTCGGACGGCACGTCCTCCAGGTACCGGCGCACGGTGTACTCGGCGCCCTCCGCGTCCAGCACGGCCAGTGCGCCCCGGCACGTGGAACAGGCCGGGTTGATCCAGATCTCCATGACCCGAGCCTAAGGGCTTTCGGCGGGGTCCCGGGGCCGTGCCCGTGGCCCGGAAAGCCTTGTCCGGCCAGGGTGTCTGTCAGTGGTGCCGGGTAAAATCGAGGGAGAAGGACAGGGCGCCAACTACCGTTTGGGAGGCTGTAGATGGCCACTGCCACCACCGTCCGGCAGGTCAGGAAGAAGCCGCTGCCCGCAGGTCTGCCCCGCGAGTGGTACGAGCACCACAACCGCCGTCTCAAGGCGATGCGGCTGGCGATATCCCTGCTCGACTCGGGGACGTACGACGCCCGGCGCGCCACCAACCGGAAGATCCGGACCATGGCGGTCCGGACGGGCGTCCACCGCCCGTCCAACGTCACCTGCAGGCTGGTGCGCGCGTTCATGCGCGACGGGAGCTGACTCCGCTCCGGGCGCGGGGTCCGGCGCCGCGCACCGGCCCCGGGAGACCCGGGCCGGTGCGCACCGGCCCGGGGCGTTCCCCGGTCTCAGGTGCCTCGGGGCCGTCCCGTGGCCGTCCGCCGCGGCAGTACGTCATGTCGTGGCGGGACCGGCGTCGCCGGACGGCTGCGGGGGGCCGTCCAGCGAGAGCACCAGCAGGGCCACGTCGTCGCGCGGGCCGCCGCCCGTGAAGGCCACCAGGTCCCGCCACACCGCCAGGACCAGGCCCGCCGGATCGGCCTCCGCCGCCGGGACCCGGTCGGCCAGGGGGTAGAACCGCCCCGCCGCGTCCCGGGCCTCCGTCACGCCGTCCGTGTGCAGCAGCAGCCGGTCCCCGGGCCGCACCGGCACCTCGGCGGCCACCGGCGGGCCCGGTCCGGCGAGCCCCAGCCCCAGCCCGATCGGGGGCCCGGGGACCACCGCGAGTTCCTCGACCGCCGTCCCGCGCAGGAGCAGGACCGGCGGGTGCCCGCACGAGACGATCCGTACGAGGTCCAGGCCGGGCGGGAACTCCAGCAGCACCGCCGTCGCGAACAGCTCCGGGTGCTCGACGGAGGCGGCCCGCGCGTCCGCCAGCAGCCGCCGGTCCAGCCGGGCGGCCACCGCCGCCAGCTCCGCGTCGTCCAGGACCGCCTCCCGGAACGCCCCGAGCAGCGCCGCCACCGTGGCGACGGCCGCCAGCCCGTGCCCCTGCACGTCCCCGACCAGCGCGCGGACCCCGTACGGCCCCGCCCGTACGTCGTACAGGTCGCCGCCGATCAGGGTGCCGCGCTGCGCCGCCCGGTACAGGCCCGCGCAGCGCACCGGGCCGACCCGTCCGGGCAGCGGCGGCAGGACCGCGAGCTGGGCCGCCTCCGCGACCGTCCGTACGCTGACCAGCTGGGCGTCCCGGCGGCGCCGGACCCAGGCGATCACCACGCTCAGCAGCCCGACGGCCGCCACCGTGGCCAGGTCCGCGCCCTGCGCGTGCGCGACGCCGATCCCGGGCACCCCCAGCAGCACCAGCACCAGCGCGGCGAAGAACGCCGTCCCGGCCGCCCCGTACGCGAAGGCGGCCACCGGGGGCAGACCGGCCAGGAAGTAGCCCAGCTCCACATCGCCCGGGGTGGCCCGCTGCGCCAGTACCAGCACCAGCAGGGCCAGCACGGGGGCGAGTCGCGCCCAGCGCGGCGGTGGCTCCCCGCGCAGCCAGCCCGGCTCCCCGCGTGCGCGTCTCACCCCTCCACCCTGGTACCGGCGGCGGGCCCGCGCACCCCGGACCGCCCCGCCGGGTGGCCGCGCGCCGCCGGGGCCACGACAGTGGTGACGTGACGGACGACGAGGCAGGCGCCACACCCCCCGCCCGGTCCCCGGGGCCCGCGCACCTCACGGCGCACGGCGCCGGGAGCGGGTCGCGGAGCGGGGCGATCAGCACCCGGCTCAACTGGCTGCGGGCGGGCGTGCTCGGCGCCAACGACGGGATCATCTCCACCGCCGGCCTGGTCGTCGGCGTCGCCGGGGCCACCACCTCGCGCCCGGCGATCCTGGCGGCGGGCGTCGCCGGGCTGCTGGCGGGGGCGCTGTCGATGGCGGCGGGGGAGTACGTCTCCGTCTGCTCCCAGCGGGACTCCGAACGGGCCTCGCTCGCCATGGAACGGTGGGAGCTGGACCAGGAGCCGCAGGAGGAGCTCGAAGAGCTCACGGGCCTGCTCATGGCCCGCGGCCTGACCCGCCCGCTGGCCCGGGAGGCCGCCGAGCAGCTGACGGAACGGGACGCGCTGCGCGCCCACGCCCGGGTGGAGCTCGGCATCGACCCCGACGCCCTGGCCAACCCCTGGCACGCGGCCCTCGCCAGCCTGGTCGCCTTCACGGTGGGCGCGCTGCTCCCGCTGCTGGCGATCACCCTGCCGGGCTCCTCCGCCCGGGTTCCGGTGACCGTGGCCGCCGTCCTGGCGGCCCTCATCCTGTGCGGGGTGCTCGGCGCCCGCCTGGGCGGCGCCCCGGCGGGCCGCGCGGTCCTGCGCAACGTGGCGGGCGGGGCCCTGGCCATGGCGGTCACCTACGCGGTGGGCACCTGGCTGGGCACCACCACCTGACGCACCTGACCCGTCCGGCCCACCTGACCCGTCCGCCCTGCCGGTCCCGTCCGGCCCGCCCGGCCGCCGTCGTCACCGTGTCCCCGGCGCGCGGCAGCGGCAGGATGGGCGGCATGCGTATCGCAGTCACCGGTTCCACCGGTCTCATCGGCAGCGCCCTCGTCCGTTCCCTCCGCGCCGACGGCCACGAGGTCGTCCGCCTGGTGCGCCGCCCGCCCGCCGCCGCCGACGAGGCGGCCTGGGACCCCCGGCGCGACCACGTCGACCCCGCCGGGCTCGCCGGCTGCGCCGCCGTCGTCCACCTGGCCGGGGCCGGGGTCGCGGACCACCGCTGGTCCGCCGCGTACAAGAAGGAGATCCGCGGCAGCCGGGTCCGGGGCACGGCCACGGTCGCCCGCGCGCTGGCCGCCCTCGACGAGCCGCCCGCCGTCCTGGTCAGCGGCTCCGCCATCGGCTTCTACGGGGACACCGGGGACCGTGCCGTGGACGAGGACGCCCCGCGCGGGGACGGCTTCCTGCCCTCGGTCTGCGAGGAGTGGGAGGCCGCCGCCGACCCCGCCCGCGCCGCCGGAATCCGGACGGTGCACGCCCGTACCGGCCTGGTCGTCGCCCGCGGGGGCGGGGCCTGGGCGCGGCTCTTCCCGCTCTTTCGCGCGGGCCTCGGCGGGCGGCTCGGCGACGGCCGCCAGTACTGGTCGTACCTCTCCCTGCGGGACGAGGTCGCGGCCCTGCGCCACCTCGTCGACACCCCCGCCCTCTCCGGTCCGGTCAACCTCACCGCCCCCGAACCGCTGACCAACCGCCAGGTCACGGCGGCCATGGCCCGGGTGCTGCACCGGCCCGCGCTGCTGCCCGTACCGGCCGTGGCCCTGCGGATCGCGCTCGGCGAGTTCGCCGGGGACGTGCTGGGCAGTCAGCGGGTCCGGCCCGCCCGGCTGCTGGGGTCGGGCTTCGTCTTCCGCGACCCGGGCATCGAGCAGGCGATCCGGGCCGCCCTCGACGGACCGCGCACGCCCTGACCGGGCTGACCGCTCTGACCGTGCTGGCGGCGCTGACCGGGCTGACGGGGTCACCACCGGGGAGCGCACACACCTGACGCCACGTGACCACCGTGCGACTGTTCGTGCGCCTTATGCGACCGCTGTGCGACCGAAGTTGACCGTAATACGTCACCTGGCGGGGGTTCCCCCGGAGCGGGCCGGGGGAAAGAGGAGCAGACACAGCCGCGCCGACCTCGGGGAGGGGCACGTGCTCAGCAGCACACACCACGCCGCACACCATGCGGACATCGTCATCGTAGGAGCCGGAGTCTCAGGACTCGCGGCGGCACAGCACCTGATCGCGGCGGGGGTCACGGTCACCGTCCTGGAGGCGGCCGGGGACCCCGGCGGGCGGATGGCCACCGAAGCGGCCGACGGCTTCCGGCTCGACCGCACCGGCCAGCTCCTCAGCACCGCGTACACCGAACCGGCCCGCACCCCCGGCCTGGAGGGGCTGGTCCTGCGCCCCTTCGCGCCCGGGGTCCTGGTCCACTGCGACGGCAAACGGCTGCGGGCCGGAGCCCTGACCCCGGCCCGCGCCCTGGCCGGCGGCTCCCTCGACCAGGCCCGGCTCAGCGCCCTCCTCGGCAGGCTCGCCGCCCTGCCCGAGGAACGGCTGCTCGCCCGCCCGGAACGCACCGCGCTCGCCGCGCTGCACGCCCGCGCCCTGGCGCCCCGCACCCTCAACGGCGTGCTCCGGCCCCTGCTCGGCGCCCTGCTGCGCGACCCGGAGCTGACCACCTCCAGCCGCGTCGCCGACCTGGCCCTGCGCACCTTCGCCTCGGGCCGCCTCGCCGTGCCCGAAGGGGGCGCCCGTGCCCTGCCCGACCAGCTCGCCGCCGCCCTGCCGCCCGGCACCGTACGCACCGGGGTCCGGGTCCGGTCGGTGGCGACCAACCTCGTCACCACCGAGGAGCACGGCGACTTCTCCTGCCGCTCCGTCGTCCTGGCCACCGGGGCCCGCGCCGCCGCCGAGCTGCTGCCGGGGCTGCGGGTGCCGAAGTTCCACGAGGTCACCGTCCTGCACCACGCCACCGCCGCCCCGCTGCCCTGGGACGGCTCGCTGCTCCTGGACGCCGACCCCGGGTGGCCCGTCGCGCACACCGCCGTGATGAGCGCCGTCGACCCGACCCGGGCCCCGGCCGGCCGGAGCCTGGTCACCACCACCGTCCTCGGCCCGCCGCCCCCGGCCCGCACGGTCGCCTCGCGCCTCGCCCGGCTCTACGGGACCCCGACCCGGGAGTGGGAGCTGCTGGCCGTCCACCACACCCCGGAGGCCGTCCCCGCCATGCCCCCGCCCTACGACCTGCGGCGCCCGGTGCGGGTCCTGGCCGGGCTGTACGTGTGCGGCGACCACCGCGACCTCAACACCGTCCAGGGCGCCCTGCGCTCCGCCCGGCGCGCCGCCACCGCCGCCCTGCGCGACTTCGGCATCCCCGTCCCGGCCCTCACGGGCCCCCTCCTGCCGATGGCCGCCTGACCCCCCTCCGACGGGCACCCCGGGCCGGGACACGGCCCGGGGTGCCCGGGTTCAGGACAGCGCCGCCACCCGGTCCCGGTAGCCGCGCACGGCCGCCGCGTCCCGGAACGGCTCCAGCCGCCGCTCGAAGTCCCGTACGTACTCCACCGCGCGCGCCGACCGCATCTCCGTCGCCTGCTGCGCCGCCTCCGCCCCCAGCACGCACGCCTGGTCCAGCTCGCCGAGGCCCAGCCGGGCCGTGGCCAGCACCACCCGGCTGAACAGCCTCGACCGCGCGTACCCCGGCGACCGGAGCTGGAGCGAGCGCTCCGCGTGCTGGGCCGAGGCCCGGTACTGCTGGAGGTCCCGGTGGCAGTGCCCGAACTCGTCCGCGAGCTGCGCCTCGTCGAAGAACCGGGCCCAAGGCGGCACGTCGTCCCCCGGCCGCGCCGCGCCCAGCGACCGCTCGGCCCGCACCAGGGAGGCCGTCGCCGCCCGGACCTCGCCCAGGACCGCGTGCCCGCGCGCCTCCGCCGCGTGCAGCAGCGACTGCATCACGGGCGGCGGCCCGGAGCCGACGCCCTGCTGGGCCACCCGGGCCAGCTGCACCGCCTCCCGGCCGTGGCCGAGGTAGACGGCCTGCTTGCTCATGGTGACCAGCACGTAGCTGCCGTACTGCCGGTCGGCGGCGGCCTGCGCCAGCCGCAGCGCCTGCACGAAGTACCGCTGGGCCAGCCCGTGCGCGGCGATGTCGTACGAGGTCCAGCCCGCGAGCCGGGTCAGGTCGGCGGCGGCCGAGAAGAGCCGCCGCCCGGTGCTCTCCCCGTAGCTCCCCCGCAGCATCGGCTCCGCCTCGTGCTCCAGGTACCGCACCAGGGCCTGGCGGGCGTGGCCGCCGCCGTAGGCGTGGTCCAGGGTCCGGAACAGCTCGCTCACCGACCGCAGCGCCGCGATGTCCCCGGCCGTCACCCGCTGGCCGGGGCCGCGCTCGGTCTGCCGCTGCCGGGTCACCGGGCCCCGCCCCTGCTCGGGGACGCGGGCCGGGCCGGGGTCCGGGCCCCGCCCGACCCGCTCGTCGGGCCGCCCGATCAGCCAGTCCCGGCTGGGCACGACCAGCCCGGCCGGGGTGAAGGCGATCTTGCGCAGCTCGGCGTGGGAACCGGAGTCCTTGCGCCACAGCCCGCTCGCGATGTCCACGGCCTCCTCCGGGGTGGCCGCGAACTCCAGCCCCGCGTAGACCGGCGCGCACGCGTCCAGGCCCAGGTCCTGCGCCGACAGCCGCCGCCCGAGGCGCCGGGTGAAGACCTCCGCGATCAGCGCCGGGGTGGTCCCGCGCGGCTGCTGCCCGCGCAGCCACCGGGTCACGGAGGTCTTGTCGTACCGCAGATCGAGACCGTGCTCCAGACCGAGCTGGTCGACGCGGCGGGCGAGCCCGGCGTTGGAGAACCCGGCTTCCGCGATCAGCGCCGCGAGCTGCCGGTTGGGGACACGCTGGGCAGGTCGTTCCGTCATCGGCTCCACGGTTTCCTGACGTGACGGACCGGAGTACCGGCCCAGTGGACGGCGTGAATGTAGCGGCGAACTTCGTCCGGACCGCCCCCTCTGCCCCGGATTCATCCGATCGTGTGCAGAGCGTGTAGGGATCTTTACGGACCGACCGGTTCCGGCCGCGCGCCCCCGGTCCACCGGTCCCGGGGCCCCGGGACCGTGCGGCGGCCGGGGCCCTGACGGCATCCGTACGGGCCGCCGTACTCTTGGCCGAGTGCGATACATGCATACAGCAGGTTCAACGAGGAGGCGCTGCGGTGGCTGAGCTTGGATTTGTCCATCTGGGCTTCGGGCCGGAGTCCGTCGAGTACACCGTGGCCTGGGAGGAGCAGCGCCGGGTGCACGCCGCCCGCTTCGCGGACGAGACCGGGGACACCTGTCTGCTGCTGGAGCACCTGCCCGTCTACACGGCGGGCCGGCGCACCACGGACAGCGAGCGCCCGCTCGACGGCACCCCCGTCGTGGACGTGGACCGCGGCGGCAAGATCACCTGGCACGGTCCGGGCCAGCTGGTCGGCTACCCGATCATGAAACTGCCCCGGCCGGTGGACGTGGTCGCCCACATCCGCCGTCTGGAGGAGGCGCTGATCCGCACCGCCGCCGAGTTCGGTCTGGAGACCTCCCGGATCGAGGGCCGCTCGGGCGTCTGGATCCTGGGCGACCCCGTCGAGGAGCGCCCGTCGATCGGCGGCCTCTCCCTCGACCTCGACCCCCGCCTCCACGACGACGAGTTCGACGCGCGGCTGGCCGGCCCCGAGTACGCCCCCTCCAACGCGGGCCAGCGCCGCGAGGACCGCAAGCTCGCCGCCGTCGGCATCCGGGTCGCCAAGGGCGTCACGATGCACGGGTTCGCGCTCAACGTGAACCCCGACAACACCTGGTTCGACCGGATCATCCCCTGCGGCATCCGCGACGCCGGTGTGACCTCGCTCTCCTCCGAGCTGGGCCGCGAGGTCACCATCGCCGAGGTGCTGCCCGTCGTCGAGCGCCACGTGACCGACGCCCTCGTCCACGCGGAGCTGCGGCCACGCGAGGTGGAGCCCGCCTCCGGCCCGTAGACACCGGGAATCAGTCCGGCCGCCCGAAGGTTGGCCGACGTACGAGCGTACGAAATTACGGGCGTACCCTGGTGGGCGCCGAAGAATCGAAGTCACAGGGAGCCGGTCGTGTCCGCAGTCGCACCCGACGGACGCAAGATGTTGCGCCTGGAGGTCCGGAACAGCCAGACCCCCATCGAGCGCAAGCCCGAGTGGATCAAGACCCGGGCGAAGATGGGTCCCGAGTACACGAAGATGCAGGCCCTGGTGAAGGGCGAAGGACTGCACACGGTGTGCCAGGAAGCCGGTTGTCCGAACATCTACGAATGCTGGGAGGACCGCGAGGCCACCTTCCTCATCGGTGGCGACCAGTGCACCCGGCGCTGCGACTTCTGCCAGATCGACACGGGCAAGCCCGAGGCGCTGGACCGGGACGAACCGCGCCGGGTCGGCGAGTCGGTCGTCACGATGGACCTGAACTACGCCACCATCACCGGCGTCGCCCGCGACGACCTGCCCGACGGCGGCGCCTGGCTGTACGCGGAGACCGTGCGCCAGATCCACCAGCAGACGGCGGGCCGCGCCTCGGGGCAGACCAAGGTCGAGCTGCTGGCCCCCGACTTCAACGCGGTCCCGGAGCTGCTGGAGGAGGTCTTCGCCTCCCGCCCCGAGGTCTTCGCGCACAACGTCGAGACGGTGCCGCGGATCTTCAAGCGCATCCGCCCCGGCTTCCGCTACGAGCGCTCGCTCGACGTGATCACCCAGGCGCGGGCGTACGGCCTGATCACCAAGTCGAACCTGATCCTCGGCATGGGCGAGGAGCGCGAAGAGGTCTCGCAGGCCCTGCGGGACCTGCACGGGGCCGGCTGCGAACTCATCACCATCACCCAGTACCTGCGCCCCTCGCCGCGGCACCACCCCGTCGAGCGCTGGGTCAAGCCGGCCGAGTTCGTGGAGCTGGCCAAGGAGGCCGAGGAGATCGGCTTCTCCGGTGTGATGTCCGGACCGCTGGTCCGCTCCTCGTACCGGGCGGGGCGCCTCTACACCCAGGCCATGGAGAAGCGCGGCCGAGCCGGAGCGTAGGTCGGTGCTCCGCCCGAGGAACGAGGGCGGGGACCCGGCCGCAGCGGTGGCGAGGCGGAGCTCGACCGACACGATGGAGAAGCGCGGCCGAGCCGGAGCGTAGGCCGGTCTGCGGCGTGGCCGCAGTGGGACTGAGCCTGTGAGGTCGCGCACAGCACCGCCAGGCGTTACCGATCATCAGCAGCACCGCAGAGACGCAGCACCGCAGAGACGCGGCTCCTGGGCTCGCTTCGGCAGGAGCCCGGTGGGCCGCGTCAATGTTTCATCACCGTTTGACCGGCCGGTCACCCGTCGGTAACACCGTTCGGTGACGATAGGTCCACGTATCGCAGGTAACGCGCGCATCGTGCGCATCGCGCGGGGCCTGCCCCGGACCCGCCGTCGCCCGTACCGCCGACGTGAGCACCGTGAAAGGGACCGTCATCATGCAGGCCGCGCCCGTACGCGCCATCGCCATCCCGTCCTTCGCCGATGCCTTCCGCGGCATCGAGTCCCTGCTCATGAGCGGTGCCCGCCGCAACGCCTGGACGGCGGTCCTGGAGGACCGCCGCAGGGCCAGGGACCGGGTCGAAACCGAACACGTACTTGAGGCCGCGGCCACCCGGGCCTCGCAGGCCACGTAAACTTCGCTGTATGGCGAGGAAGTCAAACGCAGAGACTGCTGCGAACCCCGGGCGACTGAAGCAGATCGCCCTGACCTACAAGATGACGCGCAAGGCCGACCCGAAGGTCGGGCTGATCCTCGCGGGCGTGGGAATCGTCACCTTCGGTGTCTTTCTCGCGATCGGCTTCCTGATCGGCCACCCGGTCTACCTGGGCATCCTGGGCTTCCTGGTGGCGTTCCTCGCGATGGCGATCGTCTTCGGGCGACGGGCCGAGCGGGCTGCCTTCGGGCAGATGGAGGGCCAGCCGGGCGCTGCCGCGGCCGTGCTGGACAACGTGGGCCGGGGCTGGTCGACCACCCCGGCGATCGCGATGACCCGCAATCAGGACATCGTCCACCGGGCCGTCGGCAAGGCCGGCGTCGTGCTGATCGCCGAGGGCAACCCGAACCGGGTGAAGACGCTGCTCGCGGGCGAGAAGCGCAAGCTGGCCCGGATCATGCCGGACGTGCCGGTGCACGACTTCATCGTCGGTACCGGCGAGGGCGAGGTGCCGCTCAAGAAGGTGCGCACCACCCTGCTCAAGCTGCCGCGCGTCCTGTCCGGCCCCCAGATCACCCAGGTCAACGACAAGCTGCGGGCCATGGGCGATCTCATGAGCAACATGCCGCTGCCGAAGGGTCCGATGCCCAAGGGCATGCGGATGCCGCGCGGCGGAAAGATGCGCTGACCCGCGCGAGCGGCGACACCAGGAGCGGTGACACAGGGGCGCCCCCGAGAGCCGAAGGCTTCGGGGGCGCCCCTGTGTCGTGAAGCGTGCGTCATGAAGCGGTGCCCGACGGCTCGGGTAGCCCGGCCCCACCGGTGCCACCGGCCCCACCGGCTACCCGTCGGCCGTCGGCGCTGCGGGCCGATCTGACGGACTCCGGGCGGATGCGCGGCCCGTCCGTCAGATGCGGACCTGGACGGCGCGGGCCAGCCGGTCGTGCAGTCCGCGGCCGTCGCGGTCCCAGATCAGCGCCGGAACGACCAGCGCCAGCAGCACCGTACGCACCAGTACCCGGACGACTCCGAGGCGTCCGCCGTCCTCCGCGATCACCCGCAGGCCCAGGAGGCGCTTGCCGGGGGTGGAGCCCACGGTGGCGACCGTCAGGAAGCTCAGGGCCACGAAGAGCCCCAGCGTCCAGTTGCCCGCGGCGGCCAGGTCGCCGTGTGTGATCAGGCCGTATGCGATCAGCTGGCAGCCGATCCAGTCGAGGGCGACGGCGCCGATCCGGCGTCCGAACCGCGCCACGGAACCGGTGCCCCGCTGCGGCAGGCCGAGCTGCTGGCCCGGGTAGCCGAAGTCGACGCCCATCTCCTCGGCCGCCGCGCGGGGGCCGGAGAGCCACGATCCGATTGCTTGCCTCTTGTCCACCCGACCACGGTACCCGTGGTGCTCCACGGCACTCCCGCCGGACCCTGGTTAACTTGTGCGAAACAAATGGGTCATGCTGGAGAAATCCCGTCTGCTTATGGTCGGGTCTGCGTGCGCCACCGCACCGACGCGCCACGAGCTATACAGCCCGTCCCTGCCCCGGGGCCGGGAGTAGGAGGAGTTGGATGTTCCAGAACGCCGACGACGTGAAGAAGTACATCGCAGACAACGACGTCAAGTTCGTCGACGTCCGCTTCTGCGACCTGCCCGGTGTGATGCAGCACTTCAGCATCCCGGCAGGCGTCTTCAACCCGGACGAGGAACTGGCCTTCGACGGCTCCTCCATCCGCGGTTTCCAGGCGATCCACGAGTCGGACATGTCGCTCCGTGCCGACCTGTCGACCGCGCGCCTGGACCCGTTCCGTCGTGACAAGACGCTGAACATCAACTTCTTCATCCACGACCCGATCACGGGTGAGGCGTACAGCCGCGACCCGCGCAACATCGCGAAGAAGGCCGAGGCGTACCTCGCCTCCACCGGCATCGCCGACACCGCGTACTTCGGCCCTGAGGCCGAGTTCTACGTGTTCGACAGCGTGCGCTTCGCGACCTCCGCGAACGAGGGCTTCTACCACATCGACTCCGAGGCCGGCGCCTGGAACTCCGGTGCGGTCGAGAACAACCGCGGTTACAAGGTCCGTTACAAGGGCGGCTACTTCCCGGTCGCCCCGGTCGACCACTTCGCCGACCTGCGCGCCGAGATCTCCCTCGAACTGGACGCCCAGGGCCTCCAGGTCGAGCGCCAGCACCACGAGGTCGGCACCGGCGGCCAGGCCGAGATCAACTACAAGTTCAACACGCTGCTCGCCGCGGCCGACGACCTGATGCTCTTCAAGTACATCGTGAAGAACGTCGCCTGGCGCAACGGCAAGACCGCGACCTTCATGCCCAAGCCGATCTTCGGTGACAACGGCTCGGGCATGCACGTGCACCAGTCGCTGTGGGCGGGCGGCGAACCGCTCTTCTACGACGAGGCCGGTTACGCGGGCCTCTCGGACACCGCCCGCTACTACATCGGCGGCATCCTCAAGCACGCCCCGTCGCTGCTGGCGTTCACCAACCCGACGGTGAACTCGTACCACCGCCTGGTGCCGGGCTTCGAGGCGCCGGTCAACATGGTGTACTCGCAGCGCAACCGCTCGGCCGCCATGCGCATCCCGATCACGGGCTCCAACCCGAAGGCCAAGCGCGTCGAGTTCCGCGCCCCGGACCCGTCCTCCAACCCGTACCTGGCGTTCTCGGCCCTCCTGCTGGCCGGCCTCGACGGCGTCAAGAACAAGATCGAGCCGATGGAGCCGATCGACAAGGACCTCTACGAGCTCGCCCCCGACGAGCACGCGGCCGTCCCGCAGGTCCCGACCTCGCTCGACGCGGTGCTGACGGCCCTGGAGCAGGACCACGAGTACCTCCTGGCCGGCGGTGTCTTCACCCCCGACCTGATCGAGACCTGGATCGACTACAAGCGCCAGTACGAGATCGCCCCGATCGCCCTGCGCCCGCACCCGCACGAGTTCGAGCTCTACTTCGACCTGTAGGCCGCGAACGGTCGTCCGGCGAAGCCGCTGTCCCGTGAAGGGGCGGCGGCTTCGCCGTGTGCGGACCCGGTGCCGTCACCGCGGGTCACGACTACCGTCCAGATAGCGGTTCAGCATGCTCCACAACGGGCCGTAGAGGGCCTGCGCGACGTGCCGGTCGTGCGGGTCCGTCCCCGTACCAGGGGTGAAGTACGGGGCAAGGACTTCGAGCATGCTCCGCAGGCGGCTCGACTCCGCCGTGTCCCGCTCCCGGGGAACCCGGTGCCTGCCCGGCGCGAAGGCCGGATCGACGAGGACCACGTGAACGGGCTCGCCCCCGTCCTGGGCCAGGCCGATGGCCTGGGACATCAGGACGATCAGGTCCCAGCTGACCGACGGACGGTCCTCACCGAGGACACTCCAGGCGTCGCCCCGGTGGAGCGCCCGCCGCCATGTGTTCTCGGCCCGTCGCCGCACGTCGAGCGCGGCCCCGTCGAGCCCGGCACCGGCACGGACCCAGGTGGCGAAGTCACCGCCGGCGGTGGCCCGCACGATCCAGTCGTTGACCGTGCTCACCGCGACACCGAGATCCCGGGGGTGGTGATGGGGACAGCCGAGGAAGTACACGGCACCGAACGCCCCGGTACCGCCACCGTTGAGGACGCGGTGCCGTGGGTCCAGGGCCGTCAGCGGGGCGACGAGCACATCCGCGTCCCGGTCCTTGAACTCGGAGAGCTCACCGCGCAGCAGGACACGCGCCCGTTCCCCGTCCCCTTCGCAGACCGGCAGCTTGGTGTCGTCGCGCGCGAGCCGGAGCACCCTGCCGTGCCACCGTTCGCTCAGGCCGTGCAGCGTGTCGGCCACCAGTGCCGCCTCGTCGTAACTTCCCACGATCATGAGCAGGTGGTCCCGGCCTTCGGGCAACAGCATGAGCTGCCGCTCCAGGGGGCCGCCGTGTGCCGCACCCTCCGCCAGCCCGGCGCCCAGGACCGCCGTCATGTCCCGGAGGGCCGAGGAACGCTCGTCGGAACGGATCTCGCACGGGGGCGGGGCATTCTCGCCGCTCAGCTCGGGCTCGTCGCGCATGAGGCAGTCCGCCACCGGCGTGACCGGCTCGACGACCACACCGACCGGGGCCGACAGATGCGACCGGCTGGAGGTCCCCGCCCAGCCGGTGCCGGACATGAGCAGCACGTTGGTGCCGGGCAGCCCATCGGCCTCGGGCAGGTGCGGCAGACTGCCCAGCAGCTCCCTGCCCACGCCGTGACAGTGGACGAAACCGAGTTCACCGCTCGGGGCCGCGCGGCCGTCGAAGCGGAAGCCGAGCAACTCGCCCATCGGTGACGCGGGCACCAGGGGCCGGAAGTCCACCGGACTGGTGGAGAGCGGGTTGAACCCCGCACGGATCGACGGCTCCGCGTGCGGCCACACGTCCATGAGCAGGGCGAGCCGCGACTCAAGGGCGCTGAGCAGGAGGAAGAGCTCGAAACGGGCGGTGAACGCACCCGGCCTGGCCGCCGACCGGTGATTCTCCGCTGCCCCCGAGGCGAAGATCCGGTCCGTGACCCGGCCGAGCCGGGCATGGGTGTTGCGAGGGTCCCCGGTGTGGATCAGCTCGCTCAGCAGGACGGTCAGCTCGGAGCCGGTGGCATCGGACTCGGGAGGCCTGAGGTCCCCGAAGGGGTCCTTGCGGAATTCGTCCAGCCGGTCGAAGAGCCGTTGCCGTTCCTGGTCCCCGATGTGCGAAGCGGCGGCGTCGTCGCCCCGGACGCACCGCGGGTGGCGTTCCTCCACCAGCCCCAGCTGGACGCTCCGGGCGCTGAAACAGTCACCGTCGACACCGGCGTCGATGGCGGGCCGCCCTGCCAGCAGCCCGTGGAGTTTCTCCGCGACGATCTGGCTGGTGTCGAGCGCACCCGCCCAGATCTCCACGTGCCGGTCCGCCGGTTCTGGCCGTCCGTTCTCCAGCAGGGCCCGGCGCTTGCGCTCCCGGAGCTCCTCCAGGAACGGGCGCCGCCCGCCGACGAGCGACCGCGCGGGGGCGAAGGCCCGGTCCAGTGCCTGCTGGGCCCGGTCGGCGTTGTCGACGAGCACGAGGTCACTGCGTCGGCACGCCAGCTCCAGGAGCCGCACGTCCGCGGAGTTCTGCACCGGAGAGGGCGAGACCTCCAGGAGGCCGGACAGCGTGGCGACCCAGATGTCCGCGCCGACCAGCGCACGGGTCGCCCGGTGCCGTGGGCACGCCGACCAGAACGGGCAGCTCCGCTCCTCGCCGCCGCTCTCCCCGCCGCTCGCGGACCGCAGCCCGCAACAGGGCGCGTCCCCGAACGCCAGGGACGTGTCCGCGCCGGGATCGGTACGCAGCTCGTTCATCACGCACGAGGTACTGAGGTAGTCGAGGGCGGAGTCGGACGCCGTGATCAGGCGGGGCTCACCCCGGCCCAGCTCCTTGCGGTGCAGCCTGTCGATGTGCCACGCCACACCCGGTGGGGCGATCACCGGCGCGGCGGCCCGCCGTCCGGCGTACGTGTTGTAGAGCCGTACCAGGCGCAGCGCTTCGCTCTCCTCGCCGACGATCACGGTGACCCGCCCCACACGGGCTCTGGCCATGTATACGGCGATGACGTCCCGAAGCGTCTGCCGTGCGGCCCGTTCGCGGCCCACCAGGTGCTGGAGTCCCTCGACCGTGAGTTCTTCCGCCGGGGAGAACCCGCTGCCGGTACGGGTGGAGATGCGGATGCCGCGCAGTCGGCCGACCCATCCGGCGGGGTGTTCGGCATCCATCCCGGCCGCGGTACGAAGGAGTTCTCCGTACGTGAAGCGCACGGCTCCCCGCCTGGCGCGGGCCAGGCCCAGGTCGTGCCCGGTGGATGCCGGGAGGTCCAGGACGGGCAGCTCCACGCGCGCGGCGGTCCTGCCGGTCGTGAACGTGTGGGCGCCCGCGGTCGCGGGCAGCAGGCGCCGCTGTGCGAACGGTGGCGCCTGTTCCAGCAGCCGCCGGTACACGGCCCACCGGCCGGTGGCCGTACCGAGAACCGGACGGCGTGCGGGAGGCTGGTCCATTGCGGGAACCTCGTACCCGCGCAGTCCGGCCGGTGCCTTCTGGTAGGAGTTCAGGGCATTGTGCCAGGCGGAGCGCTCCTGGAACGGCCAGAGTGTCTGGCGGGCCGTGCGGAGCACAGCCTCGGCACCGGGGTCGAGCGAAGCCGACCAGACCCGGGCGAAGGGGTGTCCACCGAAGAGCACCCAGCCCGCCACGACGGATGTTCCGGGCAGCAGCGTTTCGAGAAGCAGCAGACCGGTCTCCACCCGGCACAGCTCCTCCAACTGCGTCCGGTCCAGACGGTGTCCTGGATGTGCGGCGAGTTCGTCCACCACCGGACGGGTCACTGGTGCGATGTCACGCATGGGGCTCCTTCTGAGCTGTGGTGGGAGAGCGGCGCCGGACGGCCGAGTCCGGCAGGGCTGGTGAGCCGTACGCGGGGGACGGCGGCCACGTCGAGGCACGACTCGAACGCCTCCCGGAAGCCGGGTCGGCGGATGTGGTGGTCGGGAACGGCCACGATCAGCGTTCCGTCGACGTGCGAGAGGAGTTCGGACACCCGTGCCGCCAGCAGCCCGGGGTGCTT
Organism: Streptomyces sp. NPDC051567; assembly: GCF_044454165.1. NCBI lineage: Bacteria > Bacillati > Actinomycetota > Actinomycetes > Kitasatosporales > Streptomycetaceae > Streptomyces > Streptomyces sp. NPDC051567. The sequence continues at coordinate 83,477 of NZ_JBITDK010000005.1, read as the reverse complement.
CCGGTCGTACACGCCCAGCAGACGGGGCTCCTGGCCGGCCGGTGAGGTCAGGCGGAAGAGGCTCCGTGCGGGTTCGTGCGGTTCCACCGTGACTCCGTGCACGGTCAGGCCCGTCAGAACGGCCCGCTCGGTGGGCGCGGTCAGACAGAGGAACGTGCGCAGCGCCGGATCGAGCAGCAGGGCGCCGTCCGGCGCCGTGTCCACCCGTGGCGGCGGGAGCTCGGTGGCGCAGTCCTCCCGTTCGCACGGGACGGACGGAGCGTTCCGTCCGCTCCCACCGGTCGGCCGGTGCGCGGGGAGTCCGCAGCCGGTGCACAGCAATTGCCCCGTACCGGCAGGGGAGTAGACCCTGCGGACCTGCTCCCACACCCGGGGGTCGCCGCCCCGGCCGTCAGGGACGACCGGGTGGGTGAGGAGGAAGGACCGGCACTCCCGGAACAGTGAGGGCGTCGGACAGCGGGCTTCGATGTGTGCCATCAGCCGGTTCGCCCGCTGCTCCACCAGACCGTGCCGACCGTACGACGCGAGCTCGGCACAGGTACGGGTCGGGACGCCGGTCTCCGGCACCAGCAGCCGGGCCTCCGGAGGCACCAGCCGGGACGGCGGGCGGACCGGGAACTGCCCGATCGTGCGGTGCCTGCACCAGCCGACGAGCGCGGGCAGGTTCTCCGGCGGCTCCACGCTGTGGGCCATGCAGTACAGCACGACCCGGTCGAGCGCGGACTGCGCTTCGCGCGGGTACGGCAGGGCGAAGGCATGGGGCAGCCACGACCGGGAAAGGATGACCAGGGCCCTGGCCAGCAAGGCCAGGATTTCCATGGCGGACTGGGTGCCTTCCTGCGGCTGGCCGGTGGTGACGGCGGCGTCAAGGGGCAAAGGGTGACCCTCCTGGGGGTGGTGTGCGTGCGCGGTGAGGTCGTCGGCGATCGGTTCAAGGTGTACGAGCAGGTGACAACGGCCGGTCAGGGAGAGCTGTACAGCGCTTTCGAGGACGGGACGGGGCGGAAGGTCGCGGTGAAACTCCAACTGCCCAGGGCATTCGAGGAGACGTCCGAGTACGGACTCGACGCGCGGGACATGAAGGACGAAGCGGTGCGGGGCGTCCGGCTGGCCGGACCGGGCATTCCCGAGATCTACTGGCACGGGCCCTACGACAACCGGTACTGCATCGTCATGGAGTATCTGGAAGGGCCGACCCTGGCCGAGGCCCTGGCGCGGCGCCGGCCGGTGAAGACGCCCACCGTGGCCGCCGTCGTCGGCAGGCTCTGCGAGATCCTCGGCCGGGTGCACGGGGAGGGGCTCGTGCACCGTGATGTCAAACCGTCGAACGTGATGCTGGAATCTCCGCGGGGCCGGGTGAAGCTCCTGGACCTCGGATACGCGGAACGGGCCGGCCGGCTGCCGTACAGGACGGCGGGTACCGTCGGCTGGATGGCCCCCGAGCAGTTCGACGCGCGCGTGGTGGTGACACCGGCCTCGGACATCTTCGCCCTCGGATGCCTGATCCTGGACATGACGGTGATGACGCTTCCCTACGGCGCGGGGCCGGGCCGCCCGGAGCGGAGCGCACCGGTTCTCCCCGCCGACCGCCTGGCAGCCCTGCCCGGGGATCTGCGGGACCTGGCCCTCGCCATGGTGTCCTGGGCGCCGGGAGATCGGCCCGGTTCCGCGAAGGAGGTGCTCGACGCGCTCGCGCCGGTACTGCCGACTCCGGGGAGCCCGCCCCCGGCCAGGCCCCTGGACCCCGATCCGACCACGGGCTACCGGCTGGCCGGCCGGTCCTGCTGAACCGTGTCGTGGTCCTGGATGCGGCCTTCCAGGTTACGGGCCCTGCGCAGGGACTGCCGTACCTCGGCCAGGCTTCCGGACCGTAGCTGTACCCGGCCCAGCAGGCGGAGCGTCCGGGCTTCGCGGGGCCAGTAGTCCAGGGAGCGGTAGAGCTTCACCGCCGCCGCGTAGGCGGCGGCGGCCGGCCGGAGGTCTCCTCCGGCCGCATGGACATCGCCGATGGTGACGAACACGTTGGCCTGGCTGCTGCGGTCCGTCGTCGTCACGAAACTGTCCTGTGCCGCCGTCGCGTGCGCCAGGGCTTCGGCCCGGTCCCCCCGGTCCAGTGCCAGCCGGGCCATGCCGTTCAGGGCGCTCCCCGCGCCCAGCGGGTCGTCGAGCTCCCGGAAGACGGCGAGGGCCCGTACGAACTGCTCCCGTGCCTCGTCGGGGAGCCCTTGCTTGCGCCGCACCCCGGCGAGCATGTTCAGGGACAGGGCAAGGCTCATCCGGTCCTCCGCCGAGGACTGCCGCTCGCTCAGCGCGATCGCGTGCCCGAGGTGGGCGGCGGCCACCGGCAGCCGGTCCCGGTCCTGGTTCCAGTAGCAACCGGCGAGCATCCGGTGGACCATCGCCCGTTCGCCGGCGTTCGTGATGTCCTGGGAGGTGGCGAGCACGTCCGTGAGGTTGCGGGCCGCTTCCTCGTACCGGCTCCTGCGCCACTGGTAGGTCACGAGGGCCATGGACAGGAGCCATACGGTGCGCACGTCACCGGCCTCACGGGCCAGTTCGAGCACCGCGCGGGCGGTCTCGTACTCCGAGTCGAGACAGAGCATGGCCGCCTTCTCGCTCCCGGGGGTGTCGGTCCTGATGTCCGGCCGGTCCGCGACCGGCAGGTGACGGCCCCGGACCAGGACCCGGTCACAGGCCCACACCTGGTGCAGCATGTGGTCGCAGATCCGTCGTACGGTGCGGGCGCGGACGGCCTCGCCCAGGGGCGGGGTGAGCTCCCGGGCGTAGATCCGGATCAGGCCGTGCAGGGTGAGGCGTTCGGCGGTGCGTTCCAGGAGACTGGCCGCGGTCAGTTCGTCTGCGGCCCGGCCGGGGTCGGCGATGCCTGCCGCCGGGCCGAGGTCGAGGAGCGCGTGCCATCCGATGGAGGGGCCGGGGTGGACGGCCAGCTGCCGCAGCAGCAGGGCGGCGGGTTCCGAAAGGTGCCGGTAGGAACAGTCGAAGGCGAGCCGGACACTGACCTGCTCACCGTCCGACGATGTCAGCGCGTCCAGTGCGGCCCGGCCGTCGCGCAGTTCGCCGACCAGGATGCGCAGATCGGCCAGCGGGCGGTTGCGGATGCGGCCGGCGACGATGGTGAGTGCCAGGGGGAGCCGGTCGCAGAGGTCGACCAGTTCATGGACGAGTTGTTCCGCGAGCCGCGGGTTCCCGGCCCCGTGCTCCCGGCTGACGGCCTGGTGGAGCAGGGCGGCGGCGTCGGCCCGGTCGAGCGGTGTGATGCGCATGCTGTGTGCCTCCTCGCCGTCACAGACGCCCCGCAGGGCGTTGCGACTGGTCACGATGGTGGCGCTGGTACCTGATCCCGGCAGGAGCGGAATGAGTTGCTCCGAATTTCGGGCGTTGTCCAGGACGACGAGTACCGAGCGCTCTGCCAGTGCGGACCGGTAGGCGCAAATCTTGCCGTTCAATGTTGCTGGAACGGGTTCGACACCGAGCGCGTCGAGGAACCCGGCCAGGACGTCCTCGGGGTCGGCTCCCTCGGCACGGCCCACCGTGTACCCGTGGAGGTCCTGGTACAGAGTGCCGCCGGGGAAGCGGGACTCGCAGCGGGCGGCGATGCGCAGGAGCAGGGCGGTCTTGCCCACGCCGGGGAGGCCGCTCAGCAGCACGATCCGCCGACGGTGTTTCTGGCCACCGGTGAGCAGGGACCTCATCTCTCGCAGTTCCGCGCCGCGTCCGGTGATCGGCCGGCCGGTCGGCGGGAGCTGGCGGGGGACCCGGGGCCGGCTGCCGCGGCCGTCCGGGCGTCGGCCGGCGGGCTGTTCGCGGGCGTAGTAGTTGATGGTGGCCCGCAACTGGGCGCCGGGTGTTCCGTGCCGGGCGGTCCACTCTGCGATCTCCTGCCTGACCTCCGACGTCCTGCGGCAGGAGGCGAGCGCCTCCACCCGGAGCCCGAACAGGTCCTGGTCGCCCGGCCACAGGGCCAGCAGCCGTTCGGTGTCGTCCAGCACGGCCGGCACGTCGTTCGTGGCGAGCTCGGCCCGGAGACACGCGAGCCACGCCCGGTGCCGCTCGTCGTCCAGTCGTGACCGTTCCTTGCGGAACAGGTCGGCAGGCAGGTGCCGGAGGGCGCCGCCGTCGTCGCACAGGCGGAGCACGTCGCGGAGCCGGCGAGCGAGGTCGGCACTGTCCGGTGGGCTCTGCCGGTCCGCGACGACATCGCGCAGGTGTGCCAGGTCGACGCGGTCCCTGGGCACCTTCAGCGAGCAGACCTGGTCATGACTGGTCACTTCGACATCCGGCAGGGCCTTGCGCAGTTGCTTCAGGCACGTCCGGAACGCCGCATTGCTGGGTGGTTCTCCCAGCCATGCCAGGTTCTGGAGCTGGGAGTGCGGCCCTTGCAGACCGGGGGAGATCAGGAGGGCGGTGAGCAGCCTCGTCTGCAGAGGGCTCGTGAGGAGAGCGGGCCAGGCGGTGAAGAAGGCATCGCGGGGCCCGAGTACCCGGAATTTCATGGAGGTTCCTTCGAATGCTCTCGCCGGCGGTGCGGCGTATCAGCGAAACACCTTCAGGATCATGGCACTTGACCTCGCCTTTCATGCCCGCATTTCAGGTATGGCGATTAATGGCCCTCCCGCCTCACGCCTGCCTCACGCCTGGCTCACGCGCGGCCGTCCGCGCCTCTCACCGGGGCTGGCAGCATCGGTCGAGTCGAGAACGGGACGGCCGACGAAGGCCCGTTCCTTTTCGGCTCTCTTGCGAATATTCAGACGGGTGTTCGCATTCTGGTGAATCGAAAAGAGAAGGAGTCCTTTCATGGTGAAGCCGAAGAAGACCGTCCGCGGACGCCCGATGCCGACCCGCTCGGACTGCTCCCCGCGCCGTGCGCAGCCGTCGGCCCCGCGAGCGGGCGGTGTCGTCCCGGCAGGAGACACCCCGGCCGGCGGACGGCCGGACCAGGGCTGACCGGAGCCCGATACCGCCGGGTGCCCGCCGGGACGGCGGGCACCCGGCCCCTGCCCCCTCCTTTGCCTCCTTTGCGGGCATCCGAGCATCCGAGCATCCGAGCTGTGAGGAGCACTTCCATGGCACTACTCCGCTGGAACGGCGTGCACGAAGCCATCGAGGAACACGTCACCCGCACCGCGTTCTTCCGGCAGACCTGCCTCCTCGTCCCCCTCGGTACGGAGCGGGTCTCCGTGCTGCCGCAGGAAGCCCGTGGCGTGGTCTACGGCCCGCGGGCCGACGACCCGCTCCGCGCGGCGCTCTGGCAGCTGGTGATCCACAGCGCCCACGAGGAACGCGCCCCCTCGGAACACTGGCGCATGTTCGCGATCTGGCTCGCCGCCCCCGGCCTTCGGCGCACCGCCCACCGCGTCGCGGCGCGCATGCGCGCCGACCGCAAGGACGTGGAGGGCGAACTGCTCCTGGGCCTGCTGGAGGAGATCCGCGACTGTGACCCGCAGAGCCCGGCCGCGATCGGCCGTGTCCTGCGGGCGGTCCACGGACGGGCCTGGTCGTACGCCCGGTCCACGTCGGTGGAGAGGGTCGTGGCGGAAGTCTCCGAGGAACGGGCGTCGTGGGACCCGTTGCGCGGCCGGGGCGACGCCGGACCGGAGACCCCCCGGGAACCGGAGGTCCCGCCCCCGCCTGCCCCGCCCGAATTCCCGGCCCCGCTGCGGTGCGCGGGGTCGGCGACCCGGAGGGAGGGCGAGCGGCTCGGGGTACTGGCCGAGCACCTGGACCTGGAGGACCTGGTGTTCCGGGCGAGGCGCCCGGGGACCGGCCGACGCATCGGCACGCTCGCTCTCCGCGCCCCCGGAGGCGCCCGGTGAGCACACGTCAGGAATCCGCACTCACCTTCGCGGAAGCGTTCGTCCTGCCGCTCTCCGTCGACCTGCGTACGGCAGCCCGCGCCTTCGGCATGTGTATCGCGACGGCCTACAAGCTGGTGCGCGAGGGAGGGTTTCCCTGCTCCGTGGTCAAGGTGGGCCGCAAGTACCGCGTGCCCACCGCGGACCTGATGCGCAGCCTCGGCATCGAGGAGATGCCGGTGTACGCGAGCGACGTACGCTCCGGCGCGGACTGGGCGGCCGGGGAGCGGGTGCCCGAAGGAGGGGCTCAACTGCTCTTCGACTTCTGACCGGCATCTCACGGTCGCCGGACCGGACCGGACCGGACCGGACCGGACCTCGGATTCGGGCCGGGTCATGGCTGGCGGCAGGCTTTTACCGTTCTCCGGGGGGAACGGTGGAAGGCCCGCTGCTTTTGACAGCGGGGCGGGGGCGGGTGAGGGTGGGAAGGGCTTCACGTCCTGTTCCGCGAGCTATGTTCGGAGGTGCATGAGAATGCGCCGCAGGATCGTTGCGACCGTCATCGCCGGCGCCGCCGGGATCACCCTCGGCCTGCTGCCGGCCGGCAGCGCCTTCGCCTCGGACGGCCCGTGGCACGGCTCCGGCTACTCCCAGAGCCGGTACCACTCCCACGGGGACGACTGCTGCGGTGACAACTCCGGCTGGAACGACCGCCACAGCGGGTGCTGGTACGACGACGGCTGGTACGACTCGGGCTGGAACGACTGCTGCGGCAACTCGGGCTGGAACGACCCGAACTGGCACCACTCCGGCTGGGACGACTCGGGCCGCAACCACTGGGACGGCGACTGGGCCGGCTGGAACCACGGGGACGGCTGGTACCACGGCGGCCACTGAGGGCCCACCCGCGCACCCACCCCCACCCGGGCGCCCCGCTCAGTCCCGGAAGCGGTCCCAGAGGTGGGGGAAGCGTTCCGACAGGACGGCCTCGTCCTCGAAGTCCAGCGGGGTGCCCACCGGCTCCGGCGGGGGGAGCGGGAGACCCAGGTCCGGGGTCTCCGCGCCGGTCAGCCGCTCGTACGCCTCGTCGGCCGCGTACCCCAGCTCCTCGCCGTCGCCGTCGATCTCCTCGTCGAACTCGTCCAGCAGCTCCGCCAGCGCGTCCGGGTCGTGGACGCCGCCCTCGAAGACCTCCCGGCCCTGGCCGATCAGCCAGCAGCGGAAGTAGTCGAAGGCGTCGTCGCTGGCCCCGTCGAGCAGTACCCACGCGGCGCCCCACAGGTCCCAGGTGTACGACCGGTTGTACCGCGACTCGAAGTGCCGGGCGAAGTCCACGACGGAGTCCGGGTCGAGCTGCGCCAGCCGCTCCACGAGCAGCTCGGCGTGCTCCTCGGGGTCGCCCTCGGCGTCCTCGCGGGTACGGTCGACGATCTCCCAGAACTCCGTCTCGTCCATCACCGCTCCAGCATCACGGGTCCGCCACCGGGCCGCCACCGCGCTGACGGCGAAAGGCCGGTGTCCGCCCCCCCGGTGAGGGGGTCGGACACCGGCCTTTCGACCTACGGGGACGGCCGGTCAGAGGCCGTAGCGCTCCCGGGCCTCCTTGACGGTGGAGGCCGCGACCTCACCGCGGCGGGCGAGCTGGGCCAGCGCGGCCACCACGATCGACTGCGCGTCGACACCGAAGTGGCGACGGGCGCCCGCACGGGTGTCGGACAGGCCGAAACCGTCCGTGCCCAGCGAGGTCCAGTCCTGCTCCACCCACTGGCTGATCTGGTCCGGGACCTGACGCATCCAGTCCGAGACGGCCAGGACCGGACCGGCGGCGCCCTCCAGCGCGCGGGTGACGTACGGGGTGCGCACCTCGCCGCGCAGCAGCGCCTCGTCGCACTCCAGCGCCTCGCGCCGCAGCTCGCCCCAGGAGGTGGCGGACCAGACGTCGGCGGCCACGTTCCAGTCGGCGGCGAGCGTGCGCTGCGCCTCCAGGATCCAGTGGATCGCCGTGCCCGAGGCCATCAGCTGGATCTTCGGGGCGCCCGCCGCGGGGGCGGCCTCCGCCAGGTCGGCCGCCGTGTTGAAGCGGTACAGCCCCTTGAGGATGCCCTCCTCGACGCCCTCGGGCATCGCGGGCTGAACCTTCGGCTCGTTGTAGACCGTCAGGTAGTAGAAGACGTCCGAGTCCTCGCCCGGGGCGGTCTCGCCGTACATCCGGCGCAGACCGTCCTTGACGATCACCGCGATCTCGTACGCGAAGGCCGGGTCGTAGTTGAGCGACGCCGGGTTCGTGGAGGCGATCAGGTGCGAGTGGCCGTCCGCGTGCTGGAGGCCCTCGCCGGTGAGGGTCGTACGGCCGGCCGTGGCGCCGACGATGAAGCCCTTGCCGAGCTGGTCGGCGAGCTGCCACATCTGGTCGGCGGTGCGCTGCCAGCCGAACATGGAGTAGAAGATGTAGAACGGGATCATCGGCTCGCCGTGCGTCGCGTACGACGTACAGGCGGCGATGAAGTCGGCCATGGCGCCGGCCTCGGTGATCCCCTCGTTGAGGATCTGGCCGTCCTTGGCCTCCTTGTAGTACATCAGCTGGTCACGGTCGACCGGCTCGTACGTCTGGCCCAGCGGCGAGTAGATGCCGGCCGACGGGAAGAGGGACTCCATGCCGAAGGTGCGGGCCTCGTCGGGGACGATCGGCACCCAGCGCTTGCCGGTCTCCTTGTCCCGCATCAGGTCCTTGACGAGCCGGACGAAGGCCATGGTGGTGGCCATCTCCTGCTTGCCGGAGCCCTTGAGCAGCGGGGCGAAGGAACGGTCCGACGGGGCGGGCAGGGCCACGCGGTGGACCTTGCGGGCCGGGGCCGGGCCGCCGAGCGCCGCGCGCCGCTCGTTGAGGTAGCGGACCTCGGGGGAGTCCGCGCCGGGGTGGCCGTAGGGGACCTGGCCGTCGGCGAAGGCGCTGTCGGGGATCGGGAGTCCGAGCTTGTCGCGCATGCTCTTGAACTCGTCGGTCGTCAGCTTCTTCATCTGGTGGTTCGCGTTCTTCGACTCGAACCCGGCACCCAGCGTGTAGCCCTTGACGGTCTGCGCCAGGATGACCGTCGGCGCGCCCTTGTGCTCCAGGGCGGCCTTGTACGCGGCGTACACCTTGCGGGGCTCGTGGCCGCCGCGGGAGGTGTGGAAGCACTCGGCGATCTTCGCGTCGGAGAGCACGCCGGCCAGCTGCACCAGCGCGGGGTCCGCGCCGAAGAAGTGCTGGCGGATGTAGGCCACGTCACGGGTCGCGTACGTCTGGAACTGCGCGTCCGGGACCTCGCGTAGGCGGCGGACCAGGGCGCCCGTGGTGTCGAGCTGGAACAGCTCGTCCCAGGCGGAGCCCCACAGCGACTTGATGACGTTCCAGCCGGCGCCGCGGAACTGGGCCTCCAGCTCCTGGACCACGCGGAAGTTGGCGCGGACCGGACCGTCGAGGCGCTGCAGGTTGCAGTTGATGACGAAGGTCAGGTTGTCGAGCTGCTCGCGGGAGGCCAGGGCCAGGGCGGCGGTCGACTCGGGCTCGTCCATCTCGCCGTCGCCCAGGAAGGCCCAGACGTGCGAGTTGGCCGTGTCCTTGATGCTCCGGTTCTGCAGGTAGCGGTTGAAACGCGCCTGGTAGATCGCGGAGAGCGGGCCGAGACCCATGGAGACCGTCGGGAACTCCCACAGCCACGGCAGGCGCCGCGGGTGCGGGTAGGACGGCAGGCCGTTGCCGCCGGACTCCTGGCGGAAGTTGTCGAGCTGCTGCTCGGAGATCCGGCCGTCGAGGAAGGCGCGGGCGTAGATGCCGGGGGAGGCGTGGCCCTGGATGTAGAGCTGGTCGCCCGATCCGTCGGCCTCCTTCCCGCGGAAGAAGTGCTGGAAGCCGGTCTCGTACAGCCAGGCCGCCGAGGCGAAGGTGGCTATGTGGCCGCCGACGCCGTACTTGGAGCCGCGGGTCACCATGGCAGCCGCGTTCCAGCGGTTCCAGGCGGTGATCCTGGCCTCCATCTCCATGTCGCCGGGGAACTCGGGCTCCGCGGCGGTGGGGATGGTGTTGACGTAATCCGTCTCCAGCAGCTTCGGCAGCGCCAGGCCGGCGGCCTCGGCGTGCTGGAGCGTGCGGCGGAGCAGGTATTCGGCGCGGCGCGTACCGGCGGCCTGGGCGACGGCGTCGAGGGAGGCCGCCCATTCGGCGGTCTCCTCGGTGTCGCGGTCCGGGAGCTGATCGAGCTCGCTCGGAAGTTTTCCTACGGGGTCGGACATCGGTGTGCGCCGCCTTCCGGACAAAGGAGAGGTGGTGAAGAAATCCCTGACGGGCAGGACAGGGTCGTCGGACCCCAGGGGGGTCCACGAATGACTGTAAATCGCTGATCGATGATCGATCAAACGAAACGGACGAAGAAACGTCCATATGAAGAAAGTCGGCACCCCGTGCCAGGAAACAAGGCACCCAGTGCCGGGTAAATCGGTATAAAAGGGCGCGCGCTCAGAGGTGCCTGGAGGCGCTCAGGAGTGCTCGGACCGCAACTGGGCAGCGGCCGGACAGCAGCCGGGTGGCGGTCGGGCGGCAGCCGGGTGGCTCGGGTGACCGCCGGGCGGTTCAGGCGCGCGGGGCGCAGCCCAGGACGTGGCGCTTCACCAGCAGCCCGATGTCCGGATCTCGCTCCCGGAACGCCGCGACGAGGGCCGCGTGCTCCTCCGCGTAGGACTTCTGGACGGTGCCCAGCCAGCGGATGGACAGGGCCGTGAACACCTCGATGCCCAGGCTCTCCCAGGTGTGCAGCAGCACGCTGTTCCCGGCCGCCCGCACCAGTTCCCGGTGGAAACCCACCGTGTGCCGGACCTGCGCCGTGCCGTCGTCGCGCCGGTCGGCCTCCCACAGGGCGGCCACGTGCGGCTCCAGCGCCGCGCAGTCCGACGCCAGCGCCGGCGCGGCCAGCTCGGCCGCGATCTGCTCCAGCCCGGCCCGGACCGGGTAGATCTCCTCCAGGTCCGCCGCCGAGAGGTTCCGTACGCGGACGCCCTTGTTCGGCGCCGACTCGATCAGCCGCAGCGTCTCCAGCTCGCGCAGGGCCTCCCGTACGGGGGTCTGGCTGACCTCCAGCTCCACGGCGATCCGCCGCTCGACGATCCGCTCCCCGGGCTTCCAGCGTCCGCTGACGATCCCCTCCACGATGTGCTCGCGGATCTGCTCGCGCAGCGAGTGCACGACGGGTGGGGTGATCATCGACGCTTCATCTCCTGGGGCACGCGGTCCGATGCGTAGACCATACGGCGCGTGACCGCCGTCGCGATGCGTTCCCGGTGGTCGACCGGGAGTGAGGCTGGTTACAGGGCGGGCAACGACGGCGCCCCCGCCCGGAGGTGTTCCGGGCGGGGGCGCCGAGTGGAGCGGTGGCCTGGTCGGCCGGTGGGACGTGCCCGGCCTCAGAGGCCGAGCTCGACCTCGAACTCGCCGGCTTCGAGGATCGCCTTGACGGCCGAGAGGTACCGGGCCGCGTCCGCGCCGTCCACCAGACGGTGGTCGTAGGACAGGGTCAGGTACGTCATGTCGCGGATGCCGATGTTGGTGCCCTCGGCGGTCTCGATGACCACCGGGCGCTTGACCGTGGCACCGATGCCCAGGATGGCGACCTGGTTCGGGGGCACGATGACCGTGTCGAACAGCGCGCCGCGCGAGCCGGTGTTGCTGATGGTGAAGGTCGCGCCCGACAGCTCGTCCGGCGTGATCTTGTTGCCCCGGACCTTGGCGGCCAGATCGGCCGTGGCCTTGGAGATGCCCGCCAGGTTGAGGTCACCGGCACCCTTGATGACCGGGGTCATCAGGCCCTTCTCGGAGTCCACGGCGATGCCGATGTTCTCCGAGTCGAAGTAGGTGATGGTGCCCTCGTCCTCGTTGATCCGGGCGTTGACGACCGCGTGGGCCTTCAGCGCCTGGGCCGCGGCCTTGACGAAGAACGGCATCGGCGAGAGCTTGACGCCCTCGCGGGCCAGGAAGGAGCCCTTGGCCTTCTCGCGCAGCTTCATGATCTTGGTGATGTCCACCTCGACCACGGAGCTGAGCTGGGCCTGCGAGTGCAGGGCCTTCATCATGTTGTCGCCGATGACCTTGCGCATGCGGGTCATCTTGACCGTCTGACCGCGCAGCTCGGAGACCGCGACGGCGGCCTTGGCGGCCGGAGCGGCAGCGGCGGCGACCGGCGCCGGAGCGGCGGCGGCCTTGACGGCCTCGGCGGCGGCCAGGACGTCCTGCTTGCGGATGCGGCCACCGACACCGGTGCCCGAGACCGTGGACAGGTTCACGCCGGACTCCGTGGCGAGCTTGCGCACCAGCGGGGTCACGTACGCGCCCTCGTCCCCGGCGGACACCGCGGGGGCGGCGGCCGGAGCGGCGGGAGCCACGACCGGAGCCGGAGCCGCGACCGGGGCCACGGGAGCGGCCGGGGCGGCCACGGGGGCGGCCGGGGCCGGAGCGGCGACGACCGGAGCCGGAGCCGGAGCAGCCGGAGCCGCCACGGGGGCCGGAGCCGCCACGGGGGCCGGAGCCGGGGCCGCGGGAGCCGGGGCCGGAGCGGGGGCCGCGCCGGCCACACCGATGACGGCCAGACGGGCGCCGACCTCGGCGGTCCCGTCCTCGGGGACCAGGATCTCCAGCAGGGTGCCGGCGACCGGGGCGGGGATCTCGGTGTCGACCTTGTCGGTCGAGACCTCCAGCAGCGGCTCGTCGGCCTCGACCGACTCGCCGACCTGCTTCAGCCAGCGGGTGACGGTGCCTTCGGTGACGGACTCGCCCAGGGCGGGGAGCACGACATCGGTGCCGGAGGCGGCGGGTGCCTCGGCGGCGGGGGCCTCGACAACGGCCGGAGCCGGGGCCGGGGCGGCCTCGGCGACCGGAGCGGCGGCCGGAGCCGGGGCTGCCGGAGCGGCCACGGGGGCGGCCTCGGCGGCCGGGGCGGCGACCGGCTCCGGCGCGCCGGAGCCGTCGTCAATGACGGCCAGCTCGGCGCCGACCTCGACGGTCTCGTCCTCGGCGACCTTGATGGAGGCCAGGATGCCGGAGACGGGCGAGGGGATCTCGGTGTCGACCTTGTCGGTCGACACCTCCAGCAGCGGCTCGTCGGCCTCGACGCGCTCGCCCTCGGCCTTCAGCCAACGGGTGACAGTGCCCTCGGACACGCTCTCTCCGAGCGCCGGGAGGGTTACGGAAACCGGCATGGTTTCAGTTGCTCCTAACGGATGGGTTCCCCCGCCCGCGCACGGCGCTGAGGGCGGGGGAAGGTGCGGAAGTGGTCGTCGCGTCCGGGACGATCAGTCGTGGGAGTGAAGCGGCTTGCCGGCCAGGGCCAGGTGGGCCTCGCCGAGCGCTTCGTTCTGGGTCGGGTGCGCGTGGATGAGCTGCGCGACCTCGGCCGGCAGGGCCTCCCAGTTGTAGATCAGCTGGGCTTCGCCGACCTGCTCGCCCATCCGGTCACCGACCATGTGGACGCCGACCACGGCACCGTCCTTGACCTGGACGAGCTTGATCTCGCCCGCGGTCTTGAGGATCTTGCTCTTGCCGTTGCCCGCGAGGTTGTACTTCAGGGCCACGACCTTGTCCGCGCCGTAGATCTCCTTGGCCTTGGCCTCGGTGATGCCGACGGACGCGACCTCGGGGTGGCAGTACGTGACGCGCGGCACACCGTCGTAGTCGATCGGGACGGTCTTGAGACCGGCCAGACGCTCCGCGACCAGGATGCCCTCGGCGAAGCCGACGTGCGCGAGCTGGAGGGTCGGGACGAGGTCGCCGACGGCCGAGACGGTCGGCACGTTGGTCCGCATGTACTCGTCGACGAGCACGTAGCCGCGGTCCATCGCGACGCCCTGCTCCTCGTAGCCCAGGCCCTGGGAGACCGGGCCGCGGCCGATGGCGACCAGCAGCACCTCGGCCTCGAAGGTCTTGCCGTCGGCCAGCGTCACGCGGACGCCGGACTCGGTGTACTCGGCCTTGTCGAAGAAGGTGCCGAGGTTGAACTTGATCCCGCGCTTGCGGAACGCGCGCTCCAGGATCTTCGAGCTGTTCTCGTCCTCGACCGGAACGAGGTGCTTGAGGCCCTCGATGACGGTCACGTCGGTGCCGAAGGACTTCCACGCCGAGGCGAACTCGACGCCGATGACGCCGCCGCCCAGGATGATCGCGGACTCGGGCACGCGGTCCAGGACCAGCGCGTGGTCCGAGGAGATGATGCGGTTGCCGTCGATGTTCAGGCCCGGCAGCGACTTCGGCACGGAGCCGGTCGCCAGCAGGACGTGGCGGCCCTGGACGCGCCGGCCGTCCACGTCGACGGAGGTCGGCGAGGAGAGGCGGCCCTCACCCTCGATGTAGGTCACCTTGCGGGAGGCGACCAGGCCCTGCAGGCCCTTGTACAGGCCCGAGACGACCTCGTCCTTGTACTTGTGCACACCCGCGATGTCGATGCCCTCGAAGGATGCCTTGACACCGAACTGGGCGGCTTCGCGAGCCTGGTCGGCGACCTCGCCCGCGTGCAGCAGAGCCTTCGTGGGGATGCAGCCGTTGTGCAGGCAGGTGCCGCCGAGCTTGTTCTTCTCGATCAGGGCAACGTCCAGACCCAGCTGGGATGCGCGCAGAGCCGCGGCGTAACCGCCACTGCCACCGCCGAGGATCACTAGGTCGAAAACGGTGCTGGCGTCGTTCGCCACGTCACGTCCTCCATGCATGTGCGCCGGGCACCGGTCCTCTGTGACCGGGCGGCGGCTGGTAATCGGCCGCTTGTATCTTTCGGCCCTGTGGTGGGGGCCCTGTCCTGCCGAGAACCCATCTTCGCATTTGTCGGGGGAACGCGGGACGCCGGGCCCACGATGTGGCAGGTCGTTCCGCCCGAAGCGGGGGTTACCACGGCGTAGCGGCCCCGGTCCCCCCAGAAGTTTCGTTATGAGCTGAACACGTCACCAGCACCTCCCGAGCCCACCCCGAGCCCCGGTCGAGTCCGACCGGGGCCCGGGGTGCGCCGCGTCCCGCCCGCGCGGCACCCGCGCGGGCGGGCGGGCCGGTTGCGTCAGCCCAGGTCGCCGGTGGCGGTGCGCTCGGCCAGCCGCACCAGGGTGCGCACGGCCGAGCCGGTGCCGCCCTTGGGGGTGTAGCCGTACGGGGCGCCCTCGTGGAAGGCCGGGCCCGCGATGTCGAGGTGGGCCCAGGTGATGCCCTCGCCGACGAACTCCTGGAGGAAGAGGCCGGCCGTCAGGCCGCCGCCCATGCGCTCGCCCATGTTGGCGATGTCGGCGGTGGGGGAGTCCATCCCCTTGCGCAGGTCGGCGGGGAGCGGCATCGGCCAGGACGCCTCGCCGACCTCCTCGGCGATCTCGTGGATCGAGGTGCGGAAGGCGTCGTCGTTGGCCATGATGCCGAAGGTCCGGTTGCCCAGGGCCATCACCATCGCGCCGGTCAGGGTGGCGACGTCGACGATCGCGTCCGGGTTGTCCTCGGACGCCTTGGTCAGGGCGTCCGCGAGGACCAGGCGGCCCTCGGCGTCGGTGTTCAGGACCTCGACGGTCTTGCCGCTGTACATGCGCAGCACGTCGCCGGGGCGGGTGGCGCCGCCGGAGGGCATGTTCTCGGCGAGCGCGAGCCAGCCGGTGACATTGACCTGAAGGCCCAGCTTGGCGACGGCGACGACGGCGGCGAACACGGCGGCGGCGCCGGACATGTCGCACTTCATCGTCTCGTTGTGACCGGCCGGCTTCAGCGAGATGCCGCCCGAGTCGTAGGTGATGCCCTTGCCGACGAAGGCGAGGGTCTTCTCCGCCTTGGCGTGGGTGTAGGTGAGCTTCACCAGGCGCGGCGGGTTGTCCGAGCCCTGGCCGACGCCCACGAGGCCGCCGTAGCCGCCCTTGACGAGCGCCTTCTCGTCCAGGACCTGGACCTTGACGCCGTGCTCCTTCGCGGTCGCGGAGGCGACGGCGGCGAACGCCTCGGGGGTGAGGTCGTTCGGCGGGGTGTTGATCAGGTCGCGGGCGACGTTGACCTCGGCCGCGACGACCGTGGCGCGCTCGGCCGCGGCCTTGTGCTCCTTGTCGCGCGGCTTGGCGCCCAGCAGGGCGACCTCGGCCAGCGGCTGCTTGGGGCCGCTGTTCTTCGAGGCCTTCTTCTCGCCGCCCTGGTAGGCGGTGAAGGCGTACGCGCCGAGCAGCGCGCCCTCGGCCACGGCGGTGACGGCGGAGGCGTCGTCCAGGGGGAGGGCGAAGGCGGCCTTCTTGACGCCGTGCAGCGCGCGGGCGGCGGCGCCGGCGGCGCGGCGCAGCGCCTCCTCGTCGTAGGACTCGTCCTGCCCGGGGACGGGGCCGAGCCCGACCGCCAGCACGACCGGGACCTTGAGACCGGCCGGGGCGGGCAGCTTGGTGATCTCGCCTTCGGCGCCCGAGGCGCCGAGGGCGTCGAGCACGGTGGCGAGCTTTCCGTCGTACGCCTTGTCCACGGCCTCGGCGCCGGCGGCGACGACGGGGCCCTTGGCGCCCTTCGCCACGCCGACCACGAGGGCGTCGGCGCGGAGCGTCGCCGGGCCGGCAGTGCTGAGAGTCAGAGCAGTCACGGTGGTGAAGTCTCGCTTCCGTTTGTGTGGTGTGAGGCCGCGGTCGGACGCGGGATCGCCGGCCGTTCCGCGAGCGATCGTATTCCGCCCCGGTGGCCGCCGGAAATGAGCGTACGCGCACGCACTCGTCCGTACGACATTCGAGGGTTTGTCAAGTTGTTCTAGGGATACGCCTTGAGATTCACCCGTACGTGGACTCTGCACCAGGTTTGCCGGTGAGACCTGACGAGGTCCGAGAGACTCGGGGCACTCTCGCAAGGGGACGCGGGGTCTCTTTGCATGATTTCCACAGAGCCTCCCCGGTCCGGCCATCCGCCCGGAACCGCGCCGGAGGACGCCTGCGGGGGGAAAGGCCGACATGGTCAGCAAGAACCGGATGAACAGAGTCGCCGCGGCCACGGCCGCGGCGGTACTGATGTCCCTGGCGGTGCCCGCCGCGACCGCACAGGCGGCGGCCTTACCGCGCGTCGACCTCAAGGTGCTGGTCGTCGACGACGGCGGCAGCTCCGTCGAGGCGCTCACCGCGGAACTCCGCTCCACCGGAGTCCCGTTCACCCGCGTCGACCTGGGCAGCCCCGGCCGCCCGGTCATCGACGCCGGGTTCCTCAGCGACACGCTCGACGGACGTCCGCGCGCCAAGTACCAGGGCGTGGTCCTGCCCAACGAGAACCCGTTCGGCGCCGGCTCCGCCGAGATGGCCGCGCTCGCCGCGTACGAGAGCGCCTACGGAATCCGGCAGGTCGACGCCTACACCTGGGCCCACCCGGAGGTCGGCCTGGAGTACACCGACAACGGGGGGTACACCGGGGTGCTCGACGGCACCCCCGCCACGGTCACCGAAGCCGGCCGGACGGGCCCCTTCGGCTACCTCGGCGGACAGGTCACCTTCGAGGACAACTCCCCCCTGGTCATGGAGAGCTACGGCTCCATCGGCAAGCCGCGGGCGGGCTACACCAGCTACCTCGACGCCCCGGCCGGCGCCGGCCGGGCCTCGCTCCTCGGCGAGTACACCCACGACGGGCGCAGCGAACTGGTCGTGACCTTCGGCTACAACCAGAACCAGCAGCAGTTCCGGCTCCTCGCCCGCGGCATCGTCGAATGGCTCACCCAGGGCGTCCACCTCGGACAGAGCCGCAACTACTTCGCGGTCCACGTCGACGACGTCTTCGCCCCCGACGGCCGCTGGAGCAAGGAACTCAACTGCACCCCCGGCGACTACGGCTGCCCGGAGGAGGAAGGGGCCGCGGGCGCCATCCGGATGACCGCCGCCGACGCCGTGTACGCGGCCCAGTGGCAGCAGTCCCACGGCTTCACCCTCGACATGGTCTTCAACGCGGGCTCCGGCGAGGAGTGGAAGACCGAGAACGGCGGCACCGACGCCCTCACCGCCCAGCTGATCGCGGACCGGGCCAGGTACCGCTGGATCAACCACACGTACACACACCCGTTCCTCGGCTGCGTCCAGGACACCACCACCGTCCCCTGGACCTGCGCGAAGAACGCCCAGTCCGCCGTGACCTGGATGAGCCGCGCCGAGATCTCCGCCCAGATCCGCGACAACGTCGTCTGGGCCGCGTCCAAGGGCATCACCCTCGACCGCACCGAACTCGTCACCGGCGAGCACTCGGGACTCAGGACCCTCCCGCAGCAGCCGCAGGACAACCCCAACCTGGCCGGCGCGCTCGCCGACAACGGCGTCACCTGGATCGCGAGCGACAACTCGCGCGAGACCGCGCAACGCCCCGTCGGCGCCGCCCTCACCGTCCCGCGCCACCCGATGAACGTGTACTACAACACGGGCACCCGGACCGAGATGGCCGACGAGTACAACTGGATCTACACCAGCCGCGCCGACGGCGGCAGCGGCGCCTGCGAGGACAACCCGGCCACCACCACCTGCCTGCCGGCCCCCCTCGACGTCACCACCGGCTTCCTCGAACACATCGCGCCCGCCGAGGCCCGGACCGCCCTGCGCCACGTGCTGTCCAACGACCCGCGCCCGCACTACGTCCACCAGTCCAACCTCGCCGAGGACCGCATCCTCTACCCCGTCCTCGACCAGGTCCTCACCACCTACCGGACCCTCTACGCGCCCAGCACGCCGATCGTGAACCAGAGCCAGAAGGACACCGGGACCGAATTCACCCGCCGCGACGCCTGGGACAAGGCGCTCGCGGAGGGCAAGGTCACCGCCTACCGCATCGGCAAGGACGTCACCGTCAAGGCGCCCTCCGGAGTCGTCGCCCCGGTCACCGCTCCCACCGGCACCAAGAAGCAGCACCTGCTGGGCACCACGGACTTCGGCACCGCCTACGCCGGCACCCGCTCCACCTGGACCGCGCCCGAACTGCTCCAGAGCGCGGTCACGCTCAAGCTGCCCAGCTGACCGGCGAGCAGGCCCTGTCGCCGGAGCCCCGCACCCCGGCCGCCTCCCCCGGACGCCCTCCGGGGGAGGCGGCCGGGCGGTGCCCCCGGGCCCCCGCCGCTCCGGCGACAGAACCCGGCCGCCCACCACGCGCACTACCCAGCGCCGGCCGTCCGTGACCACGGACGCCGGCCCCTTTTCCGTCCTGGGGGGACACACCGCATGAGCCATGGGCGTCATGTCACCATGCTCACCGAAGGCACCTACCCGCACGTCCACGGGGGCGTCAGCACCTGGTGCGACCAACTGGTACGCGGTATGCCGGAGGTCGACTTCAACGTCATAGCCCTGACCGGCTCCGGACGCGAGCCGGTCACCTGGGAACTCCCGCGCAACGTCTACCGGCACACCTCCGTCCCCCTGTGGGGCCCCGCCCCCGGACGCCGCCACACGGTGTTACGGGGCCGGGCGCGGCGCCGCTTCACCGAGGTCTACGAGACCTTCCTGCTCTCCCTGCTCGAACCCGCCACCGGCCCCGGCGACCACCGCTTCTCCGAGGCCCTGCGCGACCTGGCCCTGCTCGCCCGGGCGGGCACGCTCGCCCCGGCACTGCGCTCCGAGTCCGTCCTGCGCCTGCTGACCTCCCTGTGGACCCGCCCCGGCCTCACCACCGCCGACGCGAAACCCACCCTCCACGACGCGCTCACCGCCACCGACCTGCTGGAACACGCCCTGCGCCCGCTCTCGGTACGGATACCTCCCGACAGCGTCGCGCACGCCGTCAGCAGCGGCCTCGCCACCCTCCCCGCCCTCGCCGCCGCACACCTCGACGGGGTCCCCTTCCTCCTCACCGAGCACGGCATCTACCTGCGCGAGCGCTACCTCGGCTACCGCAGCGCCGCCCAGCGGTGGCCCGTCAAGGCCCTGATGCTCGGCTTCTACCGCGCGCTCAACACCGAGGGCTACCGGCGGGCCGACCTCATCACCCCCTGCAACCGGTACAACCGCCGCTGGGAGGAGCGCGGAGGCGCCGCCTCCGACCGCATCCGCACCGTCTACAACGGCGTCGACCCGCACGCCTTCCCCGAGGCGGGCCCCGAACCCGAGGTGCCCACCCTCAGCTGGTGCGGCAGGATCGACCCCATCAAGGACCTCGAAACCCTCATCCGGGCCTACGCCTTCATCCGCGAGGAGGAGCCCGCCGTCCGGCTGCGCCTCTTCGGCCCGGTCCCGGCGGGCTGCGAGGAGTACAAGCTCCGCCTGGAGAAGCTCGCCGCCGAACTCGGCGTGAGCGACGGCATCACCTACGAGGGCCGCATCGAGCAGGTCGCCCGCGCCTACGCGGCCGGAAGCGTCGTCATGCTCTCCAGCATCAGCGAAGGCTTCCCCTTCAGCATCATCGAGGCCATGTCCTGCGGCCGGACCACCGTCTCCACCGACGTCGGCGGGGTCCGCGAAGCCGTGGGCGACACCGGCCTCGTCGTCCCGCCGCGCGAGCCCGAGACCATGGCCCGCGCCACCCTCGCCCTCCTGCGCGACGACGCGCGCCGCGCCGAACTCGGCCGGATGTCCCGCGAGCGGGTCGTGGAGAAGTTCACCCTCGACCAGTCCGTGGACGGCTTCCGCCACATCTACCGCGGCCTCGCCGACGAGAAGCGGGCCGGCCGGCCCGTCCCGCCCCTCCACGAGGGCGACGCGCGGACCCAGCGGCCCGCCGACCCCTGGTACCGCGAACTCGCCCACATGGGCCGCCCCCGCGCGAAGACCGGGGAGGCGGACCCGAGGTGAGCGGTTCCCTCTGGCTCAAGGCCCCGCACGACCCCGGGGACGGAATGCTGCCCGCCGTCCCCCGGCCCCCGCGCACCGGCCCGCGGACCCCCGCCGCCGACCCGATGGACGAACTCGCCGAACGCCTGGCCGGCTTCGTCGGCGCCGCCGTCCACCCCGACGAGATCGCCGCCGTCCTCGAATCCGACGGCATGACCGACGAGTACATCCGGCTCACCTACGGCCGCCACGACTCCTTCGCCCTCGCCGAGGAGCTCTACGCCCGGGTGCCCCGCTCTTTCCCGGAACCGGCCGGCGCCCCCGACCCCTGGAAGGTCTCCCTCACCGCCTGCCTGCTGCGCGGGGTCGTCTTCGCCCTCCCCGGCCTCGCCTACGTCCTGGGCGCACCCCTGCTCGAAGGCCCGCCGGACCGGCTCGGCCTGCCCGCCGGGACGCTGACCCTCCTCGCCGGAGCCCTCATCGGCTGGGTCTGGGACCAGACCCTCTCCCACCGCGCGTACTCCTGGCTCGGCCTCGGCGACCGGGCCGCCGCCGGACGGACCCTCCTCGTCGGCGCCCCCGCCGGAGCCCTCCTCGGCGCCGCCGCCGCGCTGGCCGTCCCCGGCGGCCCGCCGTTCTCGTACGCCTTCGCCGCCGGACAGGCCCTCTACGTCGGGGCCGCCACCGTCCTGCTCGTCCTCGGCCGGGAACGGCTGCTGCTCGCCGCGCTCGCCCCGATGGCCGCCGGGGCCGTGCTCTCCCTCCTCACCGACCCGCCCGTCCCCGCCCGGGTGACCCTGCTGGCCCTCTCCCTGCTGGCCGCCTGCGCCCTGGCCGTACGGGAACTGCGACCGGCCGCCGCCCTGCGGGCCGCCCTGCTGCGCCTGCGCACCCGCCCCGGACGCCGCCCCGGCACCGGCCCGGTGCGCTGGCGGACCCTGCGCGGCCCCGAGGAGGAGCACACCCCGCACGGCCCCCGGCTCGCCGACTCCGTCCCCTACGGGGTCTTCGGCCTCGGCACCGGCCTGCTCGTCCTCTACGCCGCCCTGGGAGAGGTCCTCTCCGGAGGCCCGGCCGAGGCCGTCGCCGCCCCCTCGGCGGTCGCCCTCACCCTCAGCATGGGCCCCGCCGAATGGCTGCTGCACCGCTTCCGCAGCGGCAGCCTGGCGGGGCTGCGGGCCGCCCGCTCCTCCCGGACGTTCCGGCACCGGATGCTCACCACCCTGGCCCAGTGCCTCACCGGGTACCTGGCCGTCCTGCTCGCCCTGGGCCTGACCGGAACCCTGCTCTGGCCGCACGCGCCGACCCTCACCGGAGCCCGGGTCGCCACCCTGCTCCTCCTCGGCGCCGTGATGTGGACCGGGCTCCTCCTCCAGTCCTTCGGCGCGGTCCGGCCCGCCGCCGTCGTCTGCGCCGCCGCCGCCACGGCCCAGAGCCTGGCCCTGCTGACCGGAGCGGGCCAGCCCCGGGTCGTCCAGCTCGTGGTGGCGGGCACGGCCGCCGCCGCCCTGGCCGCCCTGGTCTGCCTCCTCCTCGGCCGCGCGACCGCCCACCGCTGACACGTGAACCCGTCACCGCACGACCGGACCGCCGGACGACCGAACCACGAACACCGAACACCGAACACCGAACGACCGACTGATCGAAGACAAGGGACCTCATGCTCCTGGTGCCCCTCTACGAGCACCCCGCCGACCGGCCCGAGGCATGGGAGCGGCTCATCCGCTCCGCGGACCGGCTGCACTCGGTGGTGCTCAACCCCGACAACGGGCCGGGCGAGGCCCCCGACGAGCGGTTCGCCCGCGTCGCCGGACGGCTGCGCGAGGCCGGCGTCCCCGTCCTCGGCTACACCGACACCGACTACGGGCGGCGCCCGCACGCGGCCGTCGTCCAGGACCTGCTGCGCCACCGCGACTGGTACGCCACCGACGGCGCCTTCCTCGACCAGGCCGCCTCCGGCCCCGAACCGCTGGCCCACTACGGGCGGCTCGCCGTCGCCGCCCGCGCCGCGGGCGCCCGCACCCTCGTCCTCAACCACGGCACCCACCCCCACCCCGGATACGCCGGTCTCGCCGACCTGCTCGTCACCTTCGAAGGCCCCTGGGACGCCTACCGGGAGGCGACCGCCCCACCCCCCTGGACCGCCGACCACCCCGCCGACCGGTTCTGCCACCTCGTCTACGCCGTCCCCCCGGGCGCCCCCGCCGCCGAACTCGCCGCCGCCCGGCGGGCCGGCGTCCACTGCGCGGTCCCCGGCACCGGAGCCCACCCGTGGTCCACCCTTCCCCACGCCCTGGAAGTGACCGGATGAACACCCGCCGACTGCGCCTCGCCCTCCTCACCACCCTGCTCCTGCTCGCCGCCTGCACGGCACAGCCGGACGACGACGAGGCCCCGGCCCCCGGCCCCGCCCCGGCGCCGGGCAGCCGCTGGCAGCCCACCCCGGGCCTCGCCTGGCAGTGGCAGCTCAGCGGGAAACTCGACACCTCGGTGGACGTCCCCGTCTACGACATCGACGGTTTCACCACCACCAAGGCACAGGTCGCCACCCTGAAGAAGGCCGGGCGCAAGACGATCTGCTACCTCTCCACCGGCGCCTGGGAAGAGTTCCGGCCCGACGCCGACGACTTCCCCAAGACCCTCCTGGGCCGGGGCAACGGCTGGGACGGCGAACGCTGGCTCGACATCCGCCACCGCGACACGCTGGAACCCCTGATCGCCAAACGGTTCGACATGTGCCGGGAGAAAGGGTTCGACGCGATCGAACCGGACAACATGGACGGCTACCGCAACAAGACCGGCTTCCCCCTCACCGCCGACGACCAGCTCCGCTACAACCGGCTGATCGCGAAACTCGCCCACGACCGGGGCCTCGCCGTCGGACTGAAGAACGACCTCGACCAGATCCCCCAACTGGTCGGCGACTTCGACTTCGCGGTCAACGAACAGTGCGCCCAGTACGCGGAGTGCGACCGCCTCACCCCCTTCACCTCCTCCGGGAAGGCCGTCTTCCACGCGGAGTACGAACTCCCCCCGGACCGCTTCTGCGGCCGCTCCCGCGCCCTGAACCTCAGCTCGATCGCAAAGAAGTACGAACTGGACGCCTGGCGCAAGGGGTGCTGAGTTTTTTTGGGGCTCGGTTCGCCTCCGGGGCGCTCGGAGCCTGACTCACGAGGTCGTACGTGCTCAGAACGCTCGTCCCTCGCGTTCCTCCGCGCGCTCGACCTCGCCCCCAGACTCCGTCCGGGGGCCCTCGGAACGGATGGGGGCCGGAGCGCGGGCGGGTTCAGGTCAGGGGGAGGACGGCGTGGACGCGGTAGCCGCCTCCGTAGCGGGGGCCGGCGAAGCAGGAGCCGCCCAGGGCGGTGGCCCGTTCGCGCATGCCGAGCTGGCCGTGGCCCCCGCCCGGGTCGGCGGGCTCCGGGGCGGGGCCGGCCGGGGCGCCGCCGTCGTCCAGCACGGTCACCTCCACCGAGGCCCCGACCCGCACCACGCTCACCTCGGCGCGGGCCCCGGGGCCCGCGTGCTTGCGCACGTTGGTCAGCGCCTCCTGGATCACCCGGTACGCCGCCAGGTCCACCGCGGCCCGCGGCGCCGGCTCGTCCCCGAGCTGGACGACCACCTCCACCGGCAGCCCCGCGTACCGGAAGGTGTCCACCAGATCGTCCAGGACGGCCAGACCGGGCGCGGGCTCGGTCGGCGCCTTCGGGTCACCGGACTGCCGCAGCAGCCCCACCGTGGCCCGCAGCTCGTTCAGGGCCGAACGGCTGGCGTCCCGTACGTGGGCCAGCGCCTCCTTGGCCTGGTCGGGACGCTTGTCCATGACGTGCGCGGCCACCCCCGCCTGCACGTTGACCAGGGCGATGTGGTGGGCCACCACGTCGTGGAGGTCCCGGGCGATCCGCAGCCGCTCCTCGGCGACCCGCCGCCGCGCCTCCTCCTCCCGGGTCCGCTCGGCCCGCTCGGCCCGCTCCCGGATGGCGTCGACGAAGGCCCGGCGGCTGCGCACCGCGTCCCCCGCGGCGGCGGCCATCCCGGTCCAGGCGAAGATGCCGAGGTTCTCCTGCGCGTACCAGGGCAGCGGGCCGGCCAGCATGGACACGCCCGTCATCCCCGCCATCGTGAGCAGGCCGATCTTCCAGGTGGTGGGCCGGTCGGTGCTGGCGGCCACCGTGTACAGGGCGATCACCGCACACATGGCGACGGGCGCCCGCGGCTCCCCGACGACCAGCTCCAGCAGCGCCAGCCCGCCCGTCACGGCGAGCACGGTACGGGGCGCACGGCGCCGGAAGACCAGGGCCGCCGCGCCCAGCACCATCAGGACCAGCGAGAACGGCTCGGGCGCACGCGTCCCGAAGGCGGGCCCGTGCACCCCGTGCGGATCGACGAAGGAGCCGACGACCATGCAGACGAGCGCCCCGGACGCGAGCACGGCGTCGGCGGCGAGCCGGTGGGTCCGCGTCCACTGCCGGGCGGCGGTCAGGGGTCCGAGGTGTGTCGTCGTCACCCGGACACGGTACGGCCTCATGGGGCGGGCCGGACCTGAGGAAGCCGGACCTAGGGCCGGTCCACGGGCGGCGCGGGCGGTACCGGCGGTACGGGTGTCCGCGTCTTCCGGTCGCAGGGGGGCGGGTGCCGTCCGAGCGGGGTCCGGGAGCGCCGGGGCCCCCACCTCGCCCGGACCGCGCACACCACCATGACCGCGGCGATGGCCGCCAGGTGCTCCTTGCCCGCCAGGTTGTTCTTGACCAGCACCTCGCCGGTCATCACCACGACCACCAGGGCGGCGGTCAGGTAGGCCCGGTAGCGCCAGCAGACGTAGACGGCGAGCCCCACCACGGCCGCCGAGGGCCCGGTGTCGTTGACGACCCGGTCGGAGACGGGCAGGCCGAAGGGATGGTCGGGGCCGAGCGCGACCCCGATCCGCGCGTACGTGGTCCCGGCGAGCGTGGCGAGGTAGCCGACCGCCAGCGTCCGCCACCAGCCGACGCAGATCTCCGAGATCCCGAAGACGAACAGGATCTGCGCCAGTGCCCCCCACACCGGCAGGTCCAGGGCCGGCACGAACAGCGACAGCGGGGTGCGCAGCAGCGCCTGCCAGAGCGGGTCGACGGCTTTGACCGACCCGAGGTCCTGGACCGCCCGGAACCCCCAGGACTGGTTCTGCACGATCTGGAAGACCGAGGTCAGACAGACCGCGCCGAGGGTCATCGGGACCGCCCGCCACCTCTCGTGGACGAGCGCGTCCCGGACCGTCCTGTACGGGGGCCCCCACTCACGGCGGGCGAACCGCCGCAGCGGGGCAGGGGTCCACACCGTCAACGCATCGTCTCCAGGTGTCTGCGGTGCAGCCACTTCGGCAGGCCGGGGGCCTCCAGGAAGCCCTCGGCCCGGCCCGCCGCGATGCCGATCCGCAGCAGGTCCGAACTCTTCTCGAAGAGCATGAACCGCGGTTCCCAGATCGGCCGGTATTTGGCGTTGGCCCGATAGAGGGACTCGATCTGCCACCAGCGGGAGAAGAAGCTCAGCAGCGAGCGCCACATCCGCAGCACCGGGCCCGCGCCGAGCCTGGACCCGCGCTCGAAGACGGACCGGAACATCGCGAAGTTCAGCGAGACCTGGGTGACCCCGATCTCCCGGGAGCGTTCGAGGAGTTCGATGACCATGAACTCCATCAGGCCGTTCTCGGAATCGCGGTCGCGGCGCATCAGGTCCAGCGACAGGCCCTTGGGGCCCCAGGGCACGAAGGACAGCACCGCCCGCAGCTCGCCGTTGCCGTCGGTGCACTCCAGCATCACGCACTGGCCGTCGCCCGGGTCGCCCAGCCGGCCCAGCGCCATGGAGAAGCCGCGCTCGGTCGCGCCGTCGCGCCAGTCGTCGGCGCGGCGCAGCAGGACCTCCATCTCCCCGGCCGGGATGTCGGCGTGGCGGCGGATGCGGACGGTGTACCCGGCGCGCTTGACGCGGTTGTACGCCTGCCGGACGGTCCGCATGGCGCGGCCCTCCAGCGTGAACTCGTCGGTCTCGACGATCGCCTCGTCGCCGAGTTCCAGGGCGTCCAGGCCGTGCCGGGCGTAGATCTGCCCGGCCTCCTCGCTCGCGCCCATGACGGCCGGGACCCAGCCGTGCTCACGGGCCTCGGCGAGCCAGGGCTCGATGGCGCCGGGCCACGCCTCGGGGTCGCCGATCGGGTCGCCGGAGGCCAGCGAGACCCCGCCGACGACGCGGTAGGTGACGGCGGCCTTGCCGGTGGGGGACCAGATGACGGACTTCTCGCGGCGCAGCGCGAAGTAGCCGAGCGAGTCGCGGTCGCCCTGGCGGGCCAGGAGCGCCCGCAGCCGTTCCTCGTCCTCCTCGGTGAGCGGGTCCACGGCGCGGCGCGAACGGAAGGCCGCGAAGAGCACGGCGAGCAGCAGCACCATCGACATGACGTTGATGAAGACGTCCACCCAGGAGGGCGTGCTGATCGCCTGGTACGCCTTGTCGTCCGGGGCCAGGGTGATCAGCCGCATGACCCCGTACCGCCAGCGGGCGAGGAAGGGGGCCGCTGAGCTGTCGGGCGCGGTGTTGGTGGCGCCGACCAGCAGGGCCGCGACCAGCGAGGTGACCAGCAGGCCGAAGGCGGCCACGACGGTGGCCAGCACCGGGTTGGAGCGGTCGCCCCGGGCGTAGAACTCGCGGCGGCCCAGGAGCAGGGCGCCGACGAAGGCCGCGGTCAGGGCGAGCGAGACCCAGTTCTGGGCGTGGTCGCGGAACTCCGGGTAGCAGAGGCTGAACTCGCCCTCGGTACAGGGCGCGAAGGCCGCCACGGCGAAGGCCAGCAGCAGCATCCCGCCGAGCACCAGGTTCAGGATCCAGGCCGCGCGCTTGCGGCGGCCCATGGTGACGGCGAGCAGCAGCGAGAAGAGTCCGGAGGCGAAGCCCGCGGTGAGCAGGTACGGGGTGTAGAAGTCGGCGGTGTTGTGCTTGCGCAGGTCCTGCCCGAGCGAGAGCCACACCGCGCTGAGGAAGTTGACGAAGGTGACGGCGCGCAGGTACCAGACCGCGAACGCGGCACCGCGCCGGGAACGGGCGCTGCCCCTCCCGGTCTCCCGGCCGCCCCCCGCCGCCTTGCCGGCGCCTTCGCCGCCGGTCTCTTTCCTGCCGGTCGTCCGGTCTGGTGCCTGGCCGGCCGCCGGTACGGCGCTCCGGTCGGTCTCTGCGCTGGTCAAACGGACCTCTCCCATGAAAAGCGATGATATGGGGCGTCGCCGTCCATGCTGGGGTTCCCCCGGACGGAGTGTGGGAAGGGCCCGGGGCCACGGCCTGGTCAGGACCGCGGGCCCCGGTCACTCAGGGGGCCGGCTCGTGCACCGCTCGTTCGGGGAGTTCCGCCGCGAGTGCGGCGGCGGCCTGGACGAACGGGAGCGCCAGCAGGGCCCCGGTTCCTTCTCCCACAGTGACGCCGTGGGCGAGCACGGGGTTGAGCGCCATCCGGTCCAGCGCCTTCGCCTGGCCCGGCTCGCCGCTCGCCTGCCCGGCCAGCCACCAGTCCGGGGCCCGGAACGCGGCCCGCTGGGCCACCAGCCCGCAGGCCGCCGAGACGACGCCGTCGAGGATGACCGGCGTCCGGCGGACCGCCGACTGGAGCAGGAAACCGGTGATCGCGGCCATGTCCGCGCCGCCGACCGCCGCGAGCAGCGCGACCTGGTCGCCGAGGACCGGCCGGGCGCGGCGCAGCGCGTCACGGATCGCCGCGCACTTGCGCATCCAGGCCAGGTCGTCGATGGGCAGACCGCCCCGGCCGGTGACCACCGAGGCGTCGGTGCCGCACAGGGCGGCGACGAGCGTGGCGGCGACGGTGGTCCCGCCGACGCTGAGGTCCCCGAGGACGACGAGGTCGGTGCCGGAGTCGGCCTCCTCGTCGGCGATCCGCATCCCGAGCCGCAGCGCCGCCTCGGCCTCCCCGGCCGTCAGCGCGTCCTCCACGTCGATCCGCCCGCTGCCGCGCCGCACCCGGTGGACGGTCACGTCGGCGGGGAGCAGCGCGGGATCGCAGTCGAGCCCGGCGTCCACGATCCGTACGCCGGCCCCGAACCGGCGGGCCAGCACGGCGACGGGGCTGGCCCCGTCGAGCACGGCCCGGACCAGCTCGTGGCCGGTGGAGGCGGCCCGCGCGGAGACACCCCCGGCGGCGATCCCGTGGTCGGCGGCGAACAGCACGACACGGGGACGCTCGACCGGCCGCACCGGCACCCGCCCCTGCGCGGCGGCGAGCCACTCGGCGAGCTCGTCGAGCCGGCCCAGCGCGCCGGGCGGCACGGCCAGCCGTTCACGGCGGTCCTCGGCGTCACGCCGGACGCCCCCGTCGGGGCGCTCGATCAGATCGGAGAAGTCGTCGAGATTCAGCGTGGTCATCTGCCAGAGCGTACAGCCGGTGGGACGGCCCCCGGCCGCCCTCCGGCCCGGCTCCGCCCGGGTTCCGGCCACGACGGGCGGGTCACTCCTTGAGGACCAGGGCCTGTCCGGCCACCACCAGCAGGACGTGCTCGCACTCCCCGGCCACGGCGTTGTTGAGGCGGCCCAGCTCGTCGCGGAACCGGCGGCCCGAGGCCGTCGCGGGGACGACCCCCGACCCCACCTCGTTGCTGACCAGCACCACCGTGCGGCGGGTCGCGCGGACGGCCGCGACCAGCGCGGCGGCCCGTTCGCGCAGCCGCTGCCGGCCCTCCCCGGCCCAGACGGCGTCGTCCCAGGCCCCGGCCCGGTCCATCGCGTCGGTCAGCCACAGCGCCAGGCAGTCGATCAGCAGCGGCGGCCCGTCCTGCGCCAGCAGCGGGACCAGGTCGCAGCTCTCCACCGTCCGCCAGGCCGCCGGCCGGCGCTCCCGGTGCAGGCCGACCCGGTGCGCCCAGTCCGCGTCCCCGTCCCGGACGCCGCCGGTGGCCACGTAGAGCACCCCGGGGAAGGCCGCCAGCCGCCGCTCGGCCTCGACGGACTTGCCCGACCGGGCGCCGCCCAGCACCAGGGTCCGGCGCGGCACCTCCGTCGCCGGGCGGTGCTCCCCGACGGTCACGGTGGTGCCGTCCGGGACCGCGCGGGCCCCGGCGGCGGCGCACCGGCGCTCCAGCTCCCGCCCCGGCGGGGTGTCGTGGTCCAGGTGGACGGCGATCACCTCGGTGTCCGGGCCGACCGCGCCGCCCGCCCGCAGCCGCGCCACCGCCTCGGGCCGCCCCAGCACGTCGGCGAGGACCACGTCGTACGGGCGGCGCGCCCCCGGGCCGCCGCCGGGCCGGGACTCCCCGGTGCCCGCCGGTGCCCCGCCGGGCGGCAGGTACAGCAGCCGGGCGCCGTCCGGGCCGGTCACCTCGTACCCGGTGCCCGGCGCGTCCATCGGCACCGCCCGCACCCGGTGCCCGGAGATCACCGACAGCTCCCGCCCGTCCGGGACCCGCCCGGCGGCCGGCAGCCCGGGCGGCAGCTCGACGGCGGGCCCGTCGTGCGGGTGGGTCAGCAGGACCTGGCGCACCCCGGCCAGCGAATGCCCGGCGCGGGCCCCGGCCAGTACCGCGCCGGGGGTCAGGTCGAGCAGCAGCGCCCCGTCCACCAGGACGGCCGTCGCGGCGCGGGACCGGGCGCCGGAGCTGACCGCGCAGGCCGCGCAGGGACACCCGGGGCGGGGGAGTCCTTCGGGGGTTCCGGTGCCGAGCAGAGTGAGTTCCACAGGATGATCCTCCCGCTTCGCCGGGACTGCTGCGCGCCCGGTTACTCTGCGGGCAGACTCAAGGCGAGAAGCGTGCGAGCGACGGACGAGCAACGGAGGCGGACATGGCGTGGACGTGGCGGTTCGAGACGGCCGAGGGCACCGGGACGAGCCCGTCGGTGGTACCGGAGGAGTTCACCACGCAGGGGGACGCGGAGTCCTGGATCGGTGAGTACTGGAAGGACCTGCTGGAGGGCGGCACCGAGCAGGTGAAGCTCTCCGACGACAACGGGACCGAGCTCTACACGATGAGCCTGCGCGCGGCGCTCGGCGCCTGAGCGCCTTCCCGTCCCGCTCCCTGTTCCCGGGCCGGCGCGGCCCGGGAACAGGGCGGGAGCGGGAGTTCACAGCGGTTCGCGGGGGAGCGGGGCAGGGGTTCAGCCCCGGACGCCGCACAGGTGCAGCAGCGAGGCGACCCCGCGGTACGGATCGGTGCGCCCGGCCCGGTCCTCGGCGGCGAGCAGCCGGTCCAGCTCCTCCTCGGGCGGGAGGCCGTCACCGGTCTCGGTCCCGTCGGTGAAGACGCGTACCCCGTACCAGCTCTGGAGCGGCGCCCCGATCCCGGACAGGGTGGCGGTCAGCCCGGCCAGCCGGTCGGCGCGCACCTCCAGACCGAGCCGGTTGGTGTACTCGACGCGGTCGAAGGCGTCCAGCGCCCCCGCCCAGTCGCCGTTCAGGCCGGGCCGCATGGCGAGGGCGTCGCCGTTGCGCACCAGCAGGGAGAGCAGCCCGCCGGGGGCCAGCATCCGGGCCAGCCCGGCGAGCATGGCGTCCGGCTCGGGCACGTACATCAGCACGCCGTGGCAGAGCACCACGTCGAAACTGCCGGGGAGGAAGTGGGCGCCGGTCTCGCGGCCGTCGCCCTCCATGAACAGGACCCGGTCCCGGATGCCGGCCGGTTCGCCGGCCAGCGCCGTCCGGGCGACCTCCAGCACGGCGGGGTCCTGCTCCAGCCCCGTCACCTTGTGACCGGCGCGGGCCAGGCGCAGCGCCTGGGTGCCCTGGCCCATGCCGACGTCGAGGACGCGCAGCCGCTGCCCGACGGGGAAGCGGTGCGCGATCTGCTCGTCGGTCTGACGGCCCACGAGCTCCTGGCGGACGACGTTGCGCAGTCCGCCCAGCCCTTCGAGCCAGAGCCGGGACCCGCCCGGGGACCCGCCCACCGCGGCACCCGGCGGCGCTTGGCTCAGGGCCGTTCCCCGCGCTTGACCTGCGGCTTCGGCAGCCGCAGCCGGCGCATCTGCAGGGTGCGCATGAGGCCGTAGGCGACGGCGCCGCGGCGCGGCTCGTCGGGGAAGCGGGTGGCCAGCGCCTTGCGCAGGCGCAGGAAGAGGCCGATGGAGTCGAGGACGATCAGCACGATCACACCGAGCCACAGCAGCAGGGCGATGTTCTGGATCGAGGGCATCTTCACCATGCTGAGCACCAGGATGATCACTGCCAGCGGCAGGAACATCTCGGCGATGGAGAAGCGGGAGTCCACGAAGTCGCGGACGTACCTGCGGACGGGGCCCTTGTCGCGGGCGGGCAGGTAACGCTCGTCGCCACTGGCCAGCGCCTCGCGCTGCTTGGCCATCTCCACGCGACGGCGTTCACGGGCTCGTTTGGCATCCTCCTTGCGGTTGCCGGTCGAGGCCACCACGGCCTTGCGCTGCGACTGGGCCACAGCACGCTTCGGCGTAGGGCGGCCCTTCGGGGCCTGCGGGTCACGGGGCTGCGAAAGGTCGGCGCTCGCCTTGTCGGCGGCGGCGGCCTTCTCTTCCTTGGAGGAACGGCTACCAAACACAAAACCCAAGCGTACGTGGTCGCGGGCACGGGCCCCACCCCCACGGGGAACGATCCGGCAACGGCGGGCGTCCTCCCTGCGAGAGGTCCGGGCTCCCGCACGAGGTCCGGCGGGCTCCGCTCCTGGGACCACCTACTGATCGTCTACTCCTCACGCCTGACACGGCGGGGGGCACAGTCGTCCTGGAGGAGGAGCCCATCGGTACCCGAACAGTGCGGTAATGGAGACGGGGCCCGTAGTGTGGGTTCTGTGGCGATCGTCCCGGCACGACCGGGGGGTCGCACCTGTAGGTGACCTGGAGCGAAGTCCGTCAGAAGGGGGCGCGCGAAGCCCATGAGCGGTGTCATGAAGCGTATGGGGATGATCTTCCGCGCGAAGGCGAACAAGGCCCTTGACCGGGCCGAGGACCCGCGCGAGACCCTTGACTACTCGTACCAGAAGCAGCTGGAGCTGCTCCAGAAGGTACGCCGCGGGGTCGCCGATGTCGCGACCTCCCGCAAGCGGCTGGAGCTGCAGCTCAACCAGCTCCGGAGCCAGTCGGCCAAGCTGGAGGACCAGGGCCGCAAGGCCCTCGCCCTGGGCCGGGAGGACCTGGCCCGCGAGGCCCTCTCCCGCCGGGCCTCGCTCCAGCAGCAGATCGCCGACCTGGAGGTGCAGCACCAGACCCTCCAGGGCGAGGAGGAGAAGCTGACCCTCGCCGCCCAGCGGCTCCAGGCCAAGGTGGACGCCTTCCGCACGAAGAAGGAGACCATCAAGGCCACCTACACCGCGGCGCAGGCGCAGACCCGGATCGCGGAGTCCTTCTCCGGCATCTCGGAGGAGATGAGCGACGTCGGCCTGGCCATCCAGCGGGCCGAGGACAAGACCGCGCAGCTCCAGGCCCGCGCCGGCGCCATCGACGAGCTGCTCGCCTCGGGCGCCCTGGACGACCGCAGCGGTCTGGGCTCCAAGGACGACATCCAGGCCGAGCTGGACCGGCTCTCCGGCGGTTCGGACGTGGAGCTGGAACTCCAGCGGATGAAGGCCGAGCTGGCGGGCGGTCCTTCCGCGCAGCAGCAGTCCATCGAGGGCGGCGCCCCGGGCTCCGCCCAGCAGCAGCACCACCCGCACCGGTTCGACAAGCAGTAGGACGGGGCCCGTCATGATTGTCCGCATCATGGGGGAGGGCCAGGTGAGGCTGGCCGACAGCCACCTCACCGAGCTCAACGCGCTGGACGACGAACTGCTCGCGGAGGTCGAGAGCGGCGACGAGGCGGGCTTCCGCCGCACGCTCGGCGCCCTCCTCGACGCGGTCCGGCGGTTCGGCGAACCCCTCTCCGACGACTCGCTGCAACCGTCCGAGCTGATCCTGCCCGGCCCGGACGCCGGCCTGGACGAGGTCCGGGCGCTGCTCGACGACGACGGCCTGATCCCGGGCTGACCCACCCGGCCCCGGGCTGACCTGTTCACCCCGCGGCCGGGGCCGCCCCGGGCTCAGCGTGGGCGCCGCTCCCCGTCCGGGGGCGTCCGCTCCGGGTCGGGGGCCCCGCCGATGAAGTCCTCGACCCGGCGCCGCGGCCCCGCCCACCGCCGGTCGTGCCGGAAGGCCCGCAGCCCGGCCCGCGCCCGGGCCCGCGGGCGGTTCGCGTAGAACCTCCGCGCGTACGGGGAACCGGGCCGGGCCAGCCGGACCGCGCCGACCAGCGCCACCAGCGGGATGACGACCCCGAACACCGCCGTGCGCGGCTTGCCCTTCCACAGGGCGATCAGGGCCAGGAAGAAGTTGGTGGCCGTGTTCATGACGACGACGCCCCGGCTGTGCCGCTCCCCGGGACTCAGCTCGTCGACCCCGAAGGGCAGGAACCCGCCCAGCACCAGCGCCACCAGCGCGGCCGTCAGCACCACGATCTCCACGCTCTTGCGGCCCCGCTCGCTCCAGTAGACGTCGTCCAGGTGCAGGATCAGCGCGAACTCGTCCAGCACCAGCCCCGCGCCCATCCCGAAGATCACCGCGGAGAGCATCGCGGCGGTGCTGTGGCGCCCGCTCGCGATCGCCCCGAACCCGCCGACGATCACGAGGATCACCCCCGGCACCACGTGGTGGACGTGGACACCGCCCGGGGAGAGGTTCCTGAACGGCCCCTTCCCGGCCCGGATCAGCCGGGTGATCACCCGGGTCACCAGGAACGACAGGACGAACGAGACCAGCGCCAGCAGCAGGGGCAGCTTCCCCGGCTCCACGATGTTCCGGTACCACCAGTGACCCATGCCGCAGCCTCCCAGCCGGGCGGCGCTCCCGATGCGGCCCGTAGCGGGTAAGTTACCGCCCGCCCCGAGCAGGTAGCGTTCACGCGGATGACAGATTCGTTCGACGATCCGCCCCCGACGCCGCCACCAGGCCGCGCCTCCCTGCGCGACGGCGTCCGCTTCGCCTTCGGCACCCTCACCGTGCTCCCGGCCCGCATCACCCGCTGGGACCGCCCGGCCGCCCGGACCGGGATGGCCTGCGCCCCCCTCGCCGGGCTGGCCGTCGGCCTGCTCGCGGCCGTGCCCGGGGTCCTCCTCCTGCTCCTCGGCGGCGGTCCGCTGCTCGCCGCGGCCGTCACCGTCGCCGTGCCCGCCGCCCTGACCCGGGGCCTGCACCTGGACGGACTCGCCGACACGGCGGACGGACTGGGCAGCGCCAAACCGGCCGGGGAGGCGCTGCGCGTCATGAAGCAGTCCGACATCGGCCCCTTCGGCGTCGTGACCCTGCTCTTCGCCCTGCTGGTCCAGGTGGCCGCGCTCGCCGAGGTCTACGCCGGCGGCTGGGGCCGGGGCGCGCTCGCCGTCGTCCTGGCCGCCGTCACCGCCCGGCTCGCCATGACCCTCGCCTCCCGCGCCGGGGTCCCCGCGGCCCGCCCCGAAGGACTCGGCGCGGCGGTCGCCGGAGCGGTCCCGCACCGCGTCGCCGCCGCCGTCACCGCCCTCGTCCTGGCCCTCGCCGCCCTGGCCGCCCTGCCCCTGGGTCTGCCGTCCGCCGCCCAGCACGTCGCGGCGGTCCTGGCGGCCCTCCTCGCCGCCGAGCTGCTGCTGCGCCGCTGCGTCCGCCGCTTCGAAGGCGTCACCGGCGACGTCTTCGGCGCCCTGGCCGAGACCGCCGCGACCACCGCCCTGCTGGTCCTGGCCCTCGGCTGATCCCGGCCCGGGGCGTCGGCGTACGCTGCCCCCCGTGGACCCCTCCCCGCCGCCCCGGCCCGCCCCCGTGCCCATCCGCGTCCTCCTCGCCGACGACCAGGCCCTGCTGCGCAGCGCCTTCCGGGTCCTCGTCGACTCCGAGCACGACATGGAGGTCGTCGGCGAGGCCTGCGAGGGGGCCCAGGCGTACGACCTGGCCCGCCGGACCCGGCCCGACGTCGTCCTCATGGACATCCGGATGCCCGGCACCGACGGGCTCGCCGCCACCCGCATGATCAGCGCCGACCCCGGGCTCGCCGCCGTCCGCGTCGTGATGCTGACCACCTTCGAGGTGGACGAGTACGTGGTGCAGGCCCTGCGCGCCGGGGCCTCCGGCTTCCTC
The DNA here is from genome assembly GCF_044454165.1 of Streptomyces sp. NPDC051567. Taxonomy (NCBI): domain Bacteria; kingdom Bacillati; phylum Actinomycetota; class Actinomycetes; order Kitasatosporales; family Streptomycetaceae; genus Streptomyces; species Streptomyces sp. NPDC051567. The sequence goes on along the minus strand of NZ_JBITDK010000005.1, from coordinate 47,874 downwards.
GGCAAGGGCGCCGAGCCCGAGGAACTGCTCAACGCCATCCGGGTCGCCGCCGCCGGTGAGGCACTGCTCTCCCCGGCCGCGACCAAGGGGCTCATCGCCACCTTCCTCGCCCAGGGCGGCGGCGCGGACCAGGCCGCCGGGGCCCCGGGCGGAGCCCACACCGAACGGCTCGCCGCGCTGACCGTCCGCGAGCGCGAGGTCCTCGTCCACGTCGCCGCGGGCCTGTCCAACGACGGGATCGCCGGACGGCTGGAGGTCAGCCCGCTCACCGTCAAGACGCACGTCAACCGGGCCATGGCCAAGCTCGGCGCCCGCGACCGGGCCCAACTGGTGGTCGTCGCCTACGAGTCGGGACTGGTCCGGCCCCGCGCCGAGTGACCCCGCCCACCCCCGGGGCCGCCCGAAGGCCGCTCCGCGGGGGCGGGGAGTACGACGGGAGTACGCAGGGGCGTACTGCGGACGCGGTATGCCGGGCCCCAGGACGGGACCTGCGAGCGACGCCGGGGCCCGGCCCCGTGGGACAGGGTGGGTAAGCCCCCGCGTACGTCACTGCAGAGAGATACACCCATGTCCTGGCTGTCCCGATTCAGCCTTGCCCAAAGGGCGTTGATCGGCCTCGTGTCGCTCGTCGCGCTCCTCTTCGGCGCCATAGCCGTCCCGCAGCTCAAGCAGCAGCTGCTGCCCTCCATCGAACTGCCGATGGTCTCCGTGCTCGCGCCGTACCAGGGCGCCTCGCCCGACGTGGTGGAGAAGCAGGTCGTCGAACCGATCGAGGCCGCCCTCAAGGGCGTCGACGGCATCACCGGCGTCACCTCCACCGCCAGCGAGGGCAACGCCCTCGTCATGGCCACCTTCGAGTACGGCGACAGCGGCACCAAGCAGCTCGTCGCCGACGTCCAGCAGGCCGTCAACCGGGCCCGCGTCCGGCTGCCCGCCGAGGTCGACCCGCAGGTGGTGGCCGGTTCCACCGACGACATGCCGACCCTCGTCCTCGCCGCCACCTCCGACAAGGACCCGCAGGCCCTCGCCGCCCAGCTGGAGGCTTCCGTCGTCCCCGTCCTCTCGGACATCGACGGCGTCGGCCAGGTCACCGTGGACGGCGTCCAGGACACCCAGGTCACCGTCACCCCCGACAACGCCAAGCTCGCCGGCGCCGGGCTCGACGGCCTCACGCTCGCTCAGGGCCTCCAGGCGGGCGGCGTCAGCGTCCCCGCCGGCTCCTTCGACGAGGAGGGCAAGAACCGCACCGTCCGCGTCGGTTCCGGCTACACCTCCCTGGCCCAGCTGACGGACCTGCGCCTGAGCCCCGCCCCCGGCAAGCCCGCCGTGCGCCTCGGTGACGTCGCCACCGTCAAGGAGGAGCCCGCCAGGCCCGCCTCCATCACCCGCACCGACGGCAGGCCCAGCCTCGCCCTCGTCCTCACCATGGACAAGGACGGCAGCGCCGTCGCCATCTCCGACGCCGTCAAGGAGAAGCTGCCCGCGCTGCGCTCCACGCTCGGCTCCGGCGCCGAGCTGACCGTCGTCACCGACCAGGGCCCGGCCGTCGCCAAGGCCATCTCCAGCCTCACCACCGAGGGCCTGCTCGGCCTGGTCTTCGCGGTGATCGTGATCCTGGTCTTCCTGGCCTCGGTCCGCTCGACGCTGGTCACCGCCGTCTCCATCCCGCTCTCCGTCGTCCTGGCGCTCATCGTGCTGTGGACCCGCGACCTGTCGCTCAACATGCTGACCCTGGGCGCGCTCACCATCGCCGTCGGCCGCGTCGTCGACGACTCGATCGTGGTCCTGGAGAACATCAAGCGCCACCTCGGCTACGGCGAGGAGCGCGAGGCCGCCATCCTCACCGCGGTCAAGGAGGTGGCCGGCGCGGTCACCTCCTCCACGCTCACCACCGTCGCCGTCTTCCTGCCGATCGGCCTCGTCGGCGGCATGGTCGGCGAGCTCTTCGGCTCCTTCTCGCTCACGGTCACCGCGGCCCTGCTGGCCTCGCTGCTCGTCTCGCTGACCGTCGTCCCGGTGCTCTCGTACTGGTTCCTGCGCACCCCGCCGGGCGTGACGGCCGGGGACCCCGGGAGCGTGGCCCGCGCCCGGCGCGAAGCCGAGGAGAAGGAGGCCCGCAGCCGCCTCCAGCAGTTCTACGTACGGGTCCTGGGCTTCGCCACCCGGCGCCGCCTGACCAGTGTGGCCATCGCCGCCGCCGTGCTCGTCGCGACCTTCGCGATGACCCCGCTGCTGAAGACCAACTTCTTCGACGAGGGCGAGCAGGACGTCCTGACGGTCAAGCAGGAGCTGGCCCCCGGCACCTCGCTGGCCGCCACCGACGAGGCGAGCCGCAAGGTCGAGAAGGCGCTGGCCTCGGTCAAGGGCGTCAAGAGCTACCAGGTCACCGTCGGCTCCTCCGGCTTCATGGCCGCCTTCGGCGGCGGCACCGGCTCCCACCAGGCGTCCTACCAGGTCACCCTCAAGGACGCGGGCGAGGCCGCGGCCGTCAGGAAGGAGATCGAGGCCGGACTCTCCCGGCTCGACGGCATCGGCGACACCAGGATCGCGGCGGGCGGCGGCTTCGGCGGCCAGAACCTCAGCGTGGTCGTCAAGGCCGGTGACGCCGCGACCCTGGCCGAGGCCGCCGAACAGGTCCGGGCCGAGATCGCGAAGATGACCGACGTCACCGACGTCCAGAGCGACCTCTCCCAGTCCGTGCCCCGGATCTCGGTGACCGCCGGGCCCAGGGCCGCCGACGCGGGACTCAGCCAGGCGGCGCTCGGCGCGGTCGTCGGACAGGCCGTCCGGGGCAACCCGGCGGGCAAGGTCGTCCTGGACGACACCGAGCGGGACCTCGTCATCCGCTCCGCGAAGCCCGCCACCACCCTGGCCGAACTCCGGGCGCTCCCCGTCGGCCCGCTCAAGCTCGGTGACCTCGCCCAGATCGAGCTGGTCCCCGGCCCGGTCGCGATGACCCGGATCGACGGCGCCCGCGCCGCCACCGTCACCGCGAAGCCGGTCGGCGACAACACGGGCGCGGTCGGCACCGCGCTCCAGGCGAAGTTCGAGGCACTGGAGCTGCCCGCCGGGGCCACCGCCTCCATCGGCGGGGTCTCCGAGGACCAGGACGAGGCGTTCGGCTCGCTGGGCCTGGCCATGCTCGCGGCCGTCGCGATCGTCTTCATGCTGCTGGTGGCGACCTTCCGGTCGCTGGTCCAGCCGCTGATCCTGCTGGTCTCCGTGCCCTTCGCGGCGACCGGCGCGCTCGGCCTGCTCCTGATCACCGGGACCCCGCTGGGCGTCCCGGCGATGATCGGCATGCTGATGCTCATCGGCATCGTGGTCACCAACGCGATCGTCCTGATCGACCTGGTCAACCAGTACCGCGCCCAGGGCATGGGCGTCGTCGAGGCGGTCGTCGAGGGCGGCCGTCACCGGCTCCGCCCGATCCTGATGACGGCCCTGGCGACGATCTTCGCGCTGCTGCCGATGGCGCTCGGCGTCACCGGCTCGGGCGGGTTCATCTCGCAGCCGCTCGCGGTGGTCGTCATCGGCGGCCTGGTCAGCTCCACCCTGCTGACCCTGCTCCTGGTCCCGACCCTCTACACGATGGTGGAGCTCCGCAAGGAGCGCCGCCGCTCGCGCAAGGCGGCCCGCCTGACGGTGGTCCCCGCCCCGGCCGACCCGGCACGTCAGACCCCGGCCGGGGTCTGACCGAGGACCGGTGCCGTACGCGCCGAAGGGCCGCCCCCCTTGTCCGGGGGCGGCCCTTCGGCGCGTACGGATCGCGCGAGTTACGGGAGCGCGAGCATCCGCTCCAGGGCGAGCTTCGCGAAGCTCTCCGTCTCCTTGTCCACCTGGATCTGGTTGACGAGGGTCCCCTCGGCCAGGGACTCCAGGGTCCACACCAGGTGGGGGAGGTCGATGCGGTTCATGGTCGAGCAGAAGCAGACCGTCTTGTCGAGGAAGACGACCTCCTTGTCCTCGTCGGCGAAGCGGTTGGCCAGCCGGCGGACGAGGTTCAGCTCGGTGCCGATGGCCCACTTGGAGCCGGCCGGGGCCGCCTCCAGCGCCTTGATGATGTACTCCGTCGAGCCGACGTGGTCCGCCGCCGCCACGACCTCGTGCTTGCACTCGGGGTGGACGAGGACGTTCACCCCGGGGATGCGGGCCCGGACGTCCTCGACCGAGTCGACCGAGAACCGGCCGTGCACCGAGCAGTGCCCCCGCCACAGGATCATCCTGGCGTCGCGCAGCTGCTCGGCGGTCAGGCCGCCGTTCGGCTTGTGCGGGTTGTAGAGGACGCAGTCGTCCAGGTCCATGCCCAGGTCCCGGACGGCGGTGTTGCGGCCCAGGTGCTGGTCCGGGAGGAAGAGGACCTTCTCGCCCTGCTCGAACGCCCACTCCAGGGCCTTCTTCGCGTTGGACGAGGTGCAGATCGTGCCGCCGTACTTGCCGGTGAACGCCTTGATGTCGGCGGAGGAGTTCATGTACGAGACGGGCACCGTGGCCTCGGCTATGCCGGCCTCGGTCAGGACGTCCCAGCACTCCGCGACCTGCTCGGCGGTGGCCATGTCGGCCATCGAACAGCCGGCGGCCAGGTCGGGCAGGACGACCTTCTGGTCGTCCGAGGTCAGGATGTCGGCCGACTCGGCCATGAAGTGGACACCGCAGAAGACGATGTACTCGGCCTCCGGGCGGGCGGCGGCGTCCTTGGCCAGCTTGAAGGAGTCCCCGGTGACGTCCGCGAACTCGATGACCTCGTCACGCTGGTAGTGGTGGCCGAGGATGAAGACCTTGTTCCCGAGCTTCTCCTTGGCCGCGCGGGCACGTGCCACCAGGTTCGGGTCCGACGGCGAGGGCAGGTCGCCGGGACACTCCACCCCGCGCTCGCTCCTGGGGTCGGCCTCGCGGCCGAGCAGCAGCAGGGCAAGAGGCGTCGGCTGGACGTCCAAAGGCTGGGCGGTGGTCACGACACGCACCCTTTCTGTTTCTGCGACAAGTGACTTCGGGAGACATCGGTTCGACTTCTCGTCTATTTGACGTTATCTATCATAACCGGTTCGTGTCACTTTGACGATGCCGATAGTGTCAATGTGACGCATTACCCCGCGGGAGCTTGGACCCGCCCCTTCGCACGGTGTGCGAGCATGAATATCTGAAACGAGCGCCCGGCCGTGGAATGAAACCGGGGCCCCGCTCGTTGCCACCGACGGCAAGAGTCCGACGTTTCCCTGCCCTGCGGCGGGGAGCCGCCCACTTCGGGAGTGAATGCAGATGTCCGTACAGGACGACAAGACCACCGTGACCGACGGCATCCTCCTGTCCGACGCCGCCGCCGAGAAGGTCCGTACCCTGCTCGCGCAGGAGGGCCGTGAGGACCTGGCGCTGCGCGTCGCCGTCCAGCCCGGTGGCTGCTCCGGCCTGCGCTACCAGCTCTTCTTCGACGAGCGCTCCCTCGACGGCGACGTCGTCAAGGACTTCGACGGCGTCAAGGTCGTCACCGACCGGATGAGCTCCCCGTACCTGCACGGTGCCTCCATCGACTTCGTCGACACCATCGAGAAGCAGGGCTTCACGATCGACAACCCGAACGCCACGGGCTCCTGCGCCTGCGGCGACTCGTTCAACTAGAACGGCCCGGCAGCCTGGCTGCCCCGGCGGTCAAGTCTGTACGACGAGGGCCCGCCTCCGGTCGAGTGCGACTGGAGGCGGGCCCTCGTCGTGCGCGGACCGCCCGGGACCTACTGGCGGGGCAGCGGCTTGCCCGTGGTCGCGTCGACCACCTTGCGCTCCCCGAGCGGCTGCCGGAGCGTCACCGTCCGGGACATCTCCTGGGCGAGCGCGACGCACGACTGCCCCGGCTTGTCCGGCGTATCGGTGATCTTCACCAGGACGGAACCGGACTCCTCCCGGGCCTCCACGGCGTAGCTGGAGCAGAGCCCGCCCCAGAAGTTCACCGTCAGCTTCCGGTCGGCCTCCGCGTACGAGAACCCGGGCACGGTCCGCCCCTGCGCCGGGGGCGCCGCGCCCTCCCCGGCTACCGCAGACTGGACCACCGTCCGGTCCGGGCCGCCACCGGCCCCCGCCACCTGGAAGAGCCAGGCCGGGACCAGGCCCCGCGCGCCGTCCACCGTCCCCGGGGCCAGCCCCAGCACGGCGCCCCGCACCGTCTCCGTGCGCGGGGACTTCACCGGCTCGGGCCGCGCGGCGCACACGGAGGTGTCCGTGGCGGTCCCCGCCGGGGCGTCCGCGCCCAACGGGACCGGGGTGGCGCAGGCGCCGGTCCCCGGGCCGGCGCCGTCCGCCGGGCGGGCCGACGCGGCGTTGAGCCGGGCCAGCGCCTCCACGGCCCCGACCACCGGCCGCTCGGCCGTCCGTACGGGCTCCTTCAGCTCGCCGCCGCCCGCCACCACCTGGGCGTCCGCCCCCACGCTCACCGTGGTGGACCAGCCCCGGGTGGGCAGTCCGCCGATCACCGGGTCCGCCGTCACCACCCGGACCGCGCCCTGGACGAGGCGGGCGTCCTGCTTCGCGGCCCCCTGGCCCAGGGCCTTCAGCACCGGGGCCGCCGCCGCCCTGGCCGCCTCCTCGGAGACCGGCGGGCCCCCGCCCGTGCCGGAGCCGCCGCTCTCCTTCCCGGCTCCGGGGAGCGTGGCCGGGCCGCAGACGTCCTTGCCGCGCACGCAGTCGCCCGTACCCGTCGTGAAGCGGGTGAAGGTCCAGGTCCCCGGGGCCTTGAGGGTCACCGTGAGCCGGGGCCCGGCCCCGTCCGCGGCCTCCCCGACCAGCCAGACGTCACCGGTGAGCCGGGGCGCGCCCGTGATCCCGAGGACCGCCGCGAGCCGGGCCACCTCCGCCCCGGTCACCTCGCCGGAGGCGGCGAAGGACGGCGCGTCGCCCGGGGCCGCCGGGAGCGGGACCTCGGCGCGGTAGGTCACCCCGCCGCCGGCCGGGTCGGGCTCCCCGGGTGCGATGCCGGGGCCCGGTTCCGTCCGGGGGGCCGCCGGAGGCTGCGCCGACCGGTCCGCCGACCGCTCCGTCACGGCCGACCGCCCGGCCGTGACGGAGCGCCCGCCGTCCCCGTGGGCCGTGGCCGCCCAGTAGGCCGTGCCGCCGCCGGTCAGCAGGACGGCGGCGGCGACCGAGCCGACGGCCCAGGCGGGCCGTCGTCGTGTGCCGTGTGATGTTCCGGGTTGTTCGCTGGTCACCAGATCGCTCCTTCGCCCGTCCCGTCGTCCTGACGCGGGTGTGACGAAGCCGGGGCCCGACCGGTTCCCCCGGTCCTCCGGCCCCGCCGCTCAGTCCCCGTACGCGGCGGTGGAGGCGATCAGGCGGGCCGAGGAGGGCGGGACGCTGACCCCGTGGATCTGCGAGGGCGCCACCCGGGCCGGCCGGGGCCCGGCCGGGACCGTCCAGTGCGGGGCCATCCGGGCGCAGTCGCCCAGCAGCCGTGCGAGACCGGGGCCCCGCGAACCTTCCGCGCCGTGCGTCCCGCTGGTGTACTCGGCGTACCCGAAGCCATCGGTAGAGGTCATGGAGGCACCGTAGGCACCCCGGACCATGAGAAGAAAGACCTACTACGGGGTAGTTTCGTACGGTCGGCTCAGGGCCGGTGAACGGGTAGTTTTGAATGTCCCCTTGCCGTCCTCCGCAGGAGCATCCACGCCGTGCGCATCGCAGTCACCGGCTCCATCGCCACCGATCACCTCATGACCTTCCCCGGCCGTTTCGCCGACCAGTTCGTCGCGGACCAGCTGCACACGGTCTCCCTCTCCTTCCTCGTCGACAACCTCGACGTACGACGGGGCGGGGTCGGCCCGAACATCTGCTTCGGCATGGGGCAGCTCGGCAGCCGCCCGGTCCTCGTCGGCGCCGCCGGCTCCGACTTCGACGAGTACCGCGCCTGGCTGGACCGGCACGGCGTCGACACCGAGTCCGTCCGCATCTCCGAGGTCCTGCACACCGCGCGCTTCGTGTGCACCACCGACGCGGACCACAACCAGATCGGCTCCTTCTACACGGGCGCGATGAGCGAGGCCCGGCTGATCGAGCTGAAGTCGGTCGCCGACCGGGTGGGCGGCCTGGACCTGGTCCTGATCGGCGCCGACGACCCCGAGGCGATGCTCCGCCACACGGAGGAGTGCCGGACCCGGTCCATCCCCTTCGCCGCGGACTTCTCGCAGCAGATCGCCCGGATGGACGGCGAGAACATCCGCACCCTGATGGAGGGGGCGACGTTCCTCTTCTCGAACGAGTACGAGAAGGGCCTGATCGAGTCGAAGTCGGGCTGGACGGACGAGGAGATCCTCGCCAAGGTCGGCACCCGGGTCACCACCCTCGGTTCCAACGGCGTCCGCATCGATCGGGTCGGCCACGACCCGATCGTCGTCGGCTGCCCGGAGGAGACCGCGAAGGTCGACCCCACGGGCGTCGGCGACGCCTTCCGCGCCGGGTTCCTGACCGGCCTGGGCTGGGGCGTCGGCCTGGAGCGGGCGGCCCAGGTCGGCTGCATGCTGGCGACGCTGGTCATCGAGACCCTCGGCACCCAGGAGTACACCCTGGCCCGCGCCCACTTCATGGAGCGCTTCGCCAAGGCCTACGGCGACACCGCCGCGTCGGAGGTCCAGGCCCACCTGGCCGTGTGACGGCTCCCGGGCCCGGGGGCGGCGCGCGAGTGCCCCCCCCGGGCTCCCGGGGTCCCGGCCCGCCCCCTCATACCAGGCGGCGGACGGTGTACGCGACACCCACCTCACGCGGGGCTTCGCCGACGTACGCGTGGCCCCGCATCGCGCACCACGCGGGCACGTCCAGCCGCGCCACCTCGTCGTCCGACACCACCGTCACCGTGCCGCCCACCGGGACCGTGACGATCGCCCGCGCCAGCTCGATCACCGGCTGCGGACAGCGCAGCCCCAGCGCGTCCAGCTCGACGGAGTCCGCCACCGGGGGCGCCGCCGGGACCGCCCCCGGGACGGAGTGCGCCCCGAGCTTCTCCCGGACCCCCGCCACCACGCCCGGCAGCACCTCCAGGAAGGCGTTGACCTCCCCGGCCGTGGTCCCCGGCGGCAGGGAGACCCGTACGTTCCCCTCGGACAGCACCCCCATCGCCCGGAGCACATGACTGGGGGTCAGCGTGGAGCTGGTGCAGGACGAGCCCGAGGAGACCGAGAACCCCGCCCGGTCCAGCTCGTGCAGCAGGCTCTCGCCGTCGACGTACAGGCAGGAGAAGGTGACCAGGTGCGGAAGCCTGCGCTCCGGGTCCCCGGCCACCTCCACGTCCGGGACCAGCCGGGCCACCCGCCGCCGGATGCGGTCGACCAGGACCCGCAGCCGGGCCGCCTCCTCCCCGGCCTCCGCCCGCACGGCCCGCAGCGAGGCCGCCGCCGCCACGACGGCCGGCAGGTTCACGAAGCCGGGGGAGCGGCCCGACTCCCTCTCGTCCGCCGGACCCCGGGGGGAGAAACGGACCCCCTTGCGCACTGCCAGCAGGCCGACCCCCGGAGGGCCGCCCCACTTGTGCGCACTGCCCGTCAGCACCGACCAGGCGCCCTCCACCGGGCCCCAGCCGAGCGACTGGGCCGCGTCCACCAGCAGCGGCACCCCGGCCGCCGCGCAGACCTCGGCCACCTCCGCCACCGGCTGGACCGTGCCCACCTCGTGGTTGGCCGACTGGAGACAGGCCAGCGCCGTCCCCGGCTCCAGCGCGGCGGCGTACCCGGCCGCCGTCACCGCACCCGAACGGTCCACCGGGACCTCGGCGACCGTCCCGCCGCGCCCTTCGTGCGCCGCCGCCGCGTGCAGCACCGAACTGTGTTCGACCGCCGAGACGACCAGCCGGCCGCCGACGCGCCGACGCCCCGCCAGCACCCCCGCCACGCCCGTGTGAACCGCGTGCGTCCCCGAAGGAGTGAACACCAGCTCGTCGGCACGCACCCCCACGGCCTCCGCCGCCGCCTCCCGCGCCGCGTCCAGCAGCAGCCTGGCGCGCCTGCCCTCCCGGTACAGCCTGGCGGGATCGGCCCAGCCCTCGTCCAGGGCCGCCTGGAGCGCCTGACGGGCCACGGGGTGCAGGGGGGCGGCGGACGCGCTGTCGAAGTACGGCATCCGGCCACCGTAAAGGGAGGGGACGTGCGGAGCACACCGGGGTCAGGGGCCGTCAGATGCCCTGCGGAGTCTGTCGTTCCGGGTGCCCGGGCCTGTCCCCCGGACGGCCGATCCACCCCTTCGGGGGCAGTAGCGGCGCGTTGGGCACCCTCCCCGCGCGACCCCAAATAGCGTCCAGTAGGGTTTGGTCCGCATAAACATCCAAACCCCTGCCTGCGTCAGGGCCGGCGACCGACCCGAACACGGCCGCGGCCGGCCGCGCGGGCCGAGACTCTCGGGAAGGCGCTACGTGAGTCCCTACGGCTCCGACCTCCCCCATCGCCCGAAGGGCCTGGGAGGTACCCCCATGCCGCGGCGTCCGATGCGGCGGAAGCTGCTGCAGGCGCTGACTGCGGGCGTGGTCCTGGCGACCGCCACTGGTTGCTCGTATACATGGAAAGACTTCCCCCGCCTCGGAATGCCGACTCCGGTGACCGAGGAGGCGCCGCGCATCCTTTCGCTGTGGCAGGGCTCCTGGGCCGCGGCACTCATCACGGGCGTCCTGGTGTGGGGCCTGATCATGTGGAGCGTCATCTTCCACCGGCGCAGCCGGACGAAGATCGAGGTTCCGCCGCAGACCCGGTACAACATGCCCATCGAGGCGCTGTACACCGTGGTTCCGCTCATCATCGTCTCGGTGCTCTTCTACTTCACCGCGCGTGACGAGTCCAAGCTGCTGGCCCTCTCCGCCAAGCCCGCCCACACGATCAACGTGGTCGGCTTCCAGTGGAGCTGGGTCTTCAACTACGTCGAGAACGTCGACGGCGACGTCAGCACCCCCAAGCCGCGGCTGCTCCCGGTTCCCGAGGGCGCCGAAGGTGAAGCCGCCAAGCCGAGGACGACGCAGGTCCCCAAGGAGCTCGCGTCCATCCCGGACCGTTTCCTCAAGGACTTCCCCGCGGGCGCCGAAGGCGTCTACACCAAGGGCGTCCCCGGTGACCGGAACCCGGACAAGGGCTGGCCGGGCCCGACCCTCTACCTGCCCAAGGGTGAGAAGGTCCGCTTCATCCTGTCGTCGAACGACACCATCCACTCCTTCTGGGTGGTCCCCTTCCTGTTCAAGCAGGACGTCATCCCGGGCCACACCAACGTCTTCGAGGTCACCCCGACCCAAGAGGGCACCTTCATGGGCAAGTGCGCCGAGCTCTGCGGCGTCGACCACTCCCGGATGCTCTTCAACGTCAAGGTCGTCTCGCCCGAGAAGTACCGGGCGCACCTCAAGGAGCTGGCGGAGAAGGGGCAGACCGGGTACCTCCCGGCCGGCATCAAGCAGACCGACCCGGCCCGGAATGCGGAGACGAACAAACTGTGAGCATCCTCAACGAATCCCAGGGTGCCGCCGCAGCTGACTCGTACGAGAACGAGCTGCCGGTACGGCGCAAGCAGCCGGGCAACGTGGTCGTGAAGTGGCTGACCACCACCGACCACAAGACCATCGGCACGATGTACCTGGTCACCTCGTTCGTGTTCTTCATCATCGGTGGGGTCATGGCGCTCTTCATGCGCGCCGAGCTGGCCCGTCCGGGTACGCAGATCATGTCGAACGAGCAGTTCAACCAGGCGTTCACGATGCACGGCACGATCATGCTGCTGATGTTCGCGACGCCGCTGTTCGCCGGATTCGCGAACTGGATCATGCCGCTCCAGATCGGCGCGCCCGACGTGGCGTTCCCGCGGCTGAACATGTTCGCGTACTGGCTGTACCTCTTCGGCTCGATCATCGCGGTCGCCGGCTTCGCCACCCCCGGCGGCGCCGCCGACTTCGGCTGGTTCGCCTACTCCCCGCTGTCGGACGCCGTCCGCTCGCCGGGCATCGGCGCCGACATGTGGATCATGGGTCTGGCCTTCTCGGGCTTCGGCACGATCCTCGGCTCGGTCAACTTCATCACCACGATCATCTGCATGCGCGCGCCCGGCATGACGATGTTCCGCATGCCGATCTTCACCTGGAACGTGCTGCTGACCGGTGTCCTGGTCCTGCTCGCCTTCCCGGTGCTGGCCGCCGCGCTCTTCGCGCTGGAGGCCGACCGCAAGTTCGGCGCGCACGTGTTCAACTCGGCCAACGGCGGCGCCTTGCTGTGGCAACACCTCTTCTGGTTCTTCGGACACCCAGAGGTGTACATCATCGCCCTGCCGTTCTTCGGGATCATCTCCGAAGTGATCCCGGTCTTCTCGCGCAAGCCGATGTTCGGTTACATCGGCCTGATCGCCGCGACGATCGCGATCGCCGGCCTCTCCGTGACCGTGTGGGCCCACCACATGTACGTCACCGGCGGCGTCCTCCTACCGTTCTTCTCCTTCATGACCTTCCTGATCGCGGTACCGACCGGTGTGAAGTTCTTCAACTGGATCGGCACCATGTGGAAGGGCTCACTGTCCTTCGAGACACCGATGCTCTGGGCCGTCGGCTTCCTGATCACCTTCACCTTCGGTGGTCTGACCGGCGTCATCCTGGCCTCGCCCCCGATGGACTTCCACGTCTCCGACTCGTACTTCGTCGTCGCGCACTTCCACTACGTCATCTTCGGCACCGTGGTCTTCGCGATGTTCGCCGGCTTCCACTTCTGGTGGCCGAAGTTCACGGGCAAGATGCTGGACGAGCGGCTCGGCAAGATCACCTTCTGGACGCTGTTCGTGGGCTTCCACGGCACGTTCCTGGTGCAGCACTGGCTGGGCGCCGAGGGCATGGCCCGCCGTTACGCGGACTACCTGGCCGCCGACGGCTTCACCGCGCTGAACACGGTCTCGACCATCAGCTCCTTCCTGCTCGGTCTGTCGATGCTGCCGTTCATGTACAACGTCTGGAAGACGGCGAAGTACGGCAAGAAGATCGAGGTCGACGACCCGTGGGGTTACGGCCGCTCGCTGGAGTGGGCGACGTCCTGCCCGCCGCCGCGGCACAACTTCCTCACCCTGCCGCGGATCCGTTCCGAGTCCCCGGCGTTCGACCTGCACCACCCGGAGATCGCGGCCCTCGACCACCTTGAGGACCACAGCGCCGGGAACAAGGCCGTCGCGGGCGCCAAGGAGGCCGGAAAGTGAAGATCCAGGGCAGGATGTTCCTCTGGCTCTCCTTCTTCATCCTGATCATGGCCGTCGTGTACGGCGTGTGGTCGAAGGAGCCCGTCGGCACCACCGCGCTCTTCCTGGCCTTCGGCCTGAGCGTCATGATCGGCTACTACCTGGCCTTCACGGCCAAGCGCGTCGACGAGATGGCCCAGGACAACCTGGAGGCCGACGTCGCCGACGAGGCCGGTGAGCTGGGCTTCTTCGCCCCGCACAGCTGGCAGCCGCTCTCCCTGGCCATCGGTGGTGCACTCGCCTTCCTGGGTGTCATCTTCGGCTGGTGGCTGATGTACTTCTCGGCTCCGGTCATCCTGATCGGCCTGTGGGGCTGGGTGTACGAGTACTACCGCGGCGAGAACCAGAACCAGTAGACGCCGCATCCCACGGCCCGGCCGTGTGAACCTGGGGCCCGGATACCTCTTTCGGAGGTATCCGGGCCCCTCGTTTGCAGTCCCTCCGCGCGCAGCATCTGACATATCTTCATAGCGTTGGCGCCATGAAGCACTCACCGCGTCTTTGGACGGTACTCGGCTGCTCCCTGCTGGTCGCGTCCCTCGGGGCCGGCGCCACCGCGTGCGGGTCCGGCGACCGCAACCCGCTGTCCGCCCGCCCGTACGACGCGGGCGACCAGCTCGCCTTCAACAAGGCCGCCGGCAGCCGTCCGGTCGACCCCGGCCGGCCCCTGGAGGTCACCGCCAAGAGCGTCGACGCCCGGATCACCGACGTGAGCGTCGTGGACAGCCACGGCCGCCTCCTGGCGGGCGAGCTGACGGCCAAGGGCGACCGCTGGCACAGCACCGTCCCGATGGCCGCGGGCGTGCGCTACACGGTCACCGTGAGCACCGAGGACAAGCGGGGCGCCCCGGGACAGCGCACGATGACGTTCGACACCACCCCGTCCAAGCAGGTCCTCAAGGTCGAGTTCGGCCCGGACGCGGGCAAGTACGGCGTCGGACAGCCCCTCACCGCCGATCTCAACGAACCCGTCAAGGACAAGGCCGCCCGCAAGCTCGTGGAACGCGGCCTGGTCGTGGAGACCCCGGACCGGGTCGAGGGCGCCTGGCACTGGGTGGACGACAAGAGGCTCCACTTCCGGCCGAAGGAGTACTGGCCCGCCAACTCCACCGTCTCCGTCCGGAGCAACCTGGAGGGGGTGCGGATCGACAACGACCTCTACGGGGCCGTCTCCAAGCCGCTGGAGCTGGAGATCGGGGACCGGGTCGAGGTCGTCACCGACGCCTCCTCGCACTACCTGACGTTCAAGCGCAACGGAGAAGTGGTCAACACCATCCCGGTGACCACCGGGAAGCCCGGCTTCTCCACCCGCAACGGTGTCAAGGTGGTGCTCGGCAAGCAGTACTTCGTCCAGATGCGCGGCGACTCCGTCGGCATCGGCGGCAGCGAGTACTACAACCTGCCGGTCTACTACGCCACGCGCGTCACCTGGAGCGGTGAATACGTCCACGCCGCCCCGTGGTCCGTCGGCTCCCAGGGCTACGAGAACGTCAGCCACGGCTGCACCGGCATGAGCACCGGGAACGCCGCCTGGTTCTACGAGAACATCACCGAGGGCGACATCATCCAGGTGATCAACAGCATCGGCGACGACATGGACCCCTTCGGCAACGGCTTCGGCGACTGGAACGTCGACTGGCCCGACTGGCGCGAGGGCAGCGCCCTGCTGAAGGGCACTCAGGAGGGCCGCAGCCCCATCGACACGGCCCGCCTGCGGCCCCAGGTCTGAGACCCGGCCCGCAGCACCGGTCAGGGCCGCGGGACGGCGCGGGGGCCCGTATCGGCCCCCGCCGGCGCGCGGGGGTCCGTCACGGGCCCCCCCGCGCCGGGAAGCCGCCTCAGGGGCCCTCAGGCGGCCGGAGACAGGCGGGCCCGCAGGAGGCCCGCCAGGGCGTCCGCGAAGTCCACCGGGTCCACCGGAAGGGTCACCGCCGCGTCCGCGCGGCTCCAGGTGGCCAGCCAGGCGTCCTGAGGCCGCCCCATCAGGAGCAGCACGGGCGGGCACCGGAAGATCTCGTCCTTGATCTGCCGGCACACCCCCATGCCCCCGGCCGGGGTGGCCTCGCCGTCCAGCACGCACACGTCGATGCCGCCCGCGTCCAGCTCGGCCAGGACCGCCGGCAGGGTCGCGCACTCCAGGAACTCGACCGGCGGCAGATCGGCGGCCGGCCTGCGCCCGGCCGCCAGCCGCACCTGCTCCCGGGTGCCCGCGTCGTCGCTGTAGACCAGAACCCGCGTAGTCGCCCGCATTTTCGTTCCTCCACGTGTCCGTGAATCACGTTGATGTTGCCTGGGGTGTCCCGGCGGAGCCGGGGGAGGGATGCTACTCCGTCCGCCCCGTCGTCAACATCGGTTCGGACACCCTCACCGGTCACGCCCACGGGCCGTTCTGATGGGCCGTTCGGGCCTTGCACACGCCCCGGACACTCCGAACGGCACCCCCCGGGGTGAGGGCGGGATAAGCGACCGACATAATGTCGGTCGTGGCGACAGCAACGACAGTAGATACCGGGCACGCGCACCCGACGGTCAACCGGCCGAACCTCGTCAGCGTCGGAACCATCATCTGGTTGAGTTCCGAGCTGATGTTCTTCGCGGCCCTCTTCGCGATGTACTTCACCCTGCGATCCGTGACAGGCGCCGAGTACTGGTCAGAGCAGGCTTCGGCCTTGGATCTGCCCTTCTCGGCGGCGAACACCACGATCCTGGTGCTTTCCTCGCTCACCTGCCAGCTCGGCGTATTCGCCGCCGAGCGGGGTGACGTGAAGAAGCTCCGGACGTGGTTCATCGTCACGTTCGTGATGGGTGCGATCTTCATTGGCGGCCAGGTGTACGAGTACACCGCGCTGGTCATGCACGAGGGCATGAGCCTCTCGTCCGGTCCGTACGGCTCGGTCTTCTACCTGACCACCGGCTTCCACGGTCTGCACGTGACGGGCGGTCTCATCGCCTTCCTGCTGGTCCTCGGCCGGACGTACGCGGCCAAGAGGTTCACCCACGAACAGGCCACGTCGGCCATCGTCGTGTCCTACTACTGGCACTTCGTCGATGTCGTCTGGATCGGCCTCTTCGCCACGATCTACCTGATCAAGTAGCGAACACGTCACCGGGTCCGACCCGGCACTCCATCCAGTCACACCGACGCAGAAGATCCTGACACCGGGGTAATCCGTGAAAAAGCTCTCCGCACGACGACGCCATCCGCTGGCGGCGATCGTCGTTCTACTCTTCGCGCTGGCGGCCACTGGGGGGCTTTACGCCGCCTTCGCCCCCGCGGGCAAGGCGCAGGCCGACGAGACCGCCCAGTCCCTCGCCATCGAGGAGGGCAAGAAGCTGTACGCCGTGGGCTGCGCAAGCTGCCACGGAACCGGCGGTCAGGGTTCCACTGACGGCCCCAGCCTGGTCGGCGTCGGCTCCGCATCCGTCGACTTCCAGGTGAGCACGGGCCGCATGCCGGCCCAGCAGCCCGGCGCCCAGGTGCCGAAGAAGCCCAACATCTACTCGCAGGCGCAGATCGACCAGATGGCCGCGTACATCGCGTCCCTCGGTGCCGGTCCGATCACGCCGACCGAGAAGCAGTACGACCCGGCGGGTGCCGACATCGCCAACGGTGGTGACCTGTTCCGCAACAACTGCGCGCAGTGCCACAACTTCACCGGCGAGGGCGGCGCGCTGACGAACGGCAAGTACGCCCCCAACCTTGAGGGCGTCTCGCCGAAGCATGTCTACGAGGCCATGCTCACCGGCCCGCAGAACATGCCCTCCTTCCCGGACAGCACCATGCCCGAGAAGCAGAAGAAGGACATCATCGCGTATCTCCAGAACGTGAACGGTGAGAAGTCGAACAACCCCGGCGGTCTGAAGCTCGGTGGCCTCGGCCCCGTCTCCGAGGGTCTCTTCGGCTGGATCTTCGGTCTGGGTACGCTGATCGCTGTCGCCGTCTGGGTCGCGGCCCACACCGCTAAGGCCAAGAAGTCATGAGTAGCCAAGACATTCCCGAAGAGAAGCACCTGCCGAGCGAGCAGGGCGACGTCCACCACGGTGGCGTAGCGGTCGCGGACGACCCGTTCGCCGACCCGGGCCTGCCGGTCCACAAGCCGCGCATCCAGGACCTCGACGAGCGGGCGGCGAAGCGCTCCGAGCGCACCGTCGCGTTCCTGTTCACGCTGTCGATGCTGGCCACGGTCGGCTTCATCGCCTCCTACGTGGCCTTCCCCGTCGACAAGATCGTGTACATCTTCCCGATCGGGAAGGTGAGCGCGCTCAACTTCGCCCTGGGCATGACCCTGGGCACGGCGCTCTTCTGCATCGGCGCGGGCGCGGTCCACTGGGCCCGCACCCTGATGTCCGACGTCGAGGTCGCCGACGAGCGCCACCCGATCGCCTCGGCCCCCGAGGTCAAGGCGCAGGTCCTCAAGGACTTCGCCGACGGCACCAACGAGTCCGGCATCGCCCGGCGCCCCCTGATCCGCAACACGATGCTGGGCGCGCTCTCCATGCTGCCGCTCTCCGCCGTCGTGATCCTGCGCGACCTGGGACCGCTGCCCGAGGACAAGCTGCGCAAGACCCTGTGGGCCAAGGGCAAGCTGCTCATCAACCAGAACACGATGGAGCCGCTGCGTCCCGAGGACGTCATCGTCGGTTCGCTGACCTTCGCCATGCCGGAGGGCCTGGAGCAGACTCAGCACGACTTCCAGGTCCAGATCGCCAAGGCCGCCCTGATGATCGTCCGGATCAAGCCGGAGGACATCAAGGACAAGCAGGAACTGGAGTGGTCCCACGAGGGCATCGTGGCCTACTCCAAGATCTGCACCCACGTCGGCTGCCCGATCAGCCTGTACGAGCAGCAGACGCACCACGTGCTCTGCCCGTGCCACCAGTCCACCTTCGACCTCTCCGACGGCGCCCGTGTCATCTTCGGCCCGGCAGGTCACGCGCTTCCGCAGCTGCGGATCGGTGTGAACGGCGAAGGCTTCCTCGAAGCGCTCGGCGACTTCGACGAGCCCGTCGGCCCCTCATTCTGGGAGCGCGGATGAGCACTGCCAACGAAACCAGCGAACGCAACGAACACGGCTCGGCGCGCAAGGCGCCGGCCGGTGAGCGCGTAGCGGACTGGGCGGACAGCCGCCTGGGCATCTACGGTCTCGCCAAGGCCAACATGCGCAAGATCTTCCCGGACCACTGGTCCTTCATGCTGGGTGAGATCTGCCTGTACGCCTTCATCATCATCATCCTCACCGGTGTGTACCTCACGCTCTTCTTCCACCCGAGCATGAACGAGGTCACGTACCACGGCTCGTACGTGCCGATGCAGGGTGTCCACATGTCCGAGGCGTTCGCCTCGACACTGGACATCAGCTTCGACGTCCGTGGCGGTCTGCTCATCCGGCAGATCCACCACTGGGCGGCGCTGATCTTCGTCGCGGCCATGTTCGTGCACATGATGCGCGTCTTCTTCACGGGCGCCTTCCGCAAGCCGCGCGAGATCAACTGGATCTTCGGATTCCTGCTGCTGATCCTGGGCATGTTCACCGGTTTCACCGGTTACTCGCTCCCGGACGACCTGCTCTCGGGTACCGGTGTCCGCTTCATGCAGGGCGCCATCCTCTCCGTCCCGATCGTCGGCACCTACCTGTCGATGTTCCTCTTCGGCGGCGAGTTCCCGGGCGGCGACTTCATCGCGCGGTTCTACTCGGTCCACATCCTGCTGCTGCCCGGCATCATGCTGGGCCTGATCGTGGCCCACCTGATCCTGGTCGTCTTCCACAAGCACACCCAGTACGCGGGCCCCGGCAAGACCGAGAAGAACGTCGTCGGCATGCCGCTGCTGCCGGTCTACATGGCCAAGGCCGGAGGCTTCTTCTTCCTGGTCTTCGGTGTCATCGCGGCCGTCTCCGCCATCGCCTCGATCAACCCGATCTGGGCGCTCGGCCCGTACCGCCCGGACTACGTGTCCACCGGCGCGCAGCCCGACTGGTACATGGGTATGCCCGAGGGCCTCATCCGTGCCATGCCCGGCTGGGAGATCGACCTGGGCGGCTACACGCTCGTCCTGGGCGTGTTCATCCCGCTGCTGCTCTTCCCGCTGGTGCTCGGCGCGATCGCCATGTGGCCCTTCATCGAGGCCTGGGTCACCGGGGACAAGCGCGAGCACCACATCCTGGACCGCCCGCGCAACGTCCCGACCCGTACGGCCTTCGGTGTCGCCTGGATCGCGGAGTACGTCGTGCTGCTGATCGGCGGTGGAAACGACATGTTCGCGCAGTACTTCCACCTCTCGATCAACTCGATCACCTGGTTCGTCCGGATCGGCTTCTTCGTCGTCCCGGTCGTCGCCTTCATCATCACCAAGCGGATCTGCCTCGGCCTCCAGCGCCGGGACCGGGACAAGGTGCTGCACGGTCGCGAGACCGGCATCATCAAGCGCCTGCCGCACGGTGAGTTCGTCGAGATCCACGAGCCGCTCTCGCAGGGCAAGCTGCACACCCTCACCTCGTTCGAGCAGTACGAGGCGATCGAGGCCGTCCCGACGGTCGACGAGAACGGTGTCGAGCGCAAGGCGAAGCCCATGGAGAAGCTCCGGGTCAAGCTCAGCCAGGGCATCTACGGCGGGGACAACCAGATCCCCAAGCCCACGGTGGAGGAGTACAAGGAGATCCAGAGCGGCCACGGCCACCACTGATCCCCGCAGGAACGCATGAGGGACCGGCTCCCCGGCCGGTCCTGGTGTCGCCACGGTGAGAGCCCCGTCCAGTGCCTGGACGGGGCTCTTCGCCGTCCGGCGGGGCTGGATAGGCTGAACCCCTTCCCATTCGACGTGGAATCTCCGACGATTCGACGAGCAGCAGGAGCGGACCATGAACGTGGTGA
The DNA here is from genome assembly GCF_044454165.1 of Streptomyces sp. NPDC051567. Classification (NCBI taxonomy): domain Bacteria; kingdom Bacillati; phylum Actinomycetota; class Actinomycetes; order Kitasatosporales; family Streptomycetaceae; genus Streptomyces; species Streptomyces sp. NPDC051567. The sequence continues at coordinate 27,795 of NZ_JBITDK010000005.1, read as the reverse complement.
CCCCGGCAGGCGGCGACAGCGTGACGGTCCGTGGCTGGCCGGGTGTGCTCGACGCCCTGCTGTCCGGCCGGGACCTGCGGGCCGACGACACGGCCTGGGCGATGGACCACATCATGCGCGGGGAAGCCACCGACGCCCAGATCGCCGGTTTCGCGGTCGCGCTGCGGGCGAAGGGGGAGACGGTCGCGGAGATCAACGGCCTGGTCCGGGCCATGTACGCGCACGCCAACCTGATCGAGGTGCCGGGCCGGACGGTCGACATCGTCGGCACGGGCGGCGACGGCGCCAAGACGGTGAACATCTCGACGATGTCGGCGGTCGTGGTGGCCGGCACGGGCGCCAAGGTGGTCAAGCACGGCAACCGGGCCGCCTCCTCCGCGAGCGGGGCCTCGGACGTCCTGGAGAAGCTCGGCGTCAGCCTCGACCTGACCCCGGAGCGGGTCGCGCAGGTCGCGGAGGAGGCGGGCATCACCTTCTGCTTCGCGGTGAAGTTCCACCCGGCGCTGCGCCACGTGGCCGCCGCCCGCCGGGAGCTGGGCATCCGCACCACCTTCAACTTCCTCGGCCCGCTGACCAACCCGGCGCGGGTCCGGGCCCAGGCGACGGGCGTGGCCGACGCCCGGATGGCCCCCATCGTGGCGGGCGTCCTGGCCGAGCGGGGCTCCTCCGCGCTGGTCTTCCGGGGCGACGACGGCCTCGACGAGCTGACCACGACGGCCACCTCGCGGGTGTGGTGGGTCCGGGACGGCCAGGTGCGGGAGCAGCCGTTCGACCCGCGTGACGTCGGCATCCCGCTGGTCGACGTCGCGGAGCTGCGGGGCGCGGACGCCTCGTACAACGCGGACGTCGCCCGCCGCCTGCTGGCCGGTGAGGCGGGCCCGGTCCGGGACGCGGTCCTGCTGAACTCGGCGGCGGCCCTGGTGGCCCTGGACCCGGGCACGGGCACGCTGGAGGAGCAGATCGCCGCGGGGATCGCCCGCGCGGCGCACGCCGTCGACTCGGGCGCCGCGCGCGCGGCCCTGGAACGCTGGGTGGCCGCCAGCAACGCGTAGGCCGTGTCCCCGAAGTGCCGTGCCACAGCCCCCGGCGGCTCCGTAGCCGCCGGGGGCTGTGG